>JAUXEM010000040.1 GCA_030620515.1 Salinivirgaceae bacterium
AAAAAAAGGCTGAAAGTCTTAAATCAATAGCCCTGGGCAGCGCACAGGGCAATGTAATAGTCTCTAATACAGTTCTGTAAGGACATTAGCCTTTTGTTAACTGAAGACTATGATTATTAAAAATAAAAATGACAATTATTTTAATAAAACAGATACTTAATGGACAAACTCTAAGTAGTTAAAAATGCATCAAATATTATTATTTTATTAAACTACTGTTATGCTTGCCTTGACACTAGTCTTCCTTTATACAAATTTCACCATGTCGTATTTTACCTATTGTTTTATAAGTTACAATTACTATGAAAATAATAGCTAGTGTTAATCCAACCCATGAAGCATACATGTATATTGGCTTTTTTGTTATTTGATATGCTAAAACAGAGGCAATTGTAATTGCATCAAGAGGGAAGGTAAATGCCCACCATGAAATAAAGAATTTAATATTTTTGAAACTTTTAAATAAAAATATTAAGAGAATAACAAAAAAGTATGCAATATTAATTAAGAACTCTGCAAATAAATCCCATTGCTGTGTTATTTTGTAATATGAAATAAATCCAATTGCAGGGGGAGCTATTAAAATAAATAAGGTTGGTATAAATTTAGTTGGTAATTGGTCGTGAAAAATCACCCTGTTTAGAAAAATGGCAAACAAAATTATCCAAAAGAATGCTCCAATTGCAAAATAGAAAAATGAAAAACTAACTGACATATATTCCACACCCATTATAGGTATTATAATATTTCCCACAACGGGAATAAACCAAGCAGGATTAAACGTATGTATTTCAAAGTTATGCTGAATCCAAAATGCTATTGTGTGAAGCATTATAAAAGTATGACTAACAACTCCTACCCACCATAATACTAATGAAATGGAATGGTTTATTGGGTGGTAAGCAATTGAAAGTAATAATAGCGATATGGAAATAGCTGAAAAAAAATTAATCCTTATTCGATGCCTAAAATCTGTTTTTGCTTCATTAAAATCGATAAATACTTTCGCAATATACATTAACGAAATAATAATAAACAAGCTTGAAGAAAAATAAAGTACACCAATGTAAATGCTTTCAGGTAACCAGTTCATTGCGGCAAACTTACTTAATGCAATTGCCAATCCTGTTAGCCCCATAATTATGGAATATAACGTTATAGGTACGTATTGTAGTTTTTCTTTCATTTTTTCTAATTATTTTGAGTTCTTAAATAGTCAGCTGCACTTAAAGCCGCAATTGTTCCATCGGCAACAGCCGTTGTTACTTGGCGATATCGTTTTGCAATACAATCGCCAGCTGCAAATACTCCGGGTATATTGGTTTTCATATCGGTGTCAACAACAAACTCGTTTCTATCATTAACGTTAACTATTTGAGCAAAGGGTTCGGTTTGTGGTAAATAACCCACAAAAATAAACACACCATCAATCTTCTTTTCGCTTATTTTGCCCGAAGGTAAATGTTCAATAGATACTTTTTTAAGTTTTCCATTTCCATAAAAGCCTCTTAATTCTGACTCCATGATAAACTCAATCTTTGGATTATTTTTCGCTTCCAGAATGGCATGTTCAAAAGCCTGAAATTGATCGAACTGATGTACAATGGTGACTTTTGTTGCATATTTTGTAAGTGTAACCGCTTCTTCAAGAGCTGAATTTCCACCACCAACAACAATAAGTTCTTTATCCATAAAAAATTCACCATCGCAGGTAGCACAATATGAAATTCCGGTTCCTTTAAAAGCATCTTCACCTTCAATATTTAAAGAGCGTGGTTTACCGCCCGGAGCTAGAATTACTGACTTAGACTGAAAGCTTCTACCGTCTTTTAATACAACTTTTTTAATTTTGCCGTTTAGATCGTAGCTTTCAATTTTAACATTCGATTTTATTTTGCAACCAAAATCTTTGGCTTGTTTTTTCATGGTATTTGCTACCATAAACCCATTGGTTAATTCAACACCTGGGTAATTTGCAATTTCGTTGGTTAATATCATCTGTCCGCCAATTGCACCTTCGTTTATTATTAAGGTGTTTAATTTAGCTCTTGATGAGTATATACCAGAGGTTAAACCGGCTGCTCCGGCACCTAATATTATTACATCAAAAATTTCATCCATGTTAGTAAGGATTATTAAATAATTCTCATGGCAAGCCTCAAAAAAATAAATGAGGTAGGCCCACGAGGTATTAAATTTCAACCTGCCCGTATGTCAGGCGGGTTGCAAATTTCAAAATAAAAAAATAAAAAAGGCAAGCCTACGATGTACCTGCTGACTGGCAGGCTGGTTTTGCCAATTTTATTTCAACTATTGCTGAAACTCAAATTTTTTTTATTTACCACCTTGTTCAACAGTCGATGAACATCGCCCCTAAGGGAGAGAAAGCGGAACTTCGAGGCAAGCCTCGAAGAATTTTTTCATTAAAAAAGATTTATGCGAAATTTGCGTCCAAAATATTAGTAATTTGATCTCTATCTTGAATACTGGTTGTTGCTTTAACCATTTTGCCATTTTTATAATAAACAGTAAATGGCAGCCCCATAAAGCCACTGCACATAGGCGCATTTACAATAGGTGCAGCTTCTGGACTATCAAAACCCATTGAATAAAATTTTATATTCGTACGCTCTTCTTCCAATTCTTCCATAGCATCGTAAACAGGAATACACATAGGTCCCATTCTGCCGGCGCATACCATTACATTTTTATTCTCGCTTATTAATTTTTCTAATTCTGCTGCTGTTTCAATTTCTTGTACAGCGGTTTGTAACATTTTCATATTTCAAGTATTTAAATTAATTATTGTAATATTTCTGTTATTATTTTTCCATCTGATTTTAAGTGCCCACCCAAATAAAAGTCAATAAGTGTTTTTGGATTATTTATAGCTACCCCAACATATAAATTAATTTTATTGGCTGTAAAAAGTTTAATTATCCGTTTATCAATTCTGTGTGTAATGATATCAGTAATACCTTGATGCAATGCCCATTCTGGCACTAACAGAATATCATCACAAGGCGGAACTTTAATTTCTTCACTTACAATTTGGTTCTCTTCAATTTCGAATATTTCATAATACTCACATTTTCCAAAATATTCACTTAGAACATTATCTGTAACAGGAATTGCTATTCTTTTCATAAACGATAAATTAACACTGCAAAAATAGCTGACCGTTTTGATCGAGGCAAGAATATTGGGTTTAAGTAATTAGCTTTTCAATATGAAAAATTATAGTTTTTTTTATATAAAAAAATAAGTTTCAAATTTGTTGTACCTGAAACACAGCATTGAAAGATTATAAATAATATCCCGATGATTAAAAAATGATGCGTATTTTTAGCTTGTAATAATTTGAAACGATTTATTTTGGAAAACGAGAATATTGATAATACCGAAAACATTGAGAATACATCAGATTGTTTTAAATCTGTTTTACCGGATGAATTGGAATTTTTAGCTAGTAAAAAAACAAAAGTTAATTATTTGAAAGGAGAAACTATTTTTAAGCAAGGTGCATTTGCTCCCTTTGTTCTTTATATGGTTAATGGTTTAGCAAGGGTTTATCTTCAATCGAGTAATCAAAAACAGTTGAATATCCGATTAGTTAAGCAAGGTGATTTTATGGCGTTTTCAGCCATGTTTGGCGAAAATGTTTACACTTATTCAGCCACAGCAATTAAAGATTCTACTATTTGCATGATTGAAAAGGAGGCTCTTACTCAACTATTATTAAAAAACCCTGAATTTGCCATGCGTATAACCTCTCGAAAAAGCTTTAACGAGCACAGACTTTTAGAAATAATTGATAATTTTTCGAACAAGCAAATGCGAGGGAAAATATCTTCTACCTTACTTTACTTATCTTCTGATAATTATATTGATGAAGATGTATTTCAATATTTAACCCGTCAGGATATTGCTGACTTTGCAGGTATAACCTTAGAAAGTGCCATTAAATTTATTAAAGAATTTGAGAAAGATGAAATAGTAAGGCTTGAGGGTAAAAAAATTGTAGTTGAAAATAGAAAGGGTTTGATTGAAATAAGCAGAGTGGGATAGAATAATCGTCATATATTTTACAATAAAATATATGAGAAAATAATTTTTCAATTTAGATAGAGTGTCTTAGAAAATTGATAGTTTTCTAATCTGTAAAATGCAGGAGTTAATTACTGAGCAAACCAACTCCCTTAAATATAGCAAATTAGCATAAAATTAGTTAATAATTTTCCTACAACTAAGTAAATTGCTGATAATTAAATAACACCAATCAAACAGCAAAAGCTTATACATAATACAGACTAAGACACACTAAATATTTTTAAATCTTTACTCTTTATTATAAATATGAACTCCAAATGGGTTTTTAATATATTCACGCAATTTTCGACTTTCCACTTCTGAATTTTCTAAAACTAGTTTAATTAAATCACCAATTGAGATAATACCTACAATATTTTCATTTTCAATAATGGGAATATGCCTGATTCGTTTAGATGTCATTATATTCATTAATTGTTGCGGAGTGTCGTCCAATTTCCCAATAATAATATCTTCAACATTGGTCATTAGGTTTTCAACAGTTTGCTCTTCCAGTTTTTTGCCTGAATTATAACATTTGTATAATACATCGCGTTCTGAAAGAATCCCAGCCACATTATCTTTTTCATCGAGCACCAATAGAACCCCAACTTTTTCCTTATCTAAAACTGATACCGCATCGAATGCAGAGGTTTTCTTTTTTACAGTAAATAGGGTTTTTCCCTTACCTTTAATTATATCTTCAATATTCATATTCTATATTTTTATGGTAAATACTTGACCTGCAAAATGCAGGCGTTGGTTATTGAGAAACATTATCTCATTGAAAATTAGTGTTCTAGTGAATAACCTCGAGGCAAGCCAACGAGGTATAAAATTGCAGATGATTTTTTTTTCGCAGTAAACTGCGGGGTATAAAACCCACAATGTGGGAATTAAAATGATTTTCAAAATTAGATAATTATTTGCATTTGTTATAATTCATTATAATTCTGTCCTGACAGCTATCGGGATGATAGCAAATGATTAAAAGTTTCCCGAGAAACTTCGGGACGAAGCGTTGCATAATTCAGGTTGAAAATGTGTTAATAATGATTTGAAAAATATTTCATAAACTGAGCCCTTTCATACATCATTGGATTGTTTATTTTAGCGGAACTCAACTTTCCGGTAATTTCTTTTAAAGAATTGTAATTTTTTGAAACCATCCAATTTTCCATTTCTTTCAGCATGGTTGAAATATATGTAATATCTTTTTCGTACAACACCGATGCTATTTGCACAGCATTAGCTCCAGCCAGAATATTTTTAATTACACTTTCCCATGAATGGATTCCTGTTGAGGCTGCTAAACTACAACTTACTTTACCATGTAATAAACTCATCCAACGCAGGGTATTTCCATTGTCAGATGCGCTACTGTATATATTGCCTGAAACAACTTTTTCTGTATTTAAATCAATGTCGGGCGAGTAAAAACGATTAAATAAAACCATACTGGCTATCCCTGTTTGTGAGAGTTTAACCATTGAATTTGCCATTCCTGAAAAATAAGAACTCAACTTTAAGGCTATAGGAATTTTAATGTGTTGCTTAATGCTGTTGGCTATATCAAAATATACCTGTTCGTATTCGGCACTGGTTTTTTCTGCATTAGCAGGCATTATAAATAAGTTAAGTTCAATTCCATCAGCCCCAGCTTCAGCAATACGTTTAGCATAATCAATCCATTCGCTATTCGAAATGCAGTTAATACTGGCAATTATAGGTATATTAACAGCCTTTTTAGCGTCTTGAATTAACTGAATATAGTTATTTAAATTATGCTCGCGGGTATAAAACGAAACGTAGTTTTCGGCATCCTGATAGGTGCCATACATATTATTCACGCCCTGGGCATCAATTTCGCGAAGAATTTGTTCCTCGAAAATTGATTTTAGTACTATAGCTCCAACACCCTGTTCGGCTAACTTTATTATTTTATCAACAGAATCGGTTAAGCCAGAACTTGCTGCTATAAGGGGGTTTCGTAATTCTAAACCCATGTATGTGGTGCTTATATCTATATTCATTATGCTATTTTTTTGAGTTTAAATAGTTATCAATTCCAATGGCAGCTTTGTGTCCATTCGCAATGCCGTGAATCACATCAGGTCCCTGTACCATATCTCCGCCAACAAATAGCCATGGTAACGATGCTTGGAAACTCTCGTTTACCGTTAATCGGCCTCGAGGATCAAATGTTAATTGCGACTTTAATTCTTCTGACAGGTATGAAATATCCATGCCTTGACCAATAGATTCAATCACCATATCGGCTTCGAAGAATTTTATGTCTTCGGTGTCAAATTTTGGGCTGAATCTTTTGTTCTCGTCAAATATCGATAAACATTTATGAACGTGTAAACCTTTAATTTTTCCATCAACAATCTCAATGGATTTTGGTCCCCATCCCGGATCAATTATTGAACCTTCCTCTCGCGCTTCAACCACTTCCTCACGGTCGGCAGGCATAATATCTTCGCTTTCTAACGAGGTAGCCAAAACTTGTACTTTACCATATTTAGCTTTTTGTAAACGAGCCATTGAACGGGTAATATCCATGGCTACATTACCACCACCAATAACTACCACCTTTTCAGGAACCATAATTTCCTCACCCTGTGTTATTTTACGCAATAATTCAATAGATTGGAAAACATGCTCATGGTCGGCTCCCGGTATTCCAGTAGAGCGGCCAAGATGTAATCCTGTAGCAACATAAACAGAATCAAAATTTTCGTTAAGCTCTATTAATTTTGTTGCATCAACATTTGTATTATAAACGAACTGTACACCTAAGGCCTCAATGTATTTTACATCTTTATCAATTTGATCGTAAGGCAAACGGTACGATGGTATTCCGTAACGCATCATTCCTCCGGCATGTTCTAATTTTTCGTAAATTGTACAATTGTGCCCCATTAAACTCAAATAATAGGCTGCTGATAAACTGGCTGGTCCAGCTCCTACCAAGGCAATTTTCTTATCGCCTTTATATATGTTTTTTGTGTCTAATATTTCGTGATATTTTTCTGAAGGTATTTGATCGGCAATGTAACGTTTCAGCCAACGGATTGAAAGCGATTCGCCTTGCTGACCAACGGAACAAACGTCTTCACATTTATGCGTACAAATACGTCCACAAATTTCAGGCAATGGATTTGTTACATATAGAATTCGTAAACCTTCCTCCATGTCGTCATTCCGAATTGCTTTAATATATTCAGGAATACCCATGTGAGCCGGACATGTTGCAGTACAAATACCACATTCTACACAACGGTCGGCTTCCAATTGGGCTTGTTCTTTTGAATATCCTTTAACAAATTCAATAAACGAATCGCCTCTTTCTTCGGCATGCAATTCATCCATAGAAACACGTTCTTGTCCATAAAAATGATAATTTGGAGCTGGCTTTTTCCAACCTTCTTCCTTTGTATCCCAAGCTTTTTTGTCTATTCCTGGAATAAATTTAAGCTCCTCAGGATCAGTTACTACCCAAGTATGCTCGTTACTCATATTTAGCGATTGAGTGGTACAAATATCTACACAAAGTCCACACCAACAGCAACGACCATAATCTAACAATGGACGTAAACCACTGTCACCACTTTTAGTTTCAACACCATCAACAGGAACCATTACAATAGCTTCGTTCTCGCAAATAGCTTCGCAGGTTCCACAACCTATACAAGCTTCAATATCGTTTTTATGAAAGCCACGGTATCTTGGAGCACCTTCACGCATTGGGTCTTTAAGTGAAACGGGTTCTTTTACCACATTTGCCCAAGCTTTAAACGGAAGTAATATATCTTTTAGACTCATCTTAATGCTGTTTATTTGATGATTTGTTTGTTTAACTGATTATTTGTTTATTAGTTTATTTGGTTATTTGAGACGCGAAAGTTGTGCTTCTTTTAATTTATTTAATTTGTTTCCTATTTCTTCAATCAAAGGACGAAGTTGATTCACTTCTTCGTTGGAAATATACTGCAAATCGGTGGCTGCAATTAATTGATTTAGTATTTCCAATAAACTTCCAAAAGCAATTTCAGTAAAACGAGCTTGCTCTTTACCTGATTTTCTTGAGCTTCCCTCAGCAATATTCGAAGTAACAGAAATTACTGCTCTTCTAATCTGGCTAGTTAATCCAAACTTTTCATCATCAGGAAACCCTTTGCTTAAGCTATATATGTGTTTAGTAAGCTCTCTGCTTAATTTCCATACTTCAAGTTTTTCAAAAGAATAAAGTCTCATTTATTGTTTATTTGGTGATTTGTTTATCTGTTTATTTGGTGATTTGTTTGTTTGGTGATTTTAAATCATAAACAAATAACCAAATCCTCAATTTATTATAATATTGATGTTTTTATATATCTGAAATATCACATTATCAAATTATTTATTCAAATCACCAATAATTATCTTTCAATTTCTGGAGGACAAGTTTGCAACGAAACCATTATGGAGTGCACATCGGCAATATTGGCTCCCACAAGCATATCTTCTAACAAGCAAACAGCCTGCGTATATGAAGGTCCTCTTAAGTTAACTCGTCGTGGTTTATCACTACCATCAGTAACCATATATAGACCGTATTCTCCGCGTGATGATTCAGCCCTTACATAAGCTTCTCCTTTTGGTATTTCCCAATGTAATACGTTTGGTGTAGGAGCTTTGAAATCTCCTTTATCAGGCATTTTAGCCATAATTTGACGAATTAAATCAACGGATTGCTGCAATTCGTACCAGCGTACGCGACTCCTATTATAAATATCAGAATGGTTCATGATTATTGCTTCAAAATCTAACTGATTGTAAATCAAATAGGGGTAATCTTTACGTACATCGCGTTTAAATCCTGCAGAACGAGCAACTGGACCCACAATTCCATATTTATCAACCCATCTAGGATCTAAAACTGCTACATCGACGGTCCGTTTTTTAAAAACAGCATTGCTATACATTACATCATCAATACGCTTTACAAAATCATCAATTTCTATTAAACTCTCTTCCATTCGCTTTTTAAAACCATCGGGTAATAATCCACGAACTCCACCTGGGGTAAAATACATATGATAAATACGCCCACCGGTTAATTCTTCAAAACGATCTAAAATTAGCTCGCGCATATACATTCCCCACTGTACACCAATACCCAATCCGGTTGTACCACCTTGTCCAGGAACTACACGCAAAAATGATTGTAAGCGGGACATTTCCAGCACAAGGGTGCGAATCCATTTTGCCATTTCGGGAATTTCAATGCCTGAAAGTTCTTCAACACATTGGCAATAAACATATTCATTGGTATCGGGTTCGGCAACACACATACGTATGCTGGTTTGCATGCCTTGTATAAATAAGCGGCGTTCTATAAGTTTTTCAAAACCACGGTGCAAATAACCTACATGTGTTTTTGCTTGAACAATTTCATCTCCAGCCAATGTTAACTCAAGTGCCATGTTGCCTGTTACCCCAGGATGATTAGGGCCTTGCCAAAGTTTAACATACTTATGTGAGTCTAAATCAACCACTAATTTGCCATCTTCACCTGGTTGTGGGTATTTGCTTCTGTCCGTATCTATATTGAATAAGCTCATGATTTTTTGTGTTTAATATTAACCTTTACTCGAGGGTGTATTGTCCCACTCATCGGGATGCATTTTATTTTTCATATAAGTTGCCGGATCGTTTGATTGAGGGCGTTCTCTTGGGAAGAATGTTTCTTCAGAAAATTTCTTGGTATCAAATTCACGGCGCATAGGTGGTATGTCGTCCCAGCCTTCAAGTATAAAGTCCTCATTTAAACGTGGGCTATCGGGAAATTCAATACCATACATCTCTTTTAGCTCTCGCTGATAGGTAGCTATTTGCTCCCACAAATGATGGGCTGATGTCATGGTAGCCTCTTTGCGGTCAATCATACAGCGAATGGCTAAATCATATTTTTGAGTAGGATTATTTAAGATATAGCTTAACTGGAATATATTATCTTCAATCCAATCGACACATGAGAGCAATACAAAATGAGAAAAGCCTTCCAAATCTCGCAATTGAGTAATTAGACTAATAACATTTTCTTTATTTGCCGTTGCATAAGTGAAATTCGGACGTTGGTAAACCACATCACTTAATTCATATGCTTTCGATAATTTATTTATAAGGTCTTTCATTTATATACTGTTTAATTGTTTATTTGGTTATTTGTTGATTTGATTTTGAATGATTTTTTTGTATCACCAGATAAACAAATCAGCGAATCGCCAGCTCTTCTACCAATTATAATCGGGCATATTCCAATCTTTAATTATTTTCTTTTGGTTAGCTTTATACCAATCAAAATTCTTAGCATATTCATTTGCGTTTTCGGCTTTACCGGCTTTAATCAATTCTTTAAGTTTGTTAAATCCGGCCAATAAAGCTTCGGGGCGGGGCATACAGCCAGCCACATAGGCATCTACAGGTATGTATTGATCTAAACGATTAATAGTATTATAGCTATCGTAATACATACCTCCATTAATGGTACAGCTACCAAGTGCTAAAACATATTTTGGATTAGGCATTTGTTCATAACTACGAATAACCCTTTTTAATGTTTTTACAGCTAAATAGCCTGAAATAATAAAAACATTTGATTGGCGAGGCGTTGGTCGTGGCATAACTCCATATCGAAAAGCATCAAAACGAGGCGTTAATAAGGGTCCAATCTCAATACTTCCACATCCTGTTCCAAATCCTAATACCCATAGTGATTCTGCACGTGCCCAGTTCAGAAATTTCTCAACAACAGGAATGCTGTTAGGTTCATGTACTGTAGGGCATTCGTCACTAAAATAGTCTTTCATCGGATCAACAATAAACTTTTGTCCATCGGGTCCAGTAACTTCTCGCTTAGCGTAATATGGATTTTCGAATGTTTTAGCCTGTTTGCTAGGCTGTTCTATATTTTTTTCTTCAGACATTTTTTCAAATTTTATATCGTTCTACATATAAAGTATTACAGCTAATACACCAATAACTAAGGGTACTTTTAAAAACCATGAGACAGATTGTTCAATTCGGAATCGTGGAAAAACAACCCCAACAAATACCGACCAAAAATATATTAGAAACGTTTTAGCAAAAAATTCAAACCAATTTGTAGCACCTCCAAAAAACAGATTCATAAATAGTGCTGCTTCAACTACGTGTAAAATAGCGCGGTTGGTTTGTAATACGCCTAAAAAACTACCGTGATATTCCGTTGGTGGCCCTATAGGGTTTTCGTTTGGAGCTATAACCAAATTAAATGGAGAATGACTTAAAACACCTAATAATGACAACATTGCAGCAATAGTAGCTACCGGATTTGTAAATACAGTCCAGTTCATAAAACCACCTTGTTGAGCCTGAACTATCTCAATAATAGAAAGGGTATCGTATTGAATTGCTATTGAAATAATAGCTAGTGTTAAGGGTAATTCGATGGTCGTAAATTGCGATAATCCTCTGCTAATTCCTATGGCAGAATAGGGGTGACCTCCTTCACCAGCACCTAAAGCCATTCCGAGCATTCCAAAAAACTGAAAATACATGATTAATACCAAATCGCCCTGAAAAGAATAATTTAACCAAAGCTGACTGCCAATTATCATAGGCATAAATAAGAATAAGCCAATACCACCACTTAACCGGAAAACAGGTCCTAAATAAAACATGATACCATGCGACAAAGAAGTACGTATTGCATAGTTTTTGACTAAATTTATCCAGGGCTGAAACCAGGGAATACCATAACGCTTGCCAACTCTAGCTCCTATTTTCCGCATGGCGGCTCCCATTAGTAATCCCCAATTAAGAACTATTAATAATCCCAACAAGGTAAATCCTAATCTTTTTAACTCAAAATCCATTATATTTTATTTTAAAATTAAAATATCATTGTAAAATAAACGACTACTATATAGGCTAGTACATAAATTGCATATAACTGACCATTACCGCTATATAATTGACGTACATACTGCGCAAGTGAATGAATCCATTCTGTCATTGTATCCCAAAATGCAGTAATTTTTGGTGCAACAATCCATCCCAAAGCTTTATTGTAGCCAGCGTAAATATTATATGAAATATGCGTAGTTTCAGGTCGTTGTGGTGCCTCAGCTGAGTATACAATATTAAACTGTTTTACTTGAACGGCTTTACGACTCATCATCCATAACCACGTCGCTAATGAAACAAACATAATACCCACTGTAATCATTATACCGTTACCATTCCAATATCCGTAAGGTCCTGTGGCTAAACCTCCATTCCATGCTAATGCAGCATTGGGGTACCATTGCGAAATCATGTCTCCAAGCGGTTGCAATACCCATTCAGGTTTTGCCGAAATTATCATAATGCCAATTATTAATATATAAACTGGTATGGCAAACCAAATAGAGATATCTTTTACATGACGCAAATTATCTTTCATTTGACCCAAAAACACAGAATAAATAAGTTTGAAGAGATACAAAAAGGCAATTATTCCAGAAAATAAAACCATGGCTCCTTGTAAATACCATCCTTTTGCTAATATCGCATTATAAAGAAGCCATTTGCCTCCAAAGCCTGACAGAGGAGGAACACCTGATAGTGCAATAATACCTATTAAAACGGCTATAAATGCCAATGGCATATTTTTAATTAAACCACCCATTTTATACATCATATGAGTGCCTACACGCATTACCACAGCACCTATGGTTAAGAAAAGTATTGCTTTGTATAGAAAGTGATTTATTGAATAATACATAGCAGTTAATAATCCCAAATGTGACATCATAGCAAGTGCAAATAATATATAACCTAATTGTGCTATACTTGAGTAAGCCAATAAGCGTTTAGCATCTTCTTGGAAAGCAGCAGCCAAATTACCCACTAAGGCAGTAAGCGCTCCCAACCAACCTAAGATATAGCCAATTTGTGCAGTTTCAGTATTGTGCCCCATGTTTATGATTAAAAGTAATAATCCGAAAACACCAGCTTTTAGTAAAATGGCTGATACCATAGGAGAAACATCGCTCTCAGCCTCGGCATGAGCCCCGGGTAACCAAATATGTAAGCCAAGTGAGGCTGTTTTGGTCATAAAACCTATGGCTAATAAACTAAATATTATGGTAATATTAGATGAGATTCCTGCTAAGGAACTAAGATTGTAAGTGCCTGTTCCGGCAAAGCTTAATCCAAAACCAGCCAGTATAGCATATGCTCCAGCTATTGAAAATAGCATATAGCTTAATCCGTGTGGCATCGATTTTTTACCTCTAATAATTAAGAAATATGAACCGGCAGTCATCAATTCCCATCCAAAGAAAAACTCTAATGTATTTGTTGCTTGAATAATGTAAGCTAAACCTGCATACATAAGCAAAGCAACCGGATAAAAACCTGAACGTTTACCCTTGTAAGCATATCCAGCAGTTAGCGTAAGAATTCCACCACCAATAAATATTGCAGCAAAAATAAAACGAAGCATATCGTTCTCGTAAAGAGGTGGAAGTATTTGATAACCATATATTGACATTCCTATTATAGCCACCGTGTTTTTAATGTAAGCGGGTAACGAATCGATAAAATATATACCAGCAATAAACAATAAAGGAATATAGTTTAATGCAGATAGTTCAGGTACTAAAGCACTTGTAAAGTATCCGGCAACATAAACCAATACACCAAATAGTACGGGAGGAATAATTTTATTCCAGTTTATATTCAATTCGGGTAAGGTTTCAAAATCCATTTTAATGGCATAACCCAACCAGCGAAACAAGTAAATACCTTCTAAAAATGAACCTAATAGAATTAAAGCAAGTACATAATAATGTTGATTGGATGAGAGTTGCATAATTAATTCCCATTTACCATAAAAAGATGGAAAAGGGGGAAAGCCTATAAGTACGAAAAGGAAAGTTCCGAAAAGAACCAATAGAATAGGTTTACGACGCAAGGCCGACCAATTTTTTATATTATCATTTTCAACAATTCCGGCTAACCAGAATAGACCAGCTTTAGCCAAATAGTGTGAAACCAATATGGTTGCGGCTATGAATTCCAATTTATCGCCTAATATGGGTTTTAAACCTAAAATAGCCATAAGCAAACCCATTTGACCTACCGACGAATAACCTAGTAATCGCCGTGCTTTATTTTGTTTTATACCCAATAAGTTTGAACCTATAAAAGTGAGCATTCCGGCAACAGTAAGTATGTGATACCAATTTTCGTTTGCTATAGCTAATACTTTAAACAACACAAAATATAGTGCTGTTGCTGATGCTGCAGAAAGCATGGCAGAAATGCCTGGGTTTGAGGCTTCATAAACATCTAAAGCCCAACCGTTTGCCGGAAAAGGTTTTAGTTCCAATATAATGGAAACCAAAATCATGAGTACAGCAACACTACCACCTTTTAAAGTTGTAATATTTGCCTCGGCCAAACTATCAATATTTAGGGTTCCGCTAAAATAGTAGGCAAAAATAATTCCCAATAATAATATTCCAGCTATAATTCCTGTAGCTAACATATACTTAAAGCCAGCTTGTATTGATTTGCCCGTTTCGGTTAATATTATAAGCCCTGCAGTAGCAATACTTACTACCTCCATAAAAACGAAAAGGTTAAAAGCATCACGGGTCATAATAATTACATTAAGTCCCATTATAAAAACCAAAAATACCATTATAGCATGGTTGCCGGCATTTTTAAGAGATTGCAACAAATACAATCCGCCTAAAAGTCCTGCCACATTAATAAGCGTGGTAAGAAAAGCTTCGTGTATTCCCATCATTAAATTAATGGAATAAGGAGGTTTAAACCCAGCGGTAAATATTTGGACAGTTTCAGCACCCTGCAAAAGAGCTGTTAACCATGCTACTGATATGGCTCCCATAAGGCCAATGGCAACAAGCATAATGGTAGCAGAAAAGTTTTTCGCCTTTTTATTGACGAACCCCAGTGCAAATGCTACTCCTAAACCAATGGTTATTATATGAATGGGTGAAATCATAGTTTTATATATTTAATTGTTATTATCATTTTTTCTCAGTCCTCAGCCTACAGTCCTCAGTCTTCAGTTTATTGACTACCTACTGCTGACTGTTTACTGTTGACTGTCAAATTATCACAGAAACCTACCATTTTAAATCTTTAAAACTTCGGATATCAAGTGTTCCTTTTTCTTTATGCATCTTCATGGCAAAGGCTAACATTAAAGCTGTAACTCCCAAGCCTATTACAATAGCTGTTAAAACCAGTGCCTGTGGAACAGGGTCAACAATTCTTTGTGCAGCATCTTGAATACATACAGTACTATCAAGAATTGGTGCCGTACCTCCTTTTACATACGATATGGCAACTAAAACCAAATGGATTCCTGTATCGAAAAGACTAAAACCAATAATTATACGTATTAAATTTTTCCGTGTCATTATTGCCCACAAACCGGCTAGTATAACTAACATTCCAGTTCCTAATGCTATATATTCCATTCTTTTATCTTTTTTATTTGATATAGTAATAAGTCCTCAGTGTATTACTTCCAACTTTTGATATTCTATTTTTATTCGTTGGATTGAACCGATTTAAATTCAACCAGTATATTTGAAAGTTCGGCACCCACTTTTAGTCCTACAAAAGAGTAAATTATAGGTACAGCACCAGCACTAAGGAATTTACCAAAAGTGCCCAATGGAAGAATGGCGTTATCTAAATAGCCGAAACCAATTAGAGCACCAAGTGCAGCAAGCCCCACAAATACAATTCCTGAAATACTTTCCATATAGCTTAAAAGCTTCTGATTAACTGGAACTTCAGGGAATGCAAGCAACATTAATATTACAGCCGACGCAATTACAGCTCCACCCTGAAAACCTCCACCTGGTGTTAAATGACCATTCATAAAAATATAAACTCCAAGTATTATCATTAACGGGAAAAGCACTTTAGCCGCAGTGGTAAAAATTTCACTATTCTCGCGTACTTCGTGTTTTCCAGTTTGTTTTTTTAAAAAGAAGGCAATAATGGCTGCTGTTAAAAATAGAATACTTACTTCACCCAAGGTATCTAATCCCCTGTAAGTAACTACTACCGCAGTTACAAGGTTTGCTGAGTTTACTTTGGTTACATTTTCAGGTTGAGCATAGTAATTACCTAGTTCTGGGAGTTTGTCATTTCCCTTAAAAGAGTTTACCAAAGGATAAATCATTATACCAAAGGCAACCAATATCATAAGTGTAAAAATATTTTTCATAACTGGTCATTTTTAACTGAATCTGATTTTTTTTTGTCGGTAGATCGGATGCGGTTTAATACATAAAAGAATATGAATGTAGACAAGCCACTACCAATTGCAGCCTCTGTCATTGCCACATCGGGTGCAGCCAGTACTAAGTACATAAGAGATGCAAATAATCCTACTGCGCCAGTTGAAATTATTGCTGCCACCATATTCTTTTGATAAATGGCGATAAAGGTAAATACCAAAATTATTACACCCGTAAATATGCTTGTTATAAGTAAATAGTTCATTTTATTAATGCTTTAAGGATTCTGTAATTACTTCTTTTTGGTTTTCGACCGATACGTTAATCACATTACCATCAGGTTTTAGCTTATTAACCACGGTGCGACTTGTAAACGGAATTTTAATAAAATAGGCAGCACGAGCTACCACATGCGATGATACAGGATTAGTCATCATTATAAAAAGGATAAGCAGTATAAATTTCCCCGACCAATCGGGCATAATTAATAACAAACCAAACAGGCTCATTATAGTGCCCAACGTAGTGGCTTTAGTGCCCACCTGCAAACGATTATAAATATCAGGCATCCGAATAAGTCCAATGGCAGCAATGAGTAAAACCAGTGATCCCATTAATGTTATGATAGCTCCTAATAATTCCATGTTATATATTTTTATTTCCCACATTGTGGGTTTAATACTCCGCAGTTTACTGCGTAAAAAAAATGATCTACAACTTAATGCCTCGTGGGCTTGACCCGAGGTTATTCCCTTTATAAACTTTTTTCTAAATATTTGGCAATAATAATTACAGCCAAAAAGCTTAACAAACCATAAACTATAGCTATATCCAAATAAATTATCCGACCTGCCAAATTTGACAAAACAGCAATCATTGCAATAGATGCTATGGTCATAATATCGAAAGCAACAACCCTATCTAATGAACTGGGTCCTAAAATGAATCTTATTAAAGCAATTACCATACTTAGCATGATAAGTACTAACGCGATGGTGAGTATTGTATTAACCATAAATTACCTCCAAATATTTTTCGAATTTTTTAACAATTTCTTTGCTCGCAGCTTCTACTGTATCCTCCTTAACATCAATCCAATGTATAAAAAACGAATCGTCAATAACTTCCACCGTTAAAGTGCCGGGAGTAAGCGTTATTGAATTTGCCAGAAGCATACGTCCAAATTTTGATTTTAGCGTAGTTTTAACTTCCACAATTCCAGGATTAATTGGTAAAGAAGGAGTTAAGACTCTTCGAGCAACATCAAGGTTCGATTTTATTAGTTCAATAAAAAACACACCTAAATAAATAAATGTGTACACAAATGCTTTTGGAGTTAATATAATTTCAGAGAATAAATTACATCGTTTACAAAACAATGAACTAACCAAAAAGGCTACAATAATTCCTGGAATCAGGATGTCAATTTGAAATGAATTGTTAAGTAATATCCAAACAATAAATACAATAATAAACATTAAAAACCAATTTTTAAATTTCATTATATATTATTTTAAAGTAAGTATTTTAATAGATTCATATAAATAAGATTGAAATTTCTGTTGCTTCTCAATTGTACAGTGGTCAGTGTAAATTCGGATAAAATCATCAAAACCTGCCTTGCTGTAAAAAACTGCTAATGCAAAATCGCAGTGCTCATATTCACCACTTTTTTTAGCTTGTGTTATTATAAGCTCAAATTCTGCCCAAGTAAGCTTATTCAAAATTTTGAAATAATAAAATTGAGCATTATTAGTACCATAATAAATACCTTCACTAATATTAGTAAGTTCAAAATATTTATGCAACTTTATTAAGCTTATAAATGGGGTTATCACCTGATTCTTTTGAAAAACTAATCCGTAAGTTTTATACAATTCAATTATTTCTTTTAATTCTGAGGGTTGATGGTTATAAATACGAATAGTTTTATATAATTTATTATATATAGTTAATTCACAGGGTGAAGCATCTATATTTTTATTGTAGTTTATATTTATGTTTTGAGTAATACGAATAAGATCTTCGTTATTTTTAAGTTCATTATTTTCAATTACTAGGTAATAAATATTTACTGATTTATGATGTTCTAATCCCGGAAACGGATTAGAAGCCACTAAAACTGATGCGTCTTTTTGCAATGACTCATCGAAACTTTCGAGTTGTTCCTTTTTTAAAATATATCCGAAAAAATCGCAATTTTGTAGCTGCTTCATAATTCAAATTGTTCGATAACAATATTACGAATTACTTGCTATCAGGATTTAAATTACCCAATAACATTCAGCAAGGTTGATATAAACAAGTGCATTATTTTATATAGACATATATCTACATTTTTTATGCTTTATTACATGTTTTTGAATTTATGATGACGAAATAGGAACTTAATATGATTTTAGAGTGTTATATTGAACATGAAAAATAGAAAGGCAATAATTTAATGATTTTTTTACTTAAAGTTTGATTAAATGAGCGGAAATGAAACTGTTTCTTGTTTAAGCTGTGTTATGAAATCGGAATGTTTTAACCAGCTTAATATAGATGAATTATCAAATGCCGATAAGAATAAGGTAGAGATTCATTTTAAGAAGAAAGAGATTATTGCAAAACAGGGAGCTTTTGCATCGCATATTATGTATATTAAAAAGGGCTTAGTAAAGTTATATTTAGAAGGTGAACATGGTCATCAGGATGTAATTGTTAACTTTTTTTCGGCAGGAGAAGTAATTGGTCTGGCTTCACTATATGGTAAAAGTACTTTTGAATATTCAGTTTCGGCATTGGAAGAATCAACGCTTTGTTTAATTGATATTAATATAGTACGGACTTTTACTCAAAGTAATGCTGCTTTTTCAACTTTGCTTATAAAAAAGATGAATGAAGGAACAGTATATGCCTACCGACAATTGTATGATATTACAAACCGACAATTAAATGGAAGAATTGCCGGAGCGCTTATATATTTAGCTAAAAACGTTTATAAAAGAAAAATATTCAAACTAACCCTAACACGAAAAGATTTGGCAGAATTTACCGGCATGGCTACTATGAGTGCTATTCGTGTTTTAAATAATTTAAAGAGTGAAGGAATTATTAGTGATAAAAACGGTAATGTTGAAATTTTAAATATGGACGCCTTAGAACATATAAGTAGGACAGGATAATTTAATATCGATAAAAGTTTCGATGAATTTAAATTAATATTAACTAAAATCAAATCATAATATTTTTATTTCACCCTGCTGTAACCTCTATTAATACTCACTTTAAATACAATAGTTATATTTTTTAATTAATTAAAAATACAGAAGGACAAAAATTAATTTGGAAGTTAGTGAACATTCACTAACTTTGTTGTGAATAATATAACTAATATCTTTTATGCAAACAGAAAGACAAAAAGAAATTATTGAGGCGGCTTTAGTTTTAATTAATGATAAGGGTATACAAGGATTTACTATTAAAAATTTGGCAAATAAAATAGGAATTACCGAGCCCGCTATATATAGACACTTTACAAATAAAATTCAAATATTAATTAGCATACTTGAATACTTTAAAACTAGTACAAAGGATATTTTAAAAAAAGAGCTGAATAATAATGATACTTCCATTGAGAAAATTGGACACTTGTTTACTAATCATTTCATCAGGTTTTCAACAACACCATCTCTTGTATCGGTAATATTTTCAGAGGAAGTATTTAGAAGTGAGCCAATTCTTATTGAGAAAATTACAGAAGTTATCGAAAGGAATGATAATATTCTAATAAAAATTATTTGTGATGGTCAGGCTAATGGAGAAATCCGTAACGATATAGAAGCTAAGTATCTATCCATTGTAATAATGGGAAGTTTACGCCTTTTTGTGAAAAAATGGCAATTCGCAGGTAATTCTTTTAATTTAAGGGCTGAGGGAGAGAAATTAATAGAATCAATTAAACTAATTATTGAAAAATAGAAATTATGAAAATAGCAAAAGTAAATGAAACTGCAATTATTGAAACTCCGCACAAGTTAGATGTACGAAGACTATATGATAAAGATTCGGCACAAGCTGTACATATTAAATTTGAAGCTGGCGAAAGTTTAAAACCCCATATTACTCCAGTAGATGTGTTTTTTTATGTGCTTGAAGGTTCATTAGATGTTTTAGTAGGAGAGGAGAAGTTAACTATTGAAGCTGACTGTCTTGTTGAAAGCCCTAAAGATATAGTGCATTGTTTATATAATAATAGTGATAAAGTTGCCAGAGTTTTAGTAGTAAAAGCGCCAAAACCTGTGAGTAAAACAAAAGTACTTTAATAATATAGCTGATTTGATATGCAAAAGCAGTCAGTCAGCTTTTTTTATAAATTTTGGACTAGTGAATATTAACTAACATAACAATAATGGAAAATCTTCTAAGTAAATTTCTAAAAGTACCATGGTTAATTTTAGGAATAACAATTATTATCAGTGCATTTCTTTTCATGCAAATGAAAGAGAATTCCGAAATGGAAACCAATCTTGATAAATACATGCCACAAGATCATCCGGCTTTTGTATATAGCGATCAAGCTGAAGAGTGGTTTGGCATTAACGATGGTATAATTGTAGCCATTGAAAATGAAAATGGAATTTTTAATTCGCAAACACTAGACACTCTTAAGCAGCTCACAAAGAGATTGCAAAAGATGGAAGAGATTGAAAAAGCTGATGTAACTTCATTATATACTGCTGACAATATTGTTGGAACTGAAAATGGTATGGATGTAAAAGCTTTTTATAAACGAGTTCCAAAATCTGATGAGAAATTACAAACGCTTAGAGAGAGCGTAAAAAATAACGAAATGATATTTGGTCGTTTAGTCTCGTACAATGAAAATGTAACTGTAATAATTGCAGAGATTAAAGACGATGTTTTTACTCAGGAATTTTATGAGGAGATACTTAGTTTAATTAGTGCATACGAAACTAACGATATTAAAATTCATGTTGCAGGTCGTCCAATTGTAGAAGGTACAATGGCACTGTTAGGTCCTGCCGATATGAAAAAGATGGTACCTATTGTATTGCTCGTAATTACTTTAGTGTTATTTGTAATGTTACGTTCTGTAAAAAGCACTCTGCTAACAATGTCGGTAGTATTTTTTAGCACACTATGGGTTTTTGGGCTTATGGCTTTAACAGGTATTCCCATTTATGCAGTATCAACCATGATACCGGTTATGCTTATAGCCATTGGGGTTGCCGATGGAATACACCTGTATAGTCATTTGCAACTGTTCTTAAGAAAAAACCCATTGGCTACCAAGAAGGATGCAAGTATTGATATGATTAAAAATATGTGGAAACCTGTAGCAATGACATCTATTACGACTGCTATTGGGTTTGTTTCGCTATTAACATCGCAAGTATATCCGATTAAATATTTCGGAATTTTCACTGCATTTGGAGTGTTAATGGCAATGGTGTTTTCTTTAGTAATAATTCCTGCCGGTTTAATGATTTTTGGGCTGCCTAAAGTTAAGGCAGTTAAGGAGAGTGATAATTTTGAAAATAATGTTGCATTTGGTTTTGCTGCAAAAATACTAAAAAGAGGTAGCATATCAATAATTGCTACTGCTGTTATAATTGTTGTTTCAATTGTAGGAATGCAAAAAATATGGATTAACTCAAGCTTTTTAGACAAATTTGAAAAAGAAAGTGATATTGTTCTTACCGATCAGTTTATTAATAGCCATTTTGGAGGTACAACAAACGTAAATCTTGTTCTTGATGCCCAAGGAAAGAAAGATGCTTTTAAGAATCCGCAGATATTAAAATTGGTTCATAAAATGCAGAATAAGGTAGAAAACGACCTTGAAGTTGTAGGAAACTCATTCACGTTAACCGATTATGTAAATAGAATGAACAAGGTTATGAACGCCGATAAAGAGGAATTTAATGTAATTCCTGATAGTAGAAATATGATAGCTCAGTACCTGTTGCTTTACGAAATGTCGGGCGATCCTGAAAACTTAAATAAAGTTGTTGATTATGACTACGAAAAGCTTAATGTTACTTTCCAACTTAAAAGTGATAATTCAAAAGCTATAAATTCTGTACTTGATGTAATTCATGAATTTGAAGACGATTTTGAAAAACAAGGAATTACAATGAAATATGCTGGGAGTGGATATAAAGGACTTGTGTTTACCGATTTAATTTTAGAAGGTCAGATAATGAGCTTAGTACTATCATTGTTCATCGTAATTATTCTATTATCACTTATGTTCAAAAATATTAAAATTGGATTGATAGGTGCAATTCCAATTATTGTAACATCGCTAATAAGTTTCGGTATAATGGGTTTCCTAAATATTCCATTAAGTACAACCTCTGCCTTACTTTCAAGTATTGCAATTGGAATTGGAATTGACTATGCTGTTCATTTTATTGAACAATACAGAAATAACGCTTTAAAGCATGATAATAAATTACTTGTTGCACAAAAAACAATGGCACATTCCGGTAGAGCAATTAGTTATAATGCAATTGTAGTAATTACCGGATTTTTAGTGTTGCTTTTCTCTGTGTTTCCACCTAACCGTGAACTTGGAGCATTAGTGTCATTAAATATGTTTACCAGTTTTTTAGGTACAGTAACGGTAATGTTAGTGTTGTTGTATGGTAGTAATGTATATTTTAAAAAGGAATGAAAGAATGAAATAATTATACAATTATATAATGAAGAAATGATACAATGAAGAAATGATACAATGAAAAAATTATACAATTATATAATGACGGAATG
>JAUXEM010000271.1 GCA_030620515.1 Salinivirgaceae bacterium
GTTCGATAATTTAGAAATAAGATTTTGTGCATAGATAAAGTTAAAAAACGCAACCATAGCAGAGTTACTGTGAGTATTTTTAATTTTATATATGTGCAAAAGATGTTTATCAAAATCGGAAGTTATTTTTGAGTGAACCCTAAGGGAAAGGTAACAAAGGAAATGGCAAATTTGAAAGCTCATTTTTTTTCACCATCTTGGCAGTTGAATTCAGTTTAGATAAAATTTTAGAATATTTTTAACTAAATTGCAGCAAAATAGTAAATACAACACCCTGGAGTCAATTCGTTGTGTTTGAGTTAAATACAGTATAAGAAATACTAACATTAGCAAAACTAAAAATATATGGCAAAAGTAATTGCAGTGGCAAACCAAAAAGGTGGTGTAGGAAAAACAACTACCGCTATTAATCTAGCAGCAAGCTTAGCTGTACTTGAATACAAAGTGCTTTTAGTTGACGCCGATCCTCAAGGAAATGGCTCGTCGGGTTTTGGTTTTGATGTAAATAACATTAAAGTAGGGCTTTATGAATGTTTGGTTGACGATGCCGATCCAGCAACAAACATGTTAGAAACAGAAATTGAAGGATTACATATATTACCATCGAATATTAATTTAGTTGGTGCTGAAATTGAAATGCTTGAACAACCAAATCGCGAAAAAATGATGCGCTTGGTTATTGAAAAAGTAAAAGATAAGTATGATTTTGTTTTAATAGACTGCTCACCTTCATTAGGTTTAATAACTGTTAACGCATTAAGTGCTGCCGATTCGGTAATTATTCCGGTACAATGTGAGTATTTTGCACTTGAGGGATTAGGTAAACTTCTAAACACAATTAAAATTATTCAAAGTCGTTTAAATCCTGAATTGGAAATTGAAGGGTTTTTATGCACAATGTATGACTCCAGACTTCGTTTATCGAATCAGGTTGTAGAAGAAGTTCGTAGACATTTTGAAGACATGGTATTCAAAACTCTAGTACAGCGCAACGTTAAGCTTAGCGAAGCTCCTAGTTATGGAAAGCCAATTGTTCTTTACGATGCTGCCTCAAATGGTTCAACAAATTATTTGAATTTAGCTCGCGAAGTGCTTCAAAAAAACAACATGACTAAAATAGATTCTGAAAACAAAATTATAGAATAAAAAATAAATGTCAGCTATAAAAAGAAACGCATTAGGGAAAGGACTTGGAGCTTTAATTGAAGATGCAGGTCCAATAAATAGAGAGAGTACAAATAATTCTGCTATTGATGAAATTGATTTAAAATTAATTGAAACCAATCCGTTTCAACCAAGAACTGAGTTTGACGAAGAGGCATTAAACGAATTAGCTACATCTATAAAAGAAATAGGGATTATACAGCCTATTACTGTTCGTAAGGTTGGCGATAAAAAATTCCAACTCATATCTGGTGAACGACGCTACCGCGCTTCGCAAATTGCTGGGCTAACAAAGATACCTGCCTACGTTCGTACTGCCGACGATCAGGGTATGCTTGAAATGGCTTTGGTTGAAAATATTCAACGAGAAGATTTAGACGCCATTGAAGTTGCAATAAGTTACCAACGACTAATTGACGAATGTAAACTTACGCAAGAAGGGATGAGCGAACGCGTTGGTAAAAAACGCTCAACAGTAACCAATTATATTCGCTTACTAAAATTACCTGCCGAAATCCAATTAGGTATCAGAAAAAAACTGGTTTCTATGGGACATGCAAGAGCATTAGTAAATATAGAAGATTCTAACGATCAGCTTTTTGTTTTTGAACAAATTATAAACGAAGGTTTATCTGTTCGCAAAACCGAAGAGGTGGTTAGAAATATTAAAGAGCCTAAAAAAACAACTCCTAAAAAGAGTAATGGGCTTGATACAAATTATACAGATTTGGAATCGCATTTAGGTAATTTTTTCAATTCAAAGGTTCAGTTCAAAAGAGGTGAAAAAGGAAACGGAAAAATAATTATTCCATTTAAAAGCGATCAGGATCTGGAAAGAATAATTGCAATTTTAGACAAATCGAATTCTTAAAACCAGCACATAATTGTGGGTTATTTATCAGCAGTCAATAAGTGCATTGGAATATTTGGAATTAGTTTATTATTACTAATAACATCCAACAAATTGCAAGCACAATATTCTGACGATTATACTATTGCCGACAGTACATATAAACAATATCATTCTCCACATAAAGCCACTTTCTATTCGGCTATAGTGCCAGGAATGGGGCAAGCTTACAATAAAAAATACTGGAAAATTCCTATTATTTATGCTGGGTTTGGTGGGCTAATATATTATGTCAACTATAATAACTATGTGTATAATAAATATAAAGACGCTTACAATATTAGGCTCAGAATTGATGCTGGAGATTCAACATTAGAAGATCCTTTTCCCGATTTTCAGACAGATAATATACTTGGACAAAAAGAAGAATGGCGTAGATATCGCGATTTATGCATAATTGGCATTGGTCTTTTATATATTATACAAATAATTGATGCCGATGTAGATGCGCATCTTTTTGATTATGACATTAGCGAGGACTTATCAATGAGGGTTGAACCTATTCTGATAGACTCACGGACAGTTATTTACAACAGTAATAGTAACAATGCAACCATCGGATTACGCTGCTCTATCAAGTTTTAATAAAAAATAGCAACACAAAAATAACGAATCATGACTTTACGTAATTTATCTGTACTTTTCGCTTCTGTATTTTGTTCAGTAGTATTTGCTGAAAATAGTCCAACAGATTCTCTTCCTGTTGAAAATGAGCAGTCCTTTGCCACTATCGATAGTTTAACAAACTTATGGTACAAACAACAAATGTCGTCAGGAAATGACACTTCATTTATTCTTACGGATGCAAATGACTCTCATTTAATTCCCGATTTTCCTGACTCTGTTTATATTGAAAGACTTGCAGCATTACCACTTGTAATGGAAATGTCATATAATAAAATTGTACGTAATTACATACATATGTACACCCACAAACGTCGCGATTTGGTTGAAAAAATGCTTGGCTTATCGGAATACTACTTTCCTATTTTCGAAGAAATTCTAGACGCTAATAACATGCCTCACGAATTAAAGTATTTAGCTGTTATTGAATCTGCTTTAAATCCAAATGCCGTTTCACGCGTTGGGGCAACAGGCATGTGGCAATTCATGTACTACACAGGCAAATCGTACAAGCTTGAAATTAATAGTTTTGTAGATGAACGCCGCGACCCAATAAAAGCAACATATGCGGCTATTGCTTTCATGAACGACCTTTACGATATTTATGAAGATTGGATATTAGTAATTGCAGCATATAATTGCGGTCCGGGTAATGTAAATAAGGCTATTAGACGCAGTGGTGGCAAAAAAGATTATTGGGAAATATACTATCGTTTACCACGAGAAACCAGAGGTTACGTACCTGCATTTATTGCGGCAACATATATAATGAATTACCACGCAGAACATAATCTTACACTGAAAAAATCTGAATTACCCATACTATGCGACACAATAATAGTAAATGAAAAAATTCACTTAGAACAAATAAGTCATTTCATGGATATTAAGCTTGCTGAGCTTAGGAATCTTAATCCGCAATTTCGTCGCGATATAATACCTGGCAATAGCAAACCATATTCCTTACGCTTACCTTACAATCAAGTACTTGAATTTATTGACTATAAAGATTCTATTATAAGCTATAAAGATTCGGTTTATTTTAATCCGGCAGCAATGGCCAAAACTCCGGTTAATAATTCTTACAAGCCAAACGCCCCCACTAAGAACCACACAAAGCTAACTTACACAATAAAATCGGGTGATAACCTTGGCTTTATTGCCGAATGGTATCAGATAAGTGTATCGAACATTAAATACTGGAATAACCTACGTGGCAGTA
>JAUXEM010000263.1 GCA_030620515.1 Salinivirgaceae bacterium
GAAACGAAGATTTGTTAGAACTTACAATTACTCAGTCGATTGAGCGAATTAGTAATAACTAATCGCTCAATTTGGGATTAAATCAATTAGTAGTACTGTGCCAATTATTGTAATTAACTACTTATCAGATAGATATAAAAGCATACCGAACCATTGTCTTATAATTATATATAAAATTATTATTCAGAATACTTATAGCCAAGTCCAATTACAGTGTCTTTAACTTTGTCAAGATTTATATCATCTCCTTCAAGTTCAACTATTCCCGTACTTAAGTCTGCTGTAACTTTTCTAAGAAAATCTAATTTCACTAAATTGTTCTCAACATTTGCCTTGCAATGATTACAAGTCATACCCTCTACTTTGACTCTTTTTGTTCCCATGTTATCGTGCTCTATTACAGTATTTCTAATTTTAAGTGTTTTTATATATTTCTGCAAGTATCCATTTATTATTAATATAATTAATAAAATACCAGACCCTAATTTGAGCCAATTGGGTAATGTGTCATGCTTGTGTACTAAATGACTCATATTAATAAGCTCAAACCACGATGCTGGTAATAAATAATCAATTATTAAACCAAATATTAAAGCCCCTCCTATTATAGAAATGAGATAAGTAAATAATGATTTTTTACCTAATACATTGCCAATCATTGCAATGGTAGCAGCATTTGTAGCTGGACCTGCCATTAATAAAACTAAAGCTGCTCCTGGAGAAATGCCTTTTAATAATAATACAGCTGCCAATGGTACTGATGCAGTAGCACAGATATATAATGGAATAGAAATAACTAATACAATTAGCATTTGTAATAGAGGTGACAATCCAAGTCCAGAAACAAAGTCATCGGGGATGGCTGCTGAAATAACAGCTGCTAATACTAAACCAATTACTAACCACTTTGAAATATCTTGCAAAAATTCGACAAATCCATATCTAAAAATATCTACAAATTTTTCTTTGATAGTTAATGTTTTAGTATTTACAGCTTCATTTGCTGAAACCAACTTTGGATTTTTATCCTTATCCAAATAATTTGTAAAAACGCCACCAAGTACACCTGTTATAAAAGCAACAATGGGTCGAATAATAGCAAAAGGTAATCCAAGTAGCGAATAGGTAACTAATATTGAATCGACACCAGTTTGTGGTGTGGAAATTAAAAAGGACACTGTTGCCCCCTTTGACGCTCCATTTTTATATAGTGACATGCCTGTTGGAATAACCCCACAAGAACAAAGTGGTAGAGGAATACCAAATATTGATGCATTAATTGCTGAGGAATATTTACTGGTCCCAAAATATTTTTGAATAGTTGCGGTTGGAAAAACAGCATGCAAAATTCCTGCAATAAAAAAACCTAGCAATAAATACGGAGCCATCTCTGCTAAAATCTCAATAAACTCCCAACTAAAATCTGTTATTATATTATACATATATCTATATTCTAACAATTCGTATATGTTGACAAAGAAAATTGTTTTTTGTTGAAATAAACTATCTCAATATTGTAAATAATACAATACCATTGACTAAATATTGTAATAAAACGTAATTTAATACCACAACCCTATGTAATTTGCAAAAAAATAATTTCTTTTGACAAGGATATATATAGCATATGGAATATCATTTTATTTTAGTAGAACCAGCGGTTCCTGAAAATATTGGAGCAGCGGCTCGAGCAATTAAAACAATGGGCTTTACGAAATTACGATTAGTAAAGCCGAACAATCATTTAGCAGATGAAGCGAAATGGCTTGCTCATGGCTCAAATGATATTCTAGATAATGCCAAAATATATGATTCGCTTGAGGAAGCTACAAAGGATATAGATTTTTTAATTGCGACTACAGCTAAGAAAAGAAGCAGTAAGTTTGATTATTATAGCCCCGAGGAATCACTGGAGATTATAATAAATAAAGGGAATTCTATAAATAGTGTAGGAATAATTTTTGGTTGTGAAGAAAGTGGATTAACAAATATTGAAGTTAAACATTGTGACATTGCTGCAACAATACCTTTAGTGGCTCCATATCCATCTATTAATCTTGCTCAATCTGTAATGATTTTTACTTATGTATTTTCAAATGTTAATAACTTATCGGTAGAGCCTAACAACAAACATAATAACTATGCGTTATTAAAAAACAAAGCAAAAGCACTTTTAGACAACATTGGAATAAAAGACAACAATAACTTAAATGGTAGAATTATGGAACGGCTGGCACTTCTTTCTGAAAGTGACATCTGCTTAATTCTATCGATATTAAATAGATTTGAAGATAATTAAATGGAGTTTTCAGTAAATAAACTTATTTCAGGAGGAATAATAACCACTTATCACTGTGGTGCTAAGTGTGCTCATTGTAGGCATAAAGCCTCACCTTGCCGTGAAAAAAGGTTTATTTCGGAAGAAACCTTAGATAAGATACTGAAAAAGCTTCATGAATTAGGATGTAATTCTGTTCATCTTGAAGGAGGAGAGCCTTTCCTGTTCCCAGATGAATTAGTTAGAGCTGTTAAACAAATAAGCGATAGTGAAATATTTTTAGAACAAGTACTAACTAATTGTGGTTGGTATAAAAATCAAAAAGATGCAATAGCGATTTTAAAAAAATTGCAAAAAAATGGTTTAAGAAGGCTGATTCTAAAGGTTGGTCCTTTTCAAAATGAATCTATACCTCTAAAGAAAGTACAGAATATTGCTCAGGCTGCTGAAAAAATTGGTCTTAATACCTTAATTTGGGATATGGAGTTTTATTCAGAGGTTGCGGCTTTTGACCAAACGAAAACCCACTCTTTGAAAAAATACGTAAAGAAATACGGTGATGATTATGTAAGTCAACTAGCTCAAAGGTTTAATATCACATTTGCAGGAAGGTCGTTTTCAGCCTATGAAAAGCATTTGCCAAAAATTAAAACAAAAGAAATACTTCGTTCTAATAATGGCTGTAGAGATGAAATGTCGGCTTTACACCATTTTCATGTGGATTTAGATGGTAATTTTAGCTTTCCTTTCACACAAGGGCTTTCTATAGATATTGAAGATGTAGGAAATTATTTAGATAAAAATAAGTATCCGTTTATCAATGTATTATACGAACATGGAATTAATGGCTTATTTAAATTAGCCAAATCAAAATACAACTTCCAAAACAAAGAAGAATATTTATCGAAATGCCACCTTTGTTACGAAATTAGAAGACATCTAGTTAAAAATGCAAATGTAGATTCTCCTGATTTACATCCAATTGAATACTATAAGCAAGACTAGTATCAAGCCTATGCTTATGTAATATTTTACTCTCCACCTATCTTCTAATTGACAATTCAATTTACTCTCTTGCTAGTTATACATACATGCGTTCGAAAACACTTTTTGGTTTCTATTTTAAAGTGTCTTAAATTGCGCATAGAACAATAAGCAAATAAAACAATTAGCTCAGGATAAAAATAAGTTTTGATTATACAACTATTGTTGGCTTATTAGCTAAGTGTTTGTTAAGTAATAATGTTTGCAGAGTATTTTTTGGTTCATTTTGCAAATGGGATACTAGGTGGTTTGTGTGGCTGAATTGATGGCAAATTGTTAGAAAAATAACTTATAATATTGTTAATCCGATTGTAGGAGCTAGAGAAACGAAAAGAGATGTGAATATGGAAAAAATGAAATTCGAAAATAAAGAACAACGACGCCAATATAGAGAAAAAAAGAGCGAGAATCGTGCTGAAAAAAGAGAGTTTAGAAATGATATAAACGAAAAAAAACAATAGGAAAAACAAGATATAAAAGCAGTCCGAAAAAATAAGAAACTACTCCGCAGAGAGCGGACGTAGAAGGATAGATAGTTTCTTAAATAAGTTAATGAACCTGTATATAGTACTATAAATAGATGCTGAGCAAATAAAATATTAACTGTATTTTTAAAATTGTTTTTTGTAATTTGCATTAGATTCTTATTGTTAGGATTTATACAGAAATATATAGCACAAAATGAAGCACTTTGAATTTATTCTTATTCTTATTATAATCACATCGTGTACGCACGAGGTTAAGAAAGATACTGTGCAAAAAGTTGAAGAAATTACTTTACAAAAATACAATTCAAAATCGGGGAAAATTACTCTTAGTTTAAATGCTGATTGGAATATAACTGAAATAGATTCTAATACTATTACAGGACTAGACTCATCTAATTATATGTTAGAAATAACAGTTAAACCGGCGAGTAACGATATTTTTGAGTATTTGGAATCATTA
>JAUXEM010000113.1 GCA_030620515.1 Salinivirgaceae bacterium
CATTGTTCTTAAGATTTGAAAAGGATGATGCTATATTTTCACTAATAAGCTCAACTAATTTTATCATATGTTTTTCAAGTGGATAAAAAGAGGCTATTTCGATTACAGCATAAACCTTATCATCAATTACTGCAGGCATTAGTAGCAAATTTTTGGGATTCGCTGTTCCAAGTCCCGAAGTTACATTAATATAGCCATCAGGAATTTCTGTCATATATATTTGCAACTTTTCATAGGCACATCGCCCTACTAGACCTTCACCTAAAGCAAATTTTGCATCTAATTTCTTTTGGCGATCGTAAGCAACAGCTCCAACAAGTCCATAGTACTCCTCATCATCATCATCGGTATTCAACACAAATAATCCAGCTTGAGCGGCATTCACATAATCAACTAATTCACTTAAAAGTACCGAACTAAACTCTTCTATATCATCCGAATGCATTCTTAGTATATCACTAAATTTAGCTATGCCATTTGAAATATAGCTAGCTCTCTCTTCTTCTAGCTTACGTCCTTTTTCTAAATTCTCAGCTTGAATTAAGCTTTTTCGCATATTTAGTAAGGCATTACCAATTTCATCGTCACTACTTAACAGTTTGTAATCAACATCAAACTTATGGTTTGCAATACTATTTGCAAAATCTGATGTATTATGCAAACCTTCAATAGTTGTTTGTAAATATTTTGCCAATTCACCTAATTCATCGTTTCTCAAAATATTATTGTTCTCCACTTTAGTATTAAGCACTCCCAAAGCAATACATTTTAAATTAATATTTAATAATTTAATAGGCTTTTGAATTCTATTTTTAAATACGGCATTGGTTGAAACCAAAAAAGCTAAACTAGTAGGTATAGCCCAATAGAGTGTATTAAAGCCATACTCGCTAACTGCAAAAGCAACAATTGCACAAAACATTGAAGAAATGAATACCATTAAAGCTACCGGAAAAACGATTGTTCTCTTGTACAACAGATATACAACTCCAAATCCAAAAGGTATTAGAACACACACTACTACAAGTGTAAAAATTAAAAAATTAGACATGCTAAGAATAAAGAGTAAATGGGTTTATATAAATTCAGTATTACACCCCAAACCTATAATATTTTTCTCAAATATTCAAGGCTTTTATAAGCTTTCATGCCCTCCTAATATATTTTGTTAACTTTTTAAAAAATGACTAAATTTTAAATATATCTAAAATCCGCAAGTCACGGCGTGAGTTTTCTGCCTGTTTGGCAGTCAGGTTGATTAATAGGAGTTTATAATTATAAAACAAGTGCCGTTAAAAAAGCACTCACGCTGGAACTATCAAACATTTAACCTTAACAGTTCTAGAATCAAGGTAACATTTCAAAAAATAAAATTAATTTGTTTATACATTTGTTTACAAATAAGATGTTTTACTTTGCTAAATTGTAAAACCCAACTTTTCCTTTTGCACCTGCAAAAACTATGAAATCCTTATTTGGAGAAATATCCATGGTATAATATGCAGATAGTTTTGTTTTTATCCATGTTTGCCCTAAATCGGTGGAAATATCCACTCCATTCCTACCACAAGCAATTAAATACTCATCTTTATTCGAAATAGCTTTTACACATGATCTAAAGCCATTTGGCATTTGCTGACTTAGCTGCCAAGTTAAACCACCATCTTTACTAACTACAAAATTACTATCTGCAATTTGGGGAGCTTGCCAATTACCTCCGGTAGCTACAAACACACTATCGTTAAGCATAGTTATTGAATAAATACCCAATGATTCATTCCTAGCTTTCATTGGAGTAGATATAGCTTTCCAAGTTTTGCCATAGTCCTGACTTAAAATTATTCTTGCAGAATTACCGCCAGTACCATACAACGCTTTCCCTCCTTTTACTGTAATTACCGAAGTTCCGCTTGCAGCAAAACCAGCTTCTTTATTTAAAGGTTTTGGTAGTTGTTCTGTATTTACTTTTTGCCATGTTTCTCCTCCATCTACAGTGGTATAAAATAAAAACTCTCCTTCTACTGGATCGCTACAAACAATTCCTTGCTTAGTATTCCAAAAATCGAACGAATTAAAAAACACTCCTTCTTGTGTACTTTCAAATTTTATTTCCCAGCTTTTACCACCATTAGTTGTTTTATATATTCTTGCTGGTAAGCCTGCACTCATTACAAGTGCAGTATCTTTCGAAAAAACATGAATGTCTCTAAAATCCAGCAATTCGCCATTGTTTATTTTACCAAATTCCCAATTTACTCCACCATCAATTGTTCTTGCAAACATACTCTTACTAGCACTTAACCAGGCTATGTTTCTATCAAACACATATACACCTCTAATACTTGGCTCGTTTTTAACAGTTACCGAATCGGCAGTTTTACTTAATATTGCTTCAAGTAGAGTTAATTGATGGCTTTTTTCCGTACACGAAAAACTAATCAATAATACTACGACTATTAGGAATGCTTTATTGCCATTCATTTTTGTTCAAAATTAGATTTGTAAATTAGGTTTGCTACCAATTTAGGATAATTTATACATATGTGATATAATTAGTTTTGATAAATGATTTATTGCAGTAATAATACAATCCATTTCTATTATTATGTTTCCTGTTTTTTATTACATTATTACTGCAATAGCTAATTCATTTATTTAAAATTACCTACCTTAAATTCAAAGCAATACCATAAATTATAAAGAAATAACCCCTTTAATTAATGCGACTCTATAAGTAATTTCTATTATTTGATCTGCCGATTGCATTACAGCCACACAAGTAATGGAAACGTGCTTAAGATTATTTGTGTGCTTAAATGATATTTTACCATTTGCTGGCATTAAATCTTTTACTGCATCCACATTACCATCAATATTTGGAACAATAAATTTGTACATGTAAAGTAATGGCCATTGTTCAACTTCAAGTAATTTTTGCCTTAGCTTATCGTAATTTTCTAAATCCATGGTAGTACTACTACTAATTTAGTGAGTAAAATGTTTAAAAAAAAATTAACTTGACTTTATATGTGGTTGCATGTTACCAGCTGTTTGATAGGTAATTTCCAAATACATTACTTGTAACAATCATTTTGCAACAATTAATACACATACAAAATATTAGATTCTCATTTTTTGCAATTTTACATAAAGTTTTCTTAGTTTAAAATGCTCAAAATACATTAAGGTTCTTCGCATCACATTAAAATAGAGTGATAAAAACAAGACAATGGTCATCAACCAAATTACTAATACATTAAATAAAGGTGTTGCTATTTTAATATTGCCTATTTTTTTATAAGGTGCATAAAAATGGGCTCTTCCCCAACTGTGTGTTGGATGTTTATAAATTGGATGTTTATTTCTTACATATCTATTCCCATCCAAAATAATTTGATTAGACTCATTTTTAGCTAACACCCAGTTGGCCAAAGTTTTATTGTAATTATCTTGTTTAAATTCCAATAAAGCATCTGTAGAGCCATAAGATTTAATAAGCTTTTCAAATTTTTTATCTTTTTGTTTGCTATAAACCGAGAATTGGTTTTTATAAAGCTCCAACAAACTATCAAGTTTCTGATTTATATCATTATGCACCAATACCGAATAGCTTTTTATATTAAAAGACTTGCCTGAAATAACAGTTTTATTTAACGTTAACTTATTATTTTGCAACTTTAATTCAGAATTCAGAATATTTAAATGATATGCCGCTTTACTATTATTTTTATGCTGAATGGCAAATAAAGCCTCATTATTACGCATCTTTAATTCAGGTATTAATAAACCAGAATTGTAAGAACAGTTACTCATTTGCTGTTCTAGTTCAAAGAAATGTTTCTCAAAATCGTTATTTATAAACTGATTAACAGCCAAGGCTTCAAAGCCCCAACGCGATGTCATAATATCGCCAATTATTGGGACATGTTGTTCGTTGGAAATTGAACTATGCAATTTATCGAACTCAACAATTACCCCACTAAAAAGCATTTGCGGAACCAATATTAAAGGAATAGATATATATATTGATACAACAGTATTTAAACCACTACTAATATTTAGTCCTAGCATATTGGCAAAGCAGGCAATACTAAAAAGAATAAGCCAATAACTTAAGGTTAAAGCCTGTATTTCGAGCACTATATTTCCAATAAGAACAAAACTTAGTGTTTGAATAGCTGAAATAGCAAAAAGTATTAGCACTTTTGCCCCTAAATAACTAAAGCGTGATAAATTTAAGAACGATTCACGCTGCAAAAGTTTTCGATCTTTTATAATTTCCTCAGCACTAACGTTTAATCCTAAAAATAATGCTACTACAACACTCATAAAAAGGTAAGCTGGTAGATTCACATTCTCTGAAAAAACATAACCGCCACCTGAATTAGCATTCACCATATATTTAGTAAAAAAGCCAAGAATAATAGCTAGGATAGGTGCTTCAATAAGGTTAATAAGAAGGTATTGCTTATCCTTTACCTTGGAAAGAGCATCACGAGAAAAATATATTTTAAATTGCTCTTTGAGCGATGGAATACTAAATAAATTTGGAGGTAATTTTTCTTTTTTACTATTGGCAGTAGTCGTTTTCCATACAAACTTATCCTCAAAATTTATTTGGTAATACTTATACCAAGCTTGTGGAGTTATTTTTCGCTCACGAATTAAACGACCATCTGTAGTAACTTTACGAGCCTCAATAATTCTGAGTGGCTGTTCGGTTTTTACATTACCACAAGTATGACACTCGCGTTTCTCGGGATTTACATAATGTGCTATGCGCTTAAAATAAACAATAGCATCCATCGGATTACCATTATGTATAACCCTACCCCCTTTATCAATGATTAAAAGTTTATCGAAAAGCTTAAATATTTCTGACGATGGCTGATGTATATTAATAATAACTAAGCGTCCGTTTAGTGTTTGTCTTTTTAATAACGACATTACTTTCTCTGAGTCCATTGAGCTTAAACCAGAAGTAGGCTCATCAACAAAAAGAATACTTGGCTGCCTAATTAGCTCTAGTGCAATATTTAATCGTTTACGTTGTCCTCCACTTAATGTTTTTCGTAACGGGCTACCTACTACCAAATCCTTTGCCTCAACTAAATCAAAATCATCAATGGCTTTGTTTACCAATTCTTTTATTTCAACCTGATTAAGTTCACTAAAACAAAGACGTGCATTATAATATAGATTTTCATAAACGGTAAGTTCCTCAATTAGAAGGTCAATTTGTGGTACATAACCAATTACACCTTCTAGGTGTTCTTGATCTTGAGTTAAATCGTATCCGTTAATGGTAATATTCCCATTGCTTAGTTTTAGGCTCCCGTTTAAAACATTTAGTAATGTTGATTTACCAGTACCACTGCCTCCAATAACACCAATTAATTGCCCACTCCTACCTACTAAACTAAACTTATGAACTCCAATTAATTTAGGATTAAATTTATGCTCAACATCAATTGCTTTATAAATAATTCGAGTTTTATCTTGACGTTCTAAAAACATTTCATGTACCCGCCCATAATAAACTGGTGGCATCATCGATGTTTTTATTACTGAGCCAGATGCAAAAACATAAATCTTATTTTGACTAATATTATATCCATTAAAATAAAGGTTTCTTTCGCCTGAATATTTAAATATGAAGGTGTCGGTACTTTTAATTCTTAATATCCAAACTTGTACTTGCTGCTTCTCATTATATAAATGCTTAAATTTATACTTATCATTTTCTTTTTCTCCACTTATAAGTAAAAGCGATGAAGCATCTTTAATATCTATAGGATTAGCAATTATGAATGTTTTTATATTAAGATAATCACCTGAATCAATTTTCATGTGTTTTGCCAGCACATCAATTAGCCTATTCTCATTTCCGCCAATTTCGTCTTCAATTTTAAGAAACTCTAACAATTGCACAAACAACAACATTTTTGGACTTTTCTCCATTTCGTTGTTAAGCCTCTTGCAAATATCTAGAATTTGTTTCAGGTTCGATTCCTTATTTTGTTCTGGCTCGTTGTACTGCTTCAAAAAATCGGCGCCATGGTAAGCGTGCAGATAATCGTTATAAAGCTGCAAATACTTTTCGGCTAATTCAGAATCATATTGTTGTTCTAGGTAATCTTTAATTAATACATGTGCACGTCCTGTTTTATGCTCCTTATTAATATCGGTTAACAAGGCAAAAAGCTGCATTAACGCATCTAACAACATCTCACTCATACAAATAGATTATATTAAGTACAATTAATATTTATTACAAAACCTCTTATACAAATAAAACAAAAGGTGACTTGAATATCAAATCACCCTTTATACTATTATATAAAACATTTTACTCAACCATTGCAGCACGAACAACAGCTACTTCTGTAGCAATTGCCATCATTTGCTCTTGCGTAATACTACCTTCTTCAAGGTTGCTATATATTTCGTTTAATATGTTTAATGAACCAAAAACATCAGCAATATTGTCGTTACTGTTAGCATCTTCAAGCAATCCCATTAATTTATTAAGTGGCTCTTTTTGCTCCATTACAATTTTAATCATCTCAACATTATTATAAGTGTCTTCTGAAATATGTGTAGCTATATATAAAGCCTCAACATAACTACCAGCTATTACCATTAAAGACACTGTTCCTCGATCGTTTTTATTTAAATATTCGTAGGTAGTATAAAAAGTACTTGAAATTAGCTCAATTAGCTTTTCTTTATCGTTTTCTACTTTCTCAATCTTACTTAGTAAATCTTTATCAATAGCTTCGGAAAAACCTAACTCTTCAATTAGTTTATTAGATACATTCATATAATCAATTGCAATTTGCTTTTGATTATAAGTACTTGCATAACTTAAATCGGCACTATAAATACCAAGGTTAAGAGCTTTACTTTTTTCAGTAAAATATTTATCCGAGTTTTCCGATGAGTTTGATAATGACAAAATATATGATGCTCCAATTCTATTTAGCATATTGGTTACTTCGAATGCTGTAGGCAAAGGATATATGTAGTCAGCAACATCTTCTTTCACTTGTTCTTTCTTGATCTGTGTTAATACAGAATCGCTATTCTTTCCTTTATTACAGCCGCCTGAACATGCTGAAATTATAATTAAGCTAAATACTACTATTACTACGGGTACAATGTTTACAAATTTCTTCATATTATTAACTGGTTTAATTTTTCACAAATATAATTAATTAAAGCACTTTAGCCCCTTTTTTCAAAGGGAAAAACTGCTTTCTTTAACCGTTCAATATATAATACATTAGGTAGTGCTTTGTTCAAATCTCTCTCCTCTTTTCTATAGTATTACCCACCTTCCTATTGAGTCATCTCCCTTCCATTCGTTTAAGTCATCGCGAGGCACGAAGCGATCTGTCAAAAATAGCAGTACACATCATGAGATAGCTTCGTCGTTCCTCCTCGCTATGACTCCTTTGTGGTTTTGTTCCTCTTTGCTATGTCTCCGCAGTTTGAGATTCATTACTAATGCTAGTGAGGAATCTGTCAAGCAAAACAAATGGCAACAAGCAGCTATCAAGTCAGAGTATATGTTGGCTCGAAAGGGCAACCAAGCAAAACTCTTGCAAGTATATCAAGATATTCAACTATGCTTTGCGACTTAAGTAAAATACTATACATTTACATAAACTAGAATTTCAACCATATTTAGAACGTAAGCTTTAATTTAAAGGCCTGTAATATGACAAAAGAAAAAACCATTAAGCCTGAAGTAATATCGTATTTAACTTTACGTAGAGCTATTGGAATTTTAGGCATTGCATTGCCCATAATACTTGTTGTAGGCTCAGTAATAGTATGCAATTGTTTCGAAATTCAAGTTTCAATAAGTAACTACTATCACACCTGTATGCGTAATATTTTTGTAGGTGTTTTATGCTGTGTTGGTTTATTTTTATTCTCGTATAGAGGATATGAATTAAAGGACGATATTGCCGGACATTTAGGCGGCATATTCGCCTTTGGTGTTGCTTGGTTACCTACCACTTTTAAAGGTGATGCTACTTGTTTAATTACACCTATTTACGAGAACCCATTAACCGGAATTTTACATCTTATATCGGCTACCTTATTTTTCGGAGTACTTATTTACTTTAGTCTTTTCTTGTTCACAAAATCGGCTACTAAAGAAAGCTCACTAACTACTAAAAAGAAACGCACACAGAAAGAAAATAGGAATTTAGTCTATAAAATTTGTGGATATACAATGCTTGGATGCATAGTATTAATAGGTATCTACATTGCCCTTTTTAAAGGGAAATATACTTGGCTTGACAATACAAACGTCGTATTCTGGGGTGAAGCAATAGCCTTATGGGCTTTTGGAGTTTCGTGGCTAACCAAAGGAGAAGTGCTATGGCGCGATGCAATAAAGGAATTTGATAGTTAGGCAGAGAATTTGTCTGCTGATGCAGAAATATTTTCAGTTGTTTCATTTATCATAGCAATTATTACTTACTTATGAATATAAGGGATACAGTAAATATGTAGGTTTTTACATATATGGCATATAATTTGCTATATTTGGAATCTTAATCAATATTTATGCATACATATAATCAATTAACATTCTCAGAAATAATTCCTGATGTGGTAAATAAATTTGCAAATAACAAAGCTTTAGGCTTTGTTGGCGAAGAGTATATTACATATGCTGGAATGGGGGATAATATTCATAGTGTTATTGCATTTGCTGAAGCAATGGATATTAAGCCTGGCGATAGAGTAGTTATAATTAGTCAGAATATGCCAAATTGGGGCATTACATATTTTGCATTACAGTGCATGGGAGTGGTCACAGTGCCTGTATTACCCGATTTTAATGAATACGAATTACAAAATGTACTACAGCATTCTGAAGCAAAAGCAATTTTCATTTCTGAAAGTCTTGAATATAAATTAGAAAGTATTCAAAAGGATTTTGTGAAATATATTATTCGCATCGATAATTTTAAAATACTAAAAGGAGAACACCAAAGCGTTATTTTTAATAAAGATGCTAAGTATAATGGCAAATACGAACCTGACGAAAATAATTTGGCAGTTTTGCTTTATACATCTGGTACTACTGGTGATTCAAAAGGAGTAATGCTTTCTCAAAAAAATGTAATTAGCAATGCATATCAGTCTGATGGTGTTCAAGAAATATTAGAGCATGATAAATTTCTTTCGGTACTACCATTGTCACACACTTACGAGAATACTATTGGGTTAATTCTACCTATTTTGAAAGGAGCTAATATAAGTTATTTGCGTAAGCCACCAACAGCTAGTGTTTTAGTGCCAGCAATGAAAACGGTAAAGCCTGATTTAATGCTTACTGTACCAATGATTATTGAAAAAGTATATAAAAACAGCATACTTCCTGAAATTCAGAAGAAAAGTATTACTCGCTTTTTACATAAATACAAACATACACGTAAACTTTTATATCGCTTGGCAGGAAAAAAACTGTATCAAACTTTTGGAGGAAATTTAAAGTTTTTTGGAATTGGTGGTGCCAAATTAGATGCTACTGTTGAACAATTCCTTCGCGATGCAAAATTTCCTTATGCCATTGGTTATGGGTTAACCGAAACAGCTCCTTTGTTGGCTGGTTCAAATCCTTCTGAAACAAAACTACAAGCAATAGGTCGAAAAGTAATTTCTTGCGAAGTGAAAATTAATAATCCTGATCCGGTTACTGGCGAAGGCGAAATATGGGCTAAAGGTTCTAACATAATGTTGGGTTACTATATGAACGAAGAAAGAACCAAGGAAGTTTTAACGCCAGATGGTTGGTTTAAAACAGGTGACCTTGGAGTGTTCGATAAGCAAGGTTGGCTTAGTCATAAAGGAAGACTAAAGAATATGATTGTAGGTGCAAATGGCGAAAATATTTATCCTGAAGAAATTGAATCTGTAATAAATAATTTTAGGCATGTTATTGAATCAATTGTAGTTGAAAAGAAAGGTAAGTTGGTAGCTATGGTTCATTTTAATAGAGAAGAAATGGAACAAAAAATTAGAGAGTTAACTACTGAATTTGCTCATAAAGTTGATGGGAAAATTGAAGAAGTAACACATAAAGTGGATGCTGTTGTAGATGAGCTTGCAAATGAACTTCAACAGTATGTGAATTCAAGAGTTAATAAATTCTCACGTATTCAATTACTTGTTGTACATACCGATCCATTTCAAAAAACAGCCACAAAAAAAATAAAAAGGTACTTGTATTTTTAGGTAAAAATCACACCTAACTCCTTTAACTTCCAAAAGCATTTGGCAGTAGCATCAATATCGGCGGCAGCATCATGGGCTTCTTCAAACTCTTCGCCAAAAAGCTTTAAGTGTAGTTCTTGCAGTTTTGGCCATTTGTAACCATAGCGTCCGGGTAGTTTGCAAAAATCAGTAGTACTGTGCATAGTGCATATTTTTGACCGTTGTTCCAGCTTATTTGCTACGTTTTTACGATAAAACTCAGCGCCAATTATTTTTTCATCAAAGCTAATATTATGTGCAACAATGTATTGGGCTTCGTTAATTAGCAAGGCAAAATCGTCTAATACTTTTTGTAGCTCAACGCCTTCTTCGTTAGCACGCTCGGTAGTAATACGGTGTACCTTCGATGCTTCGGCAGGTATTGTAAAACCCTCGGGTTTAATAATATACTCTTGTGCATCTAGTACTTTTGCCCTTTCATCGTGCAAACGCCAAGCTATTTGTACAAGGCGAGGCCAGTTGTTAGTATCGCTTGCAGGTGATTTGTAATTGCGTGGTAAGCCAGTTGTTTCTGTGTCGAAAAATAAGTACATAATTTTTAATTGTTTTATATGAATTCAAACGCAAGCTTAAAGGTTACTATTTAAACTAATATTTCCAAAAAATTAATGCCAAATACTTAAGCAATAACAAGGATAGAAAAAAATTAAAAATTATATTTGGTGCAATTTAAAATACATAGTTTATATCTTTTTAGCGTAGTAATAAAACAGGTTCAAATAATGAATAATTCATCAGATATTAAAGTCTATATTAATAAGTATATTACTTTTCATACCTCATCAGCAGTAGAACAACGCGGCGAACAATTATTTAAAAATCAGTTGGTTGAGTTTGTAAATTATGATGAAAATAAGGATACTTGGTCGTTTTTTGTGGAGGGTTCTGAAATTTATGAAGTTCATATAAAAGGGGCTAATTCTCTTAATGTTGAACCCACATGTTCATGCCCATTTGATTGGGGTAGTACCTGTAAACATAAAGTAGCTTCGTTGCTATTTGTATCTAATAATATTGATAATATTGATGATTTTTTAGTTAGCGATATACCAATAATAAAATTATCTGAAAAAAATATAGTTAGTACAAAAAGAGCCGATAATGCACCTTATGAAATAAAAGATTATTACTATATAACTAATAAGTTTATTAAAGCTAATTGTACAGTACGAGTAA
>JAUXEM010000109.1 GCA_030620515.1 Salinivirgaceae bacterium
AAGCCACTACAAGCTATAATATCAACTTTATCTAGCTTAGCTCTTTCTATAATCGTATCGCAAGGAGTCATAACTCCAAGGTCGGTTGTATCGAAATTATTACAAGCCAAAACCACTAGAACTATGTTTTTACCTATATCATGTACATCGCCTTTTACTGTGGCAAATTGCACTTTTCCTACAAACGTACGACCACCAGCTTCATCTTTTTCGGCTTCAATATGTGGTTGTAGAATAGCTACAGCTTGTTTCATTACACGAGCTGTTTTTACCACTTGAGGCAAGAACATTTTTCCGTCGCCAAATAGTTCGCCAACAATGTCCATACCATCCATTAGCGGACCTTCAATAATGTCGATAGCATGCTCATATTCATTTAATGCCTGCTCAATATCTACGGGTAAATACTCATTTAATCCTTTCATTAAAGAGTAAGAAATTCTTTCAGCCAATGGTTTTTCTCGCCATTCTTCTTTTCTAGCTTCTTGTGTAATGTCACCCTTTACATTTTCGGCAAATTCAATTAAGCGCTCACCAGCTTCAGGATGCTTGTTTAAAACAACATCTTCAACCAAGGCTAATAAATCATTTGGTATATCGTCGTAAATTTGAATCATACCCGGATTCAAAATAGCCATATCCATACCCTCTTTAATGGCATAGTATAAAAACACCGAGTGAATTGCTTCGCGAACAATATTGTTGCCACGGAAACTAAACGAAAGGTTACTTAAACCACCACTAATTTTAGCATGAGGTAAGTTGGCTTTAATATATTTTATGGTTTCAATAAACTCAACAGCATAATTGTTGTGCTCTTCCATACCAGTTGCAATGGCAAGAATATTTGGGTCGAAAATAATATCCTCAGGCGGAAACCCAAGTTGCTTTGTCCAAATATTGTAGGCACGTGTGCAAATTTCATTTTTATGTGCGCTAGTTACAGCCTGACCCTCTTCGTCGAAAGCCATGATAACTGCCGAAGCACCATATTTGCGAATTATTTTAGCTTTTTTAATAAAGTCTTCTTCGCCCTCTTTAAGACTAATAGAATTTACAATTGCTTTTCCTTGTAAACATTTTAAACCAGCTTCTATTACTTCAAATTTAGAGGAGTCAATCATTATTGGCAGGCGAGAAATTTCTGGTTCCGAAACAATATAGTTTAAGAATATTTCCATCTCCTCTTCGGCTTCCAATAAGCCGTCGTCCATGTTTACATCAATTATTTGAGCGCCACCTTCTACTTGGTTACGGGCAATATTTAAAGCTTCCTCGTATTTTTTCTCGCGAATTAATCGAGCAAACTTCTTGCTTCCTGCAACGTTAGTACGCTCACCAACATTTACGAAATTACGCTCTGCACTAATAACAAGGGGCTCTAGTCCGCTTAGGCGGGTTTCTGTTTTAATTAGCGATGGGGTATGTGGTTCGTATCCTTCAGTAATATCGGCAATAGCCTTAATATGGTCGGGACGAGTTCCGCAACAGCCACCAACAATATTTACCATTTTATTATCGAGGTAATGTTTAATTTGGCCAGCCATAGTTCTAGGTAACTCATCGTATTCGCCCAATTGGTTTGGCAAACCGGCATTTGGATAAACGCTAATGTACCAAGGTGCTTTAGCTGAAAGTTCTTCCATATATGGTTTTAATCCTTCAGCCCCAAAAGAACAGTTTAAGCCAATGCTTAATAATTTCATATGCGAAAGCGAAATAATGAAAGCTTCTACAACCTGACCAGAAAGTGTTCTACCGCTTTTATCGGCAATAGTAACCGACATCATTATAGGTAGTTCCACATTATATTTCTCAAAAGCATTTTGTACGCCAACATAAGCTGCCTTTGCATTTAATACATCAAATACAGTTTCAATTAATAATAAGTCAACTCCACCTTCAATTAATCCTTCGCATTGTTCTTGATACGAGTTTGCTAATTCATCGAAATAAACACCACGTGCGGCAGGGTTATTTACATCGGGCGAAATAGAAGCTGTTTTGTTTGTTGGTCCCATTGAACCTGCTACAAAACGAGGTTTTTCAGGATTAAGAGCTGTGAATTTATCTGCCATTTCACGCGCATTTTCAGCAGCTACTTTATTTATTCTATGAACCAAATGCTCCATGCCATAATCGGCTTGCGATATGCTTGTTGAGTTAAAGGAATTGGTTTCAATAATATCGGAACCAGCCTCTAAAAACTGTGCATGAATTTCTTTGCATATATTAGCTTGCGTTAGGCTTAATAAATCGTTATTACCTTTTACATCGCTAGTATGATTTTTGAATTCTTCTCCTCTATAATCTGCCTCTTCTAATTTATATTTTTGAATCATGGTTCCAGTAGCACCATCTAATACTAAAATTCGATTCTTTAATATCTCCTCAATCTTCCCTTTTTGATGTGACATATTGCTAAGTTATTAGGATTAGCTATTATGTTGATATAAAGTAAAATAGCTAATCAAATTATATATTCTAATACGTGTTTTCTGAACCGCCAATATAGGCAATAAAAACATTTAATTTAGGCAACAGATGCTTAATTTTTAGCAGATTACCCAGTTTCATAGTACCAATAACATAGTTATTTTGTTTAGAAGTAAATTTTTCTGAAATCTCCTCAAAATCAAAATGACTGAAATCTAACTCGTTGGAATAGCGCAAATATATTTTTAGGCTATAATTGGTTGAGTATTCAGGTATATCGAAATATTTTTGTTTTTTGTATTCGTATTTGTAATTATGACGACGAGCAGTAATATCTGATAACACCGATGCTCCAGTAGGATGAGCACCAGCTCCTTTTCCGAACATGAATTGTTTATCGTATGCTTCACCTTGAATTACAACACCATTAAATTCATCTTCAACTCCATAAATATATTTATCGGGAGTTACTAACCTCGGTAGTACATACAAAGTAATATGCTTGTCGTCAATTTTAGCTACCTGAGCTGTTAATTTAATGTTATAACCTTTTTCTTTGGCATATTGTATATCAAAATCAGATATGTTTGAAATGCCATAATTCAGTACTTCGTCAGGTTCAACAATGGTTCCAAAGCCGTGTACTGTTAGTATAATTAATTTGTAGAGACTGTCAAATCCTTCAACATCAAAAACAGGATCGCTTTCAGCAAAACCTAAATCTTGAGCCTTTTTAAGAGCTGTGCTATAGGCTTGTCCATCGTTAAAAATGCGTGTTAAGATATAGTTTGATGAACCGTTTAAAATACCAGTAATAGAGTTTAATAAATCGTTGTCGTAGTATTCTTCAAGATTACGAATAACAGGGATACTACCACATGCCGAAGCATCGTAAAGCATTGCAACGTTGTTCTCTTTTTGCAATTGTATAAGCTCCTTAATGTGGTAAGCAATCATTTTTTTGTTGCCCGATACAACCGACTTGCCTTTTTGCATTGCTTGTTTTACAATATGGTATGCTTGGTCGGCATCGTCAATAAGTTCAACAATTAAATTAATTTCGGAGTTGTTTAAAAGCTCATCAACATTTGTAGTAAATAAGCTTTGGTTAACGCTACGTTTTTTTTCTGGGTTTTTAACACATATTTGTATCACCTTAGCTTTTACACTTGGCGATTTCTCTAATACCTGATAAAGCCCTTCGCCAACAGTACCAAAACCTATTAAGCCTATCTTAATTTTTGTTTCCATTATTTCTTTTTGCATAGTAGTAGTTTTGTATATTTTTCAATTTTTAACTGCGTTAATCTGTGATGCTTAGCATCAGTGTTCCATTTTTAGTGTTTATTTTTCATTTAAAAATTTAGCATAAATCTTATTCTGCTGTTCAAATTCCAATAAGAATCCATCGTGACCAAAAAATGAATTTATTTCAGCGTATTCGCTATTAGGTATGTGCTTACTAATTAATTTTTGATTGTCAGTAGGGAAAAGCATATCGCTATCTATTCCTAAAACCAATGTCTTGGCTGTTATTTTAGCAAGAGCCTTTTGATATCCTCCACGACCACGACCTACGTTATGTGAGTCTAAAGCTTTAGTAAGATAGTAGTACGAATATGCATTGAATCTTTTTACAAGCTTTTCACCTTGGTAAGTTTGGTACGAACTGGCTTTAAATCCATCTAATTTTTCTTCGTTATTTTCTGCTTGTGTTTTATTATAAGCATTACAATTACGATAGCTTAATAAGGCAATTCCTCTGGCAGCTTTCATTCCATTTGCTCCACCATCAGGTTTGTTCTCATGAAAAGTTTGGTCGGCTAAAATGCTTAATCGTTGACTTTCATTAAATGCAGTTACCCATGGCGAATTAACAGCATTTGTAGCTACATAAATTGCCTTAGAAAAAAGCTCAGGGTGTTGAATAGTATATTCTAATGCCTGATGACCACCAATTGAAGCCCCAAGAATAACCTCAATTTTTTTAATGCCTAAATGCTTTCGTAATATTTCGTGTGCTTTAATTTGATCGCGAACGGTTACATCAGGAAATGTATTGTAATAAGGCTTGCCTGTTTCTGTATTTATTGAAAGAGGACCTGTACTACCATAGCATGAGCCTAAAATATTTGCGCAAATTATAAAGTATTTTTCAGGATCGAAGAAATGATCTTTCCCAACCATTCCCGGCCACCAATCAACAGGGTCGCTATTTGCAGTAAAAGCATGACACATCCAAATTACATTATTTTGCTTTTCGTTTATTTTGCCATAAGTAGTATAGGCTATATCTATTTCGGGCAAAGTAGCTCCACATTCGCATTCAAAAATCTTTTTATATTTTAAATATTGAACACTTTTACCCCCATCACTCGATGAATATTCTTTTTTTATCAATTGATTGGTCATTTTTATTCTTCCTATTTCATGTGTTGTTTACTGTGCATTTTATAAAACTCGCTTTTCAAGGCTTGCGAAAATTGAGAATCAGGAGCTTATTTTTATAAGTGACTGATTTGAAATTAAGTATAACGACGAAAATGAGTTTTTAGAGAATTCACAAACTATAAAGCTTGTTTAAAGTCAGCAATAATATCATCAATATGCTCAATACCCACTGAAACACGAATCATATTTGCTGTAATATTTATTTCTTTAAGCTGCTTCTGGTTTAATTGCCGGTGAGTCATGCTTGCAGGGTGAACAACGCTTGTTCTTATATCGCCAACATGAACCACAATATTTGCTAATTTTAGCTTGTTTATAAAAGTCTTAGTTTGTTCAATATCTCCATTATATCCAAATGCTAAAACGCCACTGGCTCCGTTTGGCAAATATTTTTTGCTTAATTTGTAGTATTCACTGCTTTCAAGTGCTGCATATTTAACCCACTCAACTTTCGAGTTCGACTCTAAATATTTTGCTAAAGCCAATGTATTTTCAGAATGCTTTTCCATACGCAGGGCTAATGTTTGGCATCCGTGGTAGGTCATAAAAGCATTAAATGGAGATAAACATGCACCTAAATCGCGTAGAATTTGTGTTCTTGCTTTAGCTACAAAAGCAGTTTCTTTAAATTCGGCCCAATAGCTAATTCCATGGTAACTAGGGTCTGGTTCTGTAAAATCAGGAAAATTACCATTTCCCCAATCAAAGTTACCACCATCCACAATAACTCCACCCAAGCTTGTTGCGTGCCCATCAATAAATTTTGTAGTACTGTGAACAATCACGTTTGCTCCATGCTCAAATGGCCGACAAAGAATAGGGGTTGGGAAAGTATTATCAATTACCAAAGGCAATTTATTTTGTTGGGTGAGTTTCGAGAATTTTTCAAAATCTAAAACTTCCATTCCTGGGTTAGTTAGCGATTCTGCAAAAATAAGCTTTGTGTTAGGGCGTATGGCTTTTTGTATTTCTTCTATCGAAGCATCTTGATCAACAAAAGTTACCTCAATGTTAAATTTCTTTAATGTTTGGGCAAATAGATTAATGGTTCCACCATAAAGCGACTTTGCCGACACAAAATGATCACCACTGCTGCATAAGTTGAATATTACTGTCGACACCGCGGCATGTCCCGATGAAAGAGCCAAAGAACCAGAGCCGCCTTCTAAAGATGTTATTTTTTCCTCTAAGCACTGAACCGTTGGATTACTAATTCTTGAGTAAATATGTGCAGTATCTTTTAAATCGAATACATCGGCAATTTGCTCTGCAGTATCGAATTTGTATGTCGTGCTTTGTATAATTGAAGGAACTCTTGCCTCAGCATTTTTAGGGTTGTAACCAGCTTGAACGGCTTTGGTTGCTATGTTTAAAGTTTTTTGATACATAGTAGTATATTTATAGTGATTTGTAGGTGCGTAACACACCTAAATAAGTTTAATTTAGAAATAAGAAGATGATAAAAAGTACTATCTGTACATAGACGATTTTGAACAGGCTAAGAAATAGTGCAAAATCCACGGATACTTAAAAGCCGTTTCAAATTGTTCTCCAGAAAATTGTAAACTGTTATTTTTCATTTTAATTTATTTAGTTATAATTTCCTAGCCTCAGGCTAGGTTAGGTTGTAGCACCTTTCCTTTTGGGGGGAAGGTTGCTAGAGCGTCGCGGAGCCTAATCTCTCTGCTCTTCTATATAACATTATCTATAAAAAGACCGTGTATTGAGATGCAAATATAATTTGATTATTTATATTTCAGACAAATAAATAGAAAATAATTTCAAATACCCATGTACCTATATCGTGGTTTTTTATTATTTACTTTACAAAATGAACAAAATGTACAGGTGTAATAACATCTGTTATACTATGTGGATACATATTTGTAAATGCTTTTGTTACTCTGTGTTTTTTATTCGTATTCCATTTTATTTCAAAAGCACTTAAATGTTTTTATCAAGCTCAACATAATCAACTTCACTTTTGTTATAGTTTCTCCAAAAATAGCTTTTAAGCGATGGGTTTTGCCACATATTCATTTTAATACGTTCGCTAATCATAAAGTTTTCAAAAAGCTGCCCATGGTCGTTTCTATTATTCATATCTCTAAAATCATCTATTATAGCATTGCGTATGCCATTATCCCAAAAAATAATTTTGTCCATTTTTGTAATTTCTTTTCGGGCATTGTTTGTAAAGCCTTTTAATCGATAAATACTAAATGATTTTTCAAGTAAATTTATGTATGTTTCAATAGTTTCCGATTTAACTTGAAGTTGATTAGCCAATTCGTTAATTGATACCTGCGAACCAATTTGGTAAGCTAATAATTTTAGAATTTTATCAAGCAGTTAAGGTTTTATAATGTTTTTCCAAACTAATACATCTTTATATAAATACTGCTGTGATAAATTTTTAAAGGGGTTATATTCCCTGAACCTTGATGCGTATATAAAATAAATTACTCCATTGAGAAAAGGCTCAAATATATTTATGACCTAGGTATGGATAGGTGTATATTGCGTGATTTTATAGTAGATGTCGATGATGATTTTATCTTAAGATTAAAAGAACCCACCAAATTCTTCATTTTTGAATAAGTTTTGTAGTGGCCTCATACTATAATATCTTTTGTTAGTTGCTATTTTAGGAAATTGGCATAATATTGTTTTTCAACTGAAAAGTGTTAATATTTGTTTGAATTATTATTAGTTTATTCGCTTTACAAATTAAACATTTTTTTTTAACCCTTAAATCCGCAAGACATGGTGTAAGTTGCCTGCCTTTTTTGCGGACAGGTTGATTAATAGGAGTTTATACTAATAAAACAAGTGACGTTAAAAAAGCATCCACACCATGACTATCAACCATTTAGCTATAGCTATTACGGAATTATGGCAACCTAAAAATTGTGTTTTTTCAAGTTTTTTTAGCAAATGAATCCTTAGGGGCAAAGACTATTGTTTGGAAAAGCTAGCAGGCATGCTATTTAACAGAAATACTAAAATGGGGGTATCTTGGTATTCATTTATGTTTTCTGTATTTAACAGTTTTTTATTTCTATTAAGCACGTTGAAAACGTATGAAAGACTTTTCAACGTGGTTGAACTTTTTTAGTGTTTTTTTGTTTAAAAGCCAGTTTACTACCCTACTTTAAATAAAAAATCATATTTTTATCATATTCTTTAATTCTATTTATTGAAAAATAGTATTTTTGATAAAAATTGCCGAAATGTTTAAATTGTTCACTGTTGCATTTATAGTGTTTTTATTTGTTAATGGATTCTCGCAAACCTCAGAAGTTTACAAGGGTGAGACTATTAATGTGCGCGATGCTGCAAATAAAAAGCAAGGCAAGTGGATATTATTCGATAAAGCAAAAAAGAAAACGGATGAAGGCCATTATAAAGACAATAAAAAAACTGGTGTTTGGAAAGGTTACTACCCATTGGGTAAAATAAAGCACGAAATAACTTTTGTTAGTAATAGACCAAATGGACCAGCTAAGTTTTATTATGAAGATGGTATTATTTCGGAACAAGGCATTTGGAAAATAAATAAATGGGTAGGCGACTATAAGTATTATCACGAAAATGGCAATATGGCTTACGAATGGGAATACAATGATTCGGGTAAACGTACAGGTAAACAAAAATATTATTATTATGATGGTTCATTAATGATAAAGGGAGACTGGACCAATGGAAAAAAAGCAGGAGTTTTAAAAGAATTTTACCCAGATGGTTCAGTGAAAAGTGAAATGACATTTACTGAAGGAAAACTGAATGTTGTTAGCATAAAAGAATATGAGGTTGCCGAAAAACCTTCAAAAAAACAAGTAGCTCCAAAAACTCAAACGGTTACTAAAAAAACTTCCTCAGATCAAAAATATGGCGTTTTTAACCGCACAGGGTTTTATAAAACTTATAACGAACACAAGAAAATTGACCGAGAAGGCAACTTTATTAATGGAAAACTATTCAACGGAAAGCGCTATTTCTACGACGATGAAGGTAATTTATCACGTACTTTAATATATAAAGATGGGAAAGTTTCCGAGGTCATTGATAATAACGCAGAATAATTATAATTTTGCCAGTTCATAAAATCAATTGGCGATGCAACAGAAAATTCAAATCTACAATACCCTTACTCGAAAAAAAGAAGAGTTTATTCCGATAATTCCCAAACAGTTAGGCTTATATGTATGTGGACCAACAGTATATGGCGATGCGCATTTAGGGCATGCTCGTCCGGCAATTACTTTCGACTTAGTTTTTCGTTATTTTAAACATTTAGGTTATAAAGTACGATATGTGCGAAATATTACCGATGTAGGGCATCTTAGCGATGAAATTGCTGGAGAGGGTGAAGATAAAATTTTAAAAAAAGCCAAGATAGAGCAGTTGGAGCCGATGGAAGTAGTACATCAATACACTGAAAGCTACCACGAAAGCATGCGCACTTTAAATGTATTAAGCCCAAGTATTGAACCACGTGCAACGGGTCATATTATTGAGCAATTGCAAATGATTAAAGAAATAGTAGATAAGGGCTATGGATACGAAGCAAACGGTAACGTTTATTTCGATGTGTTAAAATATAACCAAGACTACGATTACGGAAAACTATCAGGTAGAAAGGTAGAAGATTTATTTGAGAATACTCGCCAACTTGAAGGACAGAGCGAAAAGAAAAATAGCTACGATTTTGCTTTATGGAAAAAAGCCAGTCCTGAACATATTATGCGTTGGCCATCGGAGTTTAGCGATGGCTTTCCTGGTTGGCATATGGAATGTTCGGCAATGAGCATGAAATATTTAGGCAAAAAATTCGATATACATGGGGGTGGCATGGATTTAGTATTTCCACATCATGAAGCAGAAATTGCTCAATCAGTAGCTGCCAACGGACACGATGCCGCGCAATATTGGATGCACAACAATATGATTACTATTGGTGGACAAAAAATGGGTAAATCGTTGGGTAATTTTATTACACTTGATGAGTTTTTTACTGGGAGTCACGAACTACTTGAAAAAGCTTATTCACCAATGACTATTCGCTTTTTTATTTTGCAAGCACAATATCGCGGAACAGTAGATTTCTCGAATGAGGCTTTGCAGGCTGCCGAAAAAGGGTATCAGCGTTTAATGAAAGGTTATGAGACTCTACTAAAGCTTACAGCCACAAAAGAAGATACTATTGAAATTGATGTAGCAGGCCTTAAACAAAAATGTTACGATGCATTAAACGATGATTTTAATAGCCCAATACTTATTGCTAACCTTTTTGATGCGGTTAAAACCATTAATAGTATTGCTGCTGGTAATATTAGTGCCAACGAAAATACTCTTGCTGCATTAAAAGAGTTATTTGATATTTTTATATTCCATATTCTTGGATTTAAACCAGAAACAGAACTTGCCAAAGGAGCTGATGATAAAACAGCATCCTTAATAGACCTAATGTGCAATATGCGTATTCAGGCAAAAGAAAATAAAGACTGGGGCACTGCAGATAAAATTCGCAACGAGCTTACTAAACTTGGAGTTACCATTAAAGATAGTAAGGATGGTTTTGAATGGGAGATAAACTAATGATTGAATGATCGAATTAAGCTACTTTACTGCTTCGGTCATATTAACTATCAAACCATAGAATAAATTTATCAAATTACTTTTTAATGATATGGGGTTAGATTAGAATTGAAAATTTTAACAAAAAAATTCAATCAAATTTGTATTTTTGCCCCTTAAAATAATATAATACCTTATGGAACTTTTGAAAAAAGAAAAAATATCGGAGATTTTAGCAAATCCGGAATTTGGCAAGAAAGTGTGTATAAAAGGATGGGTTAGAACCAAACGTGGTAGTAAAAATGTTGCTTTTATTGCACTTAATGATGGTTCTATAATTCATAGTATACAGGTGGTTGCCGATCGTGAGAAATTTAGTGACGATATTTTGTCTAAAATAAATACTGGTGCGTCATTATCTATTATTGGTACATTGGCTGAATCGCAAGGTGCAGGTCAAAAAGTAGAATTAATGGCAAGCGAAATTGACGTTTTAGGCGAAGCTGATCCTGATGAATACCCACTTCAACCTAAAAAGCATAGTTTAGAATTTTTACGAGAGAAAGCGCATTTACGTTTTCGTACTAATACTTTTAGCGCTGTATTCCGCATTCGCCATGCAATGACATTTGCTGTACACCAATTCTTTAACAACAAGGGCTTTGTGAACATTCACTCGCCAATTGTAACCGGTTCCGATGCCGAAGGCGCTGGCGAAATGTTTCAGGTAACTACGCTCGATGTTAACAACTTGCCTAAAACCGATGATGGTAAAATTGATTATTCGGAAGACTTTTTTGGAAAAATGACAAACCTAACTGTATCGGGGCAACTTGAGGGCGAATTAGCCGCTTTAGCATTAGGCGAAATTTATACTTTTGGTCCAACTTTTCGTGCCGAGAATTCAAATACAACACGCCACTTGGCTGAGTTTTGGATGATTGAACCAGAAATGGCTTTTTACGACCTAAATGACAATATGGATTTAGCCGAAGAAATGTTAAAGTATTTGGTTAAATATGCTTTAGATAATTGTAAAGACGATTTAGCATTTTTAGAAAAGCGTTTGCTCGAAGAGGAGAAGGTTAAACCCCAAGCAGAACGTTCTGAGATGAGCTTGATTGAAAAACTTGAGTTTATTGGTCAGAATGATTTTATTCGTTTACCATATACCGAGGCAATTGATGTTCTTAGAAACTCTAAACCACACAAAAAAGGTAAATTTAAGTTCCCTGTTGAGTGGGGAACCGATTTGCAGAGCGAACATGAGCGTTATTTAGTTGAAAAACACTATAAAAAGCCAGTTATACTTATCGATTATCCGAAAGATATTAAGTCGTTTTACATGAAGCAAAACGATGATGGAAAAACGGTTCGTGCAATGGATGTATTATTCCCGGGTATTGGTGAAATTATTGGTGGTTCGCAACGAGAAGAGAACTATGATAAGTTGGTAACACGCATGGATGAAATGAATATCCCGAAAGAAGATATGTGGTGGTTTCTTGAAACACGTAAGTTCGGAACAGTACCACACAGTGGCTACGGCTTAGGTTTTGAGCGTTTAATGCTATTTGTTACCGGCATGGGTAATATTCGCGATGTAATACCATTCCCACGCACACCAAAAAATGCAGAGTTTTAGTCAGGGCAAAAGCATTCAAAAGATTAGTACAGAAAATAAATATATTTCTCCACGAATTAACACGGAATAGCACTAATTCAAATCAACTAATGGTGATTTTAAATATTTTTTCGTGT
>JAUXEM010000091.1 GCA_030620515.1 Salinivirgaceae bacterium
TAACATTGAACTAGTTGTGGCATAACTGAAACTATTTGCTTTGTATATTTGAAGTTTTTAGAGTAAAAAATAACAAGAAAATTATTTTTTAGGCATATATTGTAAGATGCTGATTACGAGCACTTAATAGTAGCGTTAAATATTACGAGGAATTACTGTACTTTAATTCCGCAACCTTAAGATTAAGTGCATGATAGTCACGGCGTGAGTCCATAATTAAAAGCACTCGTTTTATTGCTACAATCAGTTAATAACTCACACCGTGACTTGCAGATTTAAGGTGTTAAGATAAATTTTTTAAGCTCTGTTGTAAACTATTGTGGGTAATGGATTTGCAAGCAATTAAATGTTAAAGCATTATGTATTTCACATATTAAAATATTGTTGTATAAAGTACATAAACCATTACAAAATGGAATAAATAGATTTAGAAAGTAATTTTCAAACCACAAAGGCACAAATGTAAAAGAAAAAATATATGAGTTGAAACAATAATGTGAAGAAATGGGCAAATATTACCATACAATTAAAAACTTAGTTTACTTAGTGTCTTAGTGGTGAAAATAAATATCATGAGTAGTAGCGAGTACTAAAAATACAATTATTAAGTCATATGAAGCTCATGGATATTAATTTGGATTACAGCTATCTAAACCTGTTTAAACATTTACCAAAACATCATCAGTTTCAGGTGTAGCCAAATCATTATAAAACTCAATACGGCCAATAATCTCACCTAAAACTAATATTCCTATCAGAACCAATATATCTACCGAATAGAATAATCCAACAATAACGGATAACAATAACACGGTTCTAATTAATTGCCACACCCTTAATCGCCTCTTCATTAAAGTTATACGAGTAAAATACAGAACTATTCTTAAAATAGCAATTACCAAAAATAGAATAGGTTTTTGCGATATAAGTAAGATTAAGGTAATAGCTATTAAAAGCGTTTGGGCACTGTGTAATTTTAATGGCCATTTCCACATGGCTAATTCATATAATTTATCAATTGCAAACAAAAGAATAAAGCCGACAGCAACAAAAATAACTGGCTTCACATCAACTAAAAAAGCATCAATTATTAGCAAGCCTAAAAATATTCCAAATGACATTATTTCACGGCTCAACCACGAGTTTTTTTGATTTAAAATAGAACGCCATGCACGCATCTTCTTCCCAAGATGCAATAAACTAAGCAATGCTGCTATACCTCCTGCAATTACTAAATACATTTTATCTATTTCGCTTGTTGGCTGATTATCAACAGACACAATAGCCACTAATCCCGACACCAATAAAGTAAATATTACCAGAGGCCATTCTTTTATAGCCGTTATTTTGCTTTGCGCCTTTGGTTCATTTACACTAGGAGTATCAGCAAATAAAGAAGAATCTAATTCAGGCCCCTTCTTAGACCTTAGCTCTATGCTTTTAAGGTGCGCCCCAATATTAATTTCCACCGATGAGGTTTTCACTGAGTTATTGGGAGCAAATTCTTCATTGCTAAAATCCAAAGCTCCCGTTGGGCATAAATTAGCACAGGCAGGTTTTTTATTTTCTAAAATTCGACTATTACAAAAGGTGCATTTTTCAATCAAGCCTTTATTAGGATTGTATTTTGGAGCATCGTAGGGGCAAACCCATGTGCAATACTTACAACCAATGCATTTTTCAGCATCATGAATAATAGCACCAGTAATTTCGTTGCGAGAATAAGCTAGTGCCGGACAGTTTTTCATGCAAGGAGCATCGTCGCAATGGTTACATGCCAACGACAAATAAAATAAAGGCAAACTAGGAAAACGTGCAGAATTTGAACTATGAATATTCCGCCACCGTTCAGGCGATTGAAAACCATTCTCGTTCATACAAGCCACAGAACAAGCACCACAACCTACACACTTATTTGCATCAAAAATGAATATGTTTTTAGCTGTAAGCTGTGAGTTCTTAGATCTTAGATTACTCATATCGGTTATTACTTTCTGTTTCAAATCCTTTATTTATATTTTGTTAATACTTTGCAATATTATTTCCTACTAATTGTTCATTACTCATTATTGAGAGTACTCCGGGAAGTCTGAAAATAATTATTTAGTCATACGATGAATTCTTAATTGAGTGATTGTCATACTTGAAATATTCAAATGTTTTATAAATATATTCATCGGATGACTTTTCGGAGTAGATTAATTACTAATTCGTTTCACTGAAACCATACAATCGTGAAATGCCGTACCATGCCCCATGTCCGTTTCTCTGCCTTTAGAAAGAGCATTAGAGCAAGCTCCCTCTTGATGCCAATAACCGTTGCAAATAACAACACAACCAGGACGAAGACTCGCATCAATTTTCGCTTTTATCTTTAAAGTACCCCTATCGTTATAAACCTTAATTAATTCATTGTCTTTAATTTTCAGATTCTCAGCATCCCTATAACTTAACACAGCATATGGTTCTTGTGTTTGTGCTTGAATCACCTTTAAATTACCAAACTGCGAGTGAATTCTATTTTTAGTATTTGGCGATAACAAATAAAAACAATGCTTTGTCTTGTTATCTTTTAAATTTTCAATTGGTTTTACATAGCTAGGTAATATTGGTACACCCCATTTTATATTAGCATGTTCAGACAAAAGCTCAATTTTTCCCGATGGGGTAGCAAATTTCAAATCAGAATAAGCTATCTCTTGTAATCCCGGTGCCAAACACGGGCCTTGTTTTAGTTTTTCCACGGTTAATTCAGGAAAGGGTTTTAATTTTTCTGTCAACCATTCTTGAATACTCTTGTCATCTGAAAGTGGTATGTATTTCTCAATCGCTTCTTGCTTAAACCCTAGCTTTTGAGCCAACAAATAATATATCTCTGTTTCTGGTTTAACCTCACCTACTGAATTAATAACTTTAGGCTTGTACTGAATATACGGATTCCAATACGACGAAATTATATCGGATTGTTCGAACATTGATTTTGCTGGCAAAACAATATCAGCTTCCAAGGCAGTATCTGTCATAAACTGCTCTACCACAACTACAAAATCTAGTTTCCCAAAAGCTTCTTTCACTTTAGAGCTATCAGGATTTTGCGTAAGCGGATTCCCACGCTCCACCCATGCCATTTTTAATTCTGGATTAAATTGTCGGAGCATATCTTCACCCAGTCGAGCAGTGGCTATTGATCTACGAAACACACCATCAGGCTTTTCAGGCGGAAAATAACTCAATGGTTCCTTTATACTACTAAAAATATCGCCTTGAATATCGGCATAATGAAAAGTTGCTCCGTTTTTACCAATATTGCCAGTAATAATATTCAATGCCAATAAACAACGTGTTGTTTGCCCACCATTTGAAAAACGCTGCATGCCATACCCAGGAACAATTGTCATTGGATTAATTGTACCTATCATTTTTGCTAGTTTCTCTATTAAATAAACGGGTATTCCACATTCCTTACTAGCCAATTCAATATTAATTTTATTTAGCGATTCCTTAAATTCATTGAATCCTAAAACATAACTTTCAATAAATTCGGAATCAATTTGATTATTCTCGATAAGCAATTTTGCTACGACTAAAGCTAAAACACCATCGGTTCCGGGAATGGGCTGTAGTAATAAATCTGCCCTTTCCGACGAGTCGGTTCTTCGTGGGTCAATTACCACCAGTTTTGCACCTTTTGCTTGTGCCTTTTCAATGGGTATCATTTGCTGAATATTAGTTTCAGCAGGATTCTTTCCCCAAAGAATAATCATTTTTGCATTTTCAATATCCCAAGCAACATTATGCTTATTATCGCCTAGGGTAAGTCGCGTAGCCTCTAACCCGGCGGGCCAACACAAATTACCATAAACGGTAGTTGCTCCACCAATCATTCGCCAAAAACTAGAACTTACCTCGTTAAGTAAACCTGCCATTCCACTAGCTGCATAAAACAACAGTGAATGATTGCCAAATTTCTTTTTAAAATGCTGAATTCTAGATGCTATAGTTGATAAAGCCTCTTCCCATGAAATTCGTTCAAATTTATTATCAATCTTTTTTAAGGGATGCAATATTCTATCCTCAGAATGTGTTCTTTCTAAATAACTTAAACCCTTTAAGCAAATACCCTCAGGCGTAGCCTTATTCAAAGGCTGAGGTTCAATTAAAACTACTATATTGCTCTCTACTCCAACTTTAAAAGAGCAGGTGCTATAGCAATTACGAGGACAAGCCGTGTTATATATTTTCATTCGTATAGCAATTATCAACTATTGTTACACGAAGGTAAAAAAGCAAAAGGAATAATTCTTTTTAATCGATTGTTTTTTCAGACCCACGCTCACTACAATACACTCAGTATATGAACATATTACAAAAACAAAAAGTCAGTATCAAGCAAATATTTTAATACAGGCTAGGAAATTATTATTTGAAAGTTTTTTTAACTACTTGCTATCATGGCAGCAATACGAGTTGTTAGCATGTAAAACTTGCTCATATTATTGAATATTAGCGTTATAAAGACATAAGGAATATTAGTAATTAATTACTAATTGTCTTTATCCTGAATAATTCATGCATTTAATTTGATGTAGCTGTAAAGCCTGTCCCGCCCATTCTCGGGAGTGTCGGAATCCGTAAATATATCTTTATATTTACTCACACTAATTATTATTTTATAGATGTTCCCCGAAAGGAATCGGGGCAGGCTGTGAACTAAAGTTTCAAGATTTTCGCAACAGCCTGTTCCGAACTTGATTCGGAAAAACAGACGCATTGAAATAAATGCACTTGGAAACTTTTTCAAAAATTAAATTTCAGACTAATATGCCCTTTTAATTTGATAATCAGCATATTTGCGACTCTTAGCAAAAGTTTATGAATTAATCAGGTTATAATGCTTTTATAGCTCATAAGAGTTTTTCTCTTCGCCAGAAATAGCGAAAATACTGTGAAACTGTGATATATATTCCACATTCGAAAGCTTTTCTTCAATAAACACCTTAAACTCATTCATGTCCGATACCATTATCTTTAAAAGAGAATCGTGGTCGCCAGATATATAATAAAACTCAATTACCTCGGGGAATGACATTACTTGCTTTTTAAAATTCTCAATACTTTCCTTGCTATGTTTGGCTAGCGAAACCATTAAAAAAATAGTTGTTCCCTTACCAATCTTCTCTCTATCTAAAACTGCTTTGTAGTTTTTTATAACCCCACTTTTCTCTAGCTTTTTCACACGTTCGTAAACTGGTGTGTTTGATAAATGTATCTTACTTGCTAATACTTTGGTTGTTATTCTACCATTCTCTTGTAAAATAGAGAGTATTTTTTTGTCTGTTGCATCTAATTTTATCATATCTTATATGTTAATTATCAATATTATACGCAATTGGTGTATTTCGGAACAGAATATTTTCCTACTCTAAACATAAACCTCAAATTTATCAGTATGTATTTTCTGTCAAATCTAATAATAAAAGATATATTTTCTTCATTTATTGCAAACTATAGTAAATTAAAACTAGCTGTCGTAATTTTGTTAGCACATATTCTACAATAAAAAATAAGGCTTTAATAATATACAAGATGAAAGAAATTAGATGGCATGGCAGAGGTGGACAAGGCGGTTTTACTGCTTCCAGATTGTTAGGAATTGCCGCAGGAATGTTTCAAGACAAACATGCCCTAGCATTTCCGTCGTTTGGACCAGAACGTCGTGGCGCACCTGTTCTTGCTTTTACAAAAATAGATGACAAAAAAATACACGATCGTAGCGAGGTTATTACCTGCGACTATGTGGTGGTAATGGACGAAACCCTAATTACTCCTACTATAATTAAAGGTGTAAAAGACAGTGCTGTTTTTATTATTAATAGCGAAAACCCTCAGCGTTACGAAATTCTTAAAAGCTATAAAGTAGTAGCAGTTGACGCTAGCGGTATTGCTCAGGAAATATTAGGACGACCAATTACAAATACCGCAATGTATGGAGCATTGGTGGCTGTTTCAGGCTTAGTAAGTCTTGAAGCTGCTGTAAATAGTATTCGTCACGAAATGAAATCATCATTAATTGATAAAAATATTGAGATAGTAAACCGTGCATTTGAAGAGTGCTCAAAATCTCTAACACAAGTAAATAATTAAGATGGAAAGACCAATAAAAAGGGATTTTAAAAGACCTACACATATAAACGATTATCCGGTTGGACCGCAATACGAAGCTGGATTTTTAGCCGAAACTAACGCTAGTTGGAGAACTTTCCGACCAGTTATTGACCTTGATAAATGTATTAACTGCCTTATATGCTACATGGTGTGCCCCGATGGTACTATTATGAAAAGAGAAGGTAAAGTTGCTGTGGATTACGATTATTGCAAAGGATGTGGAGTTTGTGCTCATGAGTGTCCAAAAGATGCAATAGCAATGATAAAAGAAGAGCTATAATCAGGTCTAAAAGATAAAAAATGAAACAGACCATGGCTGAGATTAATATTGTGATACACACGAGTAATAATTGCAATGTGCATAATATATCATCTTAGTCACAAATTTTAAACGGATGAAAACAAATAAAATATTTATATCGGGAGATGAGGCAGCAGCACACGGTGTTCGTTTATCCCGTCCACATGTAATAGCTGCATATCCCATTACTCCACAAACTATTACGGTAGAGCGTTTATCAGAAATGGTAGAATCAGGTGAATTAGATGCCGATTATATGCATGTAGAATCGGAACATTCAGCACTTTCAGCAGCTATGGGAGCCAGTAGTGTTGGAGCTAGAACATTTACCGCAACTTCGTCGCAAGGTTTATTATACATGGTTGAAGCTATGCATTATGCCAGTGGTGGTCGCTACCCAATTGTAATGATGAATGCAAACCGCTCAGTAGCATTGCCATGGAGTATTTATGGCGACCAACGCGATTCACTTTCGCAGCTCGATTCAGGTTGGATTCAAGTTTATGTTGAAGATGCTCAGGAAGCTTTAGACATGATGATTCAGGCATATAAAATTGCCGAACATGCTAAAGTACTAACTCCAATGATGGTGAATTTAGATGGATTTATACTGACTCATACTTACGAGATGGTGGAAATTCCAGACCAGGATATGGTCGATAAATTTTTACCTCCTTTTGAAACTCCAAATAAAATGAGTTTTGAGAATCCTAAAAACATGGCATTTAGCTCGCAGCCCGATGATAATACCGAATTTAAATATCAGCAGAACAAAGCAATGTTCGATGCCATTGAGGTAATTGAGAATACCGAAAAAGAATTTGGTGAGCAGTTTGGTAGAAATTACCATGGCATGGTAGAAGAATATATGTGTGACGATGCCGAGGCAGTTCTTGTGACATTGGGCAGTATTACAGGAACAGTTCGTGTAGTTGCCGAACAATTAAGAGCACGAGGATTAAAAGTAGGTATTCTGAAAATTCGCTATATGCGCCCGTTTCCTGAAAAGGAAATTATGGAACTAAGCCATAAAATTAAAGCTATTGGTGTAATTGATAAAGATATTTCGTTTGGATATGAGGGTACTGTTTTTACTAACGTGAATTCAGCTCTAGCAAAATCAAACGCAACAATTTTTAAGAAAAACTTTATTGGCGGCCTAGGTGGTAGAGATATTACAAAAGCCGAAATAGAAAAAATGTATAAAGATTTATTGGCAGGAATATCTACCAATGGGCAAAAAACGGTAGAATTTTTTAATCTAAAAGTGGAAACCAATGACTAACGAAACAATAATGAATATACCACGTGTAACTCCTAAAAACATGACAGAACAGGAGTTCTTTTACGGACACAAGGCTTGCGCCGGATGTGGAGGAAGTGTTGCTGTTCGTTTGGCATTGAAAGTTCTGGGTGAGAGAACTTATTCTGCTTTACCAGCTGGTTGCATGGCTGCTGTAGGGTTTATTTTTCCTCAAATGGCTTTTAAAAATAACTCTATAATTACAACATTTCCGGGTGTTGCAAGTATGGCATCAGGAATTGCTGCCGGAGCAAAAGCATTGGGACAAACCGATTTTAAAACCGTTTGCTTTGCTGGTGATGGAGGAACTGCTGACATAGGGCTACAGGCATTATCGGGAATGATTGACCGCGACGATGATGTGCTTTATATTTGCTACGATAATGAAGCCTACATGAATACTGGTATCCAAAAAAGCGGCTTAACTCCTTACGGCACACATACCACAACCACTCCTGCAGGCAAAAATTTACCAGGTAGCAAAACACACAAAAAGAATGTTTTTGAAATAATTGCAGCTCACGATATTAAATATGCAGCTACGGCTAGTATTGGTTATCCGCAAGATTTTATAAATAAAGTAAACAAAGCCAAGCACATTAAAGGCGCTACCTTTATTCATGTTTATGCATCGTGCCCTACAGGTTGGGGAACACCAACAAATACTTCAATTGAAATTGCAAGAGAAGCTGTCGATTGTGGTTTAATATTTTTAGCCGAATACGAAAATGGCGATTTTAAATTAAATAAGAATCCCAAAGAATTTGCATCGGTTAAAGAGTATTTAACCAAGCAAGGTAGATTTAAACACATGACAGATGAGGATATTGAACAAGTAATTGGTTTTAGAGATATGAAATGGGAGCGTATGCGACGTAATTGGAATCATAAATAGTGTTTATCTATAAAGTCATCTATTTTATAATCAGAATAGCAAAAGTATTAAAAAGCATGCCACTAAGTTTATTTTGGGGCATAATACAATATTACAAGGTAACGACCATAGTCGTGAAGTTCACAAAAGGCTAACGCCCTTACAGGGCTATTGATTTAAGGCTTTCAGCCTTTTTTTTAGCCTGAAAGCCTGCCTGGCGGCAGACAGGGCTATAAGCTAACAGCCAAGGGCAACGCCCTAGGAATGTTGAATGGTAAAGGTTTTAGCGTTTTGCGACACAAAGTTAATTTGAAAAACAGAGCGTCCTTAAAACGCAATTATTGAGATTTGTTTAATTTATGGACAAACTCTAAAAGGGCCTCTTGAAAAAAAGTAGTTTTCAAAGACGCACTAAATAAAAATACTAAACAATAATATTATAACCTAATTAAAATATACTATCATGATAAGCGATTTAAATAATATTTTTTCAGACATGGTAAACCGTAGTAAGCGTTCAGCCATTCGCGAAATTCTAAAGTTAACGCAACAGCCTGATATTATCTCATTCGCAGGTGGGTTACCTGCTCCGGCTTCTTTTCCTATTGAGGATATAAAAAATATAACCAACCAAATTCTTGAAGAAGATGGTGCGGCTGCCTTACAATACGATGCTACTGAAGGCTTACCCGAATTACGCGAGACATTGGTTGAAAGTTACCAAAATCAAGGTGTTAATTGCGATATAGATAATTTGATTATTACGACTGCCTCGCAGCAAGGCTTAGATTTGCTGGGTAAAGTATTTATTAACCCGGGCGATAAAGTAATTTGTGGACTACCATCGTATTTAGGAGGAATTAGCGCATTTGTATCTTATGGTGCCGAAATGATTGGTGTACCTTTAGATAATGATGGAATGAGTGCTATTGAGCTTCAAAAAACATTGGAAAAACTTAGCGAAAAAGGTGAAAAACCTAAATTCATTTATATTATTCCCGATTTTCAGAATCCTGCAGGAATAACCATGCCTGAGAAACGCAGATTAGAGATTATTGATATTGCACATACCTACGATGTGTTGATTGTTGAAGATAGCCCTTACCGTGAAATACGTTTTGAAGGAAAACCACAACGCTTAATGTACCAACTAGACAATACTGGGCATGTAATTACTTTGGGAACTTTCTCGAAAATTGTTGCTCCAGGTTTTAGAATTGGCTGGGTACTGGCGCATCCTGATATAAATGACAAATTAGTAGTATCTAAACAATCGGCTGATCTTTGTACGCCCACCTTTGTACAGAAAATTGCTGCTAAGTACATGAAATCGGAAAACTACGAAAAGAATCTTAATAAAACCATTGAATTATATCACAAAAGAAGAGATGTAATGCTTGATGGTTTTAGAAAACACATGCCAACTGAAGTTACTTGGACTGAACCCGAAGGTGGTTTATTCCTTTTTGTAACACTGCCCGAATATTTAAGTGCTGAAGATATTTTTCGTAAGGCAATTGAGAAAAAAGTGGCAGTAGTAATTGGTAATGTTTTTTATTGCAACGGAGAAGGAAAAAACACTATGCGTTTAAACTTCTCGTATGTAAACGAAGAGCTGAATCGTATTGGAATTAAAAAGCTATCTGAAACGATAAAAGAAGCCATTGCTACTTACAAAAGCAATAAAAAGGAAAACTCTTTTGCATAAAATGTTTATACATATTATGCGATTTTAACAAAAAGGTGCATGGGGGTGCACCTTTTTTATTTTATTCTATTTTAAAAATCTACCAAAGTTTTACAGGGTAAACACCTTCACTTACTAGCTTTGCAATTTTATCTACGGTAGCAGGTCTATCTTCTTGAAATGTTACTCCAAACCAATTTGCATCCGATTTTAGTACCGTTGTCTTTACCTTACCTTCTTGCATTAAATCGTCAACCACAAATGGGATATAGAATTCCGATTTTAATTCGCCAGCATTTTCATTCATAAAGGCTGTGAACTTTTCTTCTAAATGTAAAAAAACACTTGGATGAAAAGCCCAAAAATTCATGGAAACAATATCAGTATCTTTCAATTCATATTCCTTCTCATCTAACTTATAGGTAACCACTCCTTTGTTTTTTACAATTCCATGTCGTTCGGTAACTGTAATCAAAAAACCATTCTCATCGCTTTGACATATACCTCGCGAAACTGAACCAAAATCAGATAATGTTTTCCCAAGCTTATAACCACACATTGCATAATTTTTATCGCCACAACTAGTAGTTAAGTATTTTGAAGTTTCAGCATAAGCCTCGGCACCATAAAAATCGTCGGCATTAATAACCACAAAAGGTTCTTGAACTTTATCTTTTGCAACAAGAATGGCATGCCCAGTACCCCAAGGTTTAGTACGTTCTTCAGGAAAGGTAATTCCGACTGGAACATTATCTAACTCTTGAAAAACCAGTTCAACCTCTATTTTACCTTTCAATTTATCTACAAATATTTCTTTGAATTCCTTCTCAAAACTTTTACGAATAACAAAAACTACCTTTCCAAATCCAGATCTAATAGCATCGTAAACCGAATAATCCATAATAGTTTCGCCAGACGGTCCAAGGCGGTCAAGTTGTTTTAATCCTCCATAGCGACTGCCCATACCGGCAGCTAATATCAATAAAGTTGGTTTCATAATATTTTAACATTAAATAAATATCATTCTTAAATTACAAATTTAGTATTTCAATACAAATTGCAACAATTAAAGCTTAAATTTTATAAATTGAATATTATAGAACAAAAACGAATGTTTTCTTTCTAAATATCGTCTATCTTTATAATAGAACAAAAAAAAGTGAATATCGTAAATATAGATAATATAAAAAATGGCAGCCAAGAGGCATTTAGATTATTAGTTGAAAATAATCAGGATAAAGTATTTAATACATGTTTCGGCTTTGTTCACAATGCAGATGATGCAGATGATATTGCTCAAGAGGTTTTCATTGAAGTATTCCGTTCAATAAGTAAATTCAATCAAGAATCTTCTTTGTCAACTTGGATATATAGAATTGCGGTAAATAAATCCTTAGATTTTATTAAAAAGAATAATCGGCAAAAACGATGGGCTTTGCTTACTCGTGTTTCTACAAATACTAGTGAGAATAACGATAATTGGTATGCGCATAACGATACACCTTTGCAATCGTTGGAACAAAAGGAAAGAATAGAAATTCTTAATTCAGCTATTGATAAATTACCAAAAAATCAGAAAAGTGCTTTTACCTTGCATAAATATGAAAGCTTAAGTTATAAAGAAATTGCCGATATATTAAAAACTACGGTGTCATCGGTTGAGTCTCTCATACATCGTGCAAAAAGTAATCTAAAAAAGAGTCTCGAAAAATACTATTTTAACAAATTTTATTAAAAAGCGCAAGTTTTATAATTGCACATCGTCTAACTAACAGAAGCAAAAAACAATGGATAAAAATATAAACATACAAGATGAGATTAACAAAACGCTAACTAGCCTAGACAATATTGAAAGGCGAAAAGCAAAACCATTTTTATACACAAGGATACAAGCAAAACTTGATACAAATTATAAAACAGAAAGTTATAATTGGTTTTTTGATACTCCAATACTAAAACCTGCATTAGCAGTATTATTTATTGCAATAAATATATTTACTATATGGCAAATAAGTATACCAGAAAATACTTTGTTGTCAAATAAAGAAGTTATTATTAACTCATTTACTGAAGAGTACGCTTTTAATCAATCGACTGAAACAATTTTTGATTTTGAAAACGAATAAGATGGATACTATTAAACAAAATAAAGTATTAATTTGGACAGTAATAGTTTTACTAATTGGTAACATAGTAACCATATCGGCAGTTTGGTTATTGCGAACTGAGCGACCGACAAATCGGATTACCAATAAAAGATTATTGACAAACAAATCAAATTACACACATAGAAACTACTTAACTAATAAACTTGAGCTTAACCAGGTACAAACAGTAGTTTATAACGAGTTTAAGGCTAATCATTTTAAAAGCATGCGCGCTTTAAAAGACAGTATTTACCAATACAAACAATTAATTAATACTGAGCTTTTTAACGAAGATCCTAATACAATATTAATAAATGAGTTAAGCGATACTATAGGTTTGCTAAATGCCAAATTTGAAAAAGCTAACTACGAACATTTCTTAAAATTAAAAACATTACTTACGCCTGAGCAGCAAACTAAATTCAAGGGACTTATGAATGATGCATCGTGCAGTCCAAAAACACATAGGCATAGAGATCGCAACAAAGTAAAATAATTTCGAACATATTAAAAACAGAAGAATAAGAAATTATTCTTAATGGAAAAATTATATCAAATCACTAATTTAAAAATTAAAAAAATGAGAACATTACAAAAAAAATCAACAGTTTTAGTTGTTACATTATTATTTGCAGTAGTAGCTTTAGCACAGCCTAATAGCCAAAATCAGCAGAATAGAGGCAAGGGACAACAAGCCAATTCGCAAAATATGTATAAGCAACAGTGCCATCAGGAACGAATGGCAAGTCACCTTGAGCTAACTGAGCAACAAACAGAGCAATTGCAAGCACTCAGACTAACTCATCAACAGAAAATGCTTTTTTCAAGAAACGAACTCGGAGAGAAAAAAGCTAAAATGCAAACTTTATCAACGGCTAACCCTGCTGATATGAAAGCTATAAACACTTTAATTGATGAAATGAGTGTTGTTAAAGTTGCAATGATGAAAGAAAAAGCAGCGCACAAACAAGAAGTAAGAAAATTACTAAGCGAAGAGCAACGCATAAAATTTGACATGTACCGTCATAATAAAGGTAGAGGACATGGTAATAGGCAAGGAAATGGTAACGGGCACGGACAGTGCTACAGATAATAATTCATAAAACATGTAACTACTCAGGGCTGTTTCTACAAGATACAGCCCTTTATTTCAAAAGTTTTTTAAAAAATACAGGATAGTATTTTAAGCTAACTATCCCAAGCACCAATCCTAGAGCATCAAACAAAAAATCAATAATATCACCACTTCTCATTGCTATTAGGTAATGCTGAAAAACCTCTATTAAACAACCATACAATAGTCCACCAATTATAAAATAGTTTCTATTTTTCTTAGAATTCAAAAAAACCGATTCAATTAACAAGCCAAGTATATAAAACATTACAAAATGCACTAGTTTATCCAAATGTGGAATATTAATTTTAACCTCTTTAAATTCATTACTTGGAGTGAAACATAATATGCCAATTACGAAAATCCATAATCCAATTTTATAATACTTTTTAACTATGCCCATATTACA
>JAUXEM010000219.1 GCA_030620515.1 Salinivirgaceae bacterium
ACATGGCTACGATCCGACTTCAAATGGTAGATTAGCGGCCAAATCAATTTCCGATGGAACATCTCCATCGCATGGTTGTGATATTAACGGACCATCGGCAGTAATTCGCTCATTAACAAAACTTGATCATACTCGTTCAGGCGGTACGCTTTTAAATCAACGTTTCCTACCTAGCTTGTTAAAACGGGATGAAGATATTGCCAAGCTAGGTAAACTAATAAGAAGTTACTTTACTTTAGGAGGACACCATATTCAATTTAATATTGTGGATACAGCTACTTTGCGTGCGGCACAGGAGAATCCTGAAGATTATAAAGATTTATTGGTTAGAATGGCGGGTTATAGCGACTATTTTAACGATATGAATGCCGATTTACAACAAGAAGTAATTGATAGAACAGAGAATGAATCGTTCTAAAAAATAATAAGTTTATATTTAACCCGACGCTACTATTCAGATGTAATTGTAGAATCGGGTATTTTTTTTGATATACAAATGGAGCAACCAACATTAATTTTTGATATTAAACGATATGCCATAAATGATGGTCCGGGAATTCGCATAACCGTATTTTTTAAGGGTTGTCCTTTAAAATGCAAATGGTGTCATAATCCAGAAAGTATACCCAGCTATCAGGAAAAAATGTATGCCAATGAGAAATGTATTGGCAGTATAGAATGCGTGAAGAATTGTCCTAATAATGCGCTTACATTAACACCCAATGGTATTGTCACAAATACTGAATTGTGCAAAATGTGCGGAATATGCGCTGATATCTGTCCAACAAAAGCCATTGAAATGATGGGTAAGCAAATGACTGTTGAACAGGTAATGAGCGAGATTAAAAAAGAAACTATTCTAATGGATCAATCGGAGGGTGGAGTTACTTTTTCGGGAGGAGAACCTTTGTTACATTACAACTTTTTAATTGAACTTTTAGATGCGTGTGGAAAAGAAGATATACATAGATGTATTGATACTTCTGCTTTTTCAAGTCAGGATAGATTGTTAGAAGTAGCAAAAAAATCGGAGCATTTTCTATTTGATTTAAAGCTAATGAATTCTAAAAAACATGAAGAATGGACAGGCGTTCCAAATGAAAATATTTTAGAGAATATAAAAACAATTGCCGCTACTGGTATTGATTATAATATTCGTATTCCATTAATATCCGGAGTAAACGATGATTTAGAGAATATTCATGAGTCTGCTAAATTTATTACTAGTTTAGTAGGCAAAAAGCCAATAGTTAATATTCTACCTTTTCATAATATTGCAGAACGTAAGTATCAGAAATTAGGGCGTGCTTATGAGAAAGGAATAATGAAAGAACCCAGCATTGAAAAACAAAATGAGCTTATAAGCATATTTAAAAGTTATGATATTAATGTAATGATAGGGGGGTAGCAATAGCAGGGAATTAGCTTTTAAAAAATTTTAACCACGTTAAAAGTCTTTTAGATGTTTTCAAGTGGTTTGTAACGTTGAAAATTTTAAAATATGTTGTCATCTACAATTGAAATGACAACATATTTAACGAATATTTTTTAAAAGCTAATGCCTGTTATTTTAGTGTATTACATTATATATTTACATAATTTTAGTATATTACTTAACTATTATGTAAAAGCTTAAATATGCAACTGTCTAATTAAAGTGTTGATATTATAAGATTAATGATAAAGTAGAGATTGAGTAGGATTACATGTATGTTGTTGTTAATCAGTGAACTCATGCTGTTGTTTTTGGATATTAGACTAAAATGAGTTAAACACATTGGTGCTTAAATTGTATATATCTAGATAGGGCACTTATTAACTTTGCATATTTGAGTGCAATTCTATTAATAATTTTAAAAAAAATAAGATGAAATTAAGAACAAAAATGCTATTAATACTATTATCAGTAGTTTCAATCACTTACATAATAGTTTTTGGATTTTTAATACTTCGTTTTAAAAACGATACTTATAATAAAACCATTGATCATGTAAATACTACCGCAATTGAAAAAACAAATGAAATACAAGTAGAACTTAATGAAAGTATTGGAATAGCAAGGGGTTTAGCGTATTCTATAACTTCGTTACGTAATTTACCTGACTCTGCAAGATGGAGTAATTATAAGAAAATGCTTTTAGAAACTCATGTAAATGCAAAAGGCTTTATTTCGGTTTATTCAAGTTACGAACTATCATATTTTCAGAAGGGTTATACGAATGAGTTTGGAAGATTGTCATTGTCTACTTTTGAAGAAAATGGAGAATTAAATATTTCAAGTAGATACAGAAACATGGAAGGTTTAGATTCTAAATCAAATTATGCCAAAATTCTTGTGTCAAATAAAGAAACTATTGATCCCCCATATACTTATTCAATAACAGGCAATTCGGACAATAATGTTTGGATGACAAGTTATTCTGTTCCAATAAAAGCCAATGGAAAAGCTGTTGGCATTGTGGGACTTGATTTAGGACTTGATCATTTTCAAATTATAGCAGATCAAATTAAACCTTTTGCTAACAGTAGTGCCTATTTTATTGCTCATGATGGACAAATTGTTAATCAGAGCGATAATAAAAGTAATACACAAAGTATTAACGATTTAAATGTTGAAATTGCTAATAGCATTACTGAATTAAATAATATAAAAGATTTAAATCAATATTCTACCGTTACGCAGTTTAACGGAGTTGAACAATATGTAGTTTTAACCAATTTTGAAATAGGAAACTCAGAAACAAATTGGACACTTGTAATAGCAACACCTTTAGATACAATTTTGGCTGAAGCAAAAAGAACCATTTTGATGTCAATAGTTCTTGGTTTACTTGGTCTTATACTTATCTCGGTGGTTGTATTCTTCGTAATGGATAAACTTATCTCGGTAATTCTGTATTATATTGATTTTACAAAACAGATATACGCAGGAAATTTAACAATGGAATTAGATATTGATAGGAATGATGAAATAGGTGAACTTGGGGTGGCTTTGCAAGGTATTTCTAATTCATTTAGAAATATTATAAACAAAATAAGGGAAACAACTGATAATGTAACTACTTCATCTGAAGAACTAAGTTCAAACTCAATGAAATTGTCGGAGGATGCAAGTAAGCAGGCTGCTAATGTTGAGGAAATATCAGCATCTATGCAAACTATGGTCGATTTAATACAACAATCCTCAAATCACTCAAAGGATACAAATGCGATTGTTGAAAAATCAAAAAATGATATTATTGTTGGAGGTGATTTATCTGAACAATCAGCTGATGCAATGAATAAAATAGCCCAAAAAATAGAAAAGATAAGTGACATTGCCTTTCAAACAAATTTATTGGCATTAAATGCTGCTGTTGAAGCAGCAAGAGCAAATGAGCATGGTAAAGGATTTTCAGTAGTAGCTGCCGAAGTGAAAAAATTAGCAGAGAATAGTAAAAATATAGCTAAAGAAATTAATGATCATTCTGTGTTGGCTGTTACTTCTTCAAAAGAGACGCAAGATAAATTACAACAATTAATTCCAGAAATAGAAAAAGCAAGTACTTATATACAAGAAATATCAAATTCAAGCGAAGAACAAAACCAAGGAACAGTACAAATAAATAATGCAATTACTGAACTTAGCGAAATAAGTCAAACTAATGCCGCAGCTTCAGAGGAGCTTGCAGGCAATGCTGAACTACTTTCGGAACAAGCACAAGATCTTAAAGATTTAATATCAACATTTAAAGTATAAAAAATGATGGCTATGTAAAACCAGTATAAGATAGGCTAAGGGTATTTACTTAATAAAAATGAATACCGCTAATGGTTTTGTTACAAAGGAAATGATAAAGCAATGATAAAATACTTTCAGCAATAATAGAAGTAATTTAATAATGAAAGTTATAGCCTAAACGAAGTTGACCAAGGCTTGCCACGTATTTTTTTTGAAACCCTTCTTATGTCAATAGTTCGTTAAACTTTTGTAATGCATAGGCATACAAGCTAGTATGTAATCATCGAAAAATAATCTAATTACCTAAGTGTTAATTAAATACGTTTCTTCCTACCTGAAGTAGGCAGTTATATAGCTTAATATCTATCTATATGTAAAAGATTGAAATTAATAATTCTTATACAACATTACTATTTTTTTCACTACGTTTGTCCTCCTAATAAAAAATATCAGTAATAAAAACTAAAAGGAGAAATATCGATATGAGTGACGTTATAATAAAAAATTCAAGAAACACGGAGAATGCTCCAATAAGTGCAGTATCTACACAAAGTGTAGCTTTTTCTCATTACAATAATATTTCAGCTCAATTACCAGTAGATCATAAAACAGGTAAAATAGTAACTGGTGGTGTAAAAGAGCAGGCTGGTCAGTGTTTGAACAACATTAAAGCAATTGTTGAAAGTATCGATCATGCTATGACAGATGTTGTTAGGGTTAATGTATACCTTAAAAACATCATGGATATTAAGCTTGTAAACGAAGTGTATGCTACGTTCTTCCATAGCTATCTGCCAACACGAACGGTACTAGCAGTGGCAGCTTTACCTATGAATGGTGCTTTGGTACAAATGGATGCCGTTATTTCAAACGGTGTAGGAACACATCCACAAGCCCCTTGCGATTTAGTGAAACTTGTAAGAAACACGGAGAATGCTCCAAAAAGTTCTGTATCTACACAAAGTGTAGCTTTTTCTCATTACAATCATATTTCAGCACAATTGCCTGTTGATTCTAAAACTGGTAATATTGTAGTTGGTGGTGCAAAAGAGCAAGCTAGGCAGTGTTTGAAAAATATCAAAGCAATTATGGAAGGTATCGACGTGCCTTTCGATGATATTGTTAAAATTAATATCCATGTTAAAAACATTTCGGATATTGAAGCTGTAAACGAAGCATATACAACATTCTTTCCAGATTCGTCAATTGCCAGAACTGTAGGCTATGTTCCTGCTCGCTCAGTAATTGTAGCTGAAGATTTGCCTATGCATGCTTTGGTACAAATTGATGCAACGGTATCACATGGTGATGGTACACCTCCACAAGCTGTTGAAGACAGACATGGCATCGTTATTAAAGCTAATAATACAGAAAATGCTCCAAATAGTTCTCTATCGACGCAAACGGTAGCTTTTTCTCATTACAACAACGTTTCTGCTCAGTTACCTTTAAATGCTAAAACTGGTAAAGTTGTTGCTGGCAATGCCAAAGAACAGGCTGAACAGTGCCTAAAGAATATTAAGACAATTGTGGAAAGTATCAATCACAATATGGACGATATAGTAAAGATAAATATTCAACTTAAAAATATTTCAGATATTGATGCTGTAAACGAAATTTACATAAGCTTTTTCAAAGGCGATCTGCCTGCAAGAACAGTAATTGGCGTTTCAGCTATTGCTATGGATGCTTTGGTTCAAATTGATGCCATTCTTTCTAATGCTGAAGGTACACCTCCTGCGTAACAACGAAATTATCTTTTGTTTTTATGTAAAAGATAGTATTTCATAAACTGTTTAAGTACAAAAATAGCTTGGGTTTTGCCAAGCTATTTTTTTTTTGTGATTATTTATATTTCGCACAGTAATGAAGCAAGAATATTTAAGCTTATGAAGATTATTCTAGTTATAAGAGTAGGCTTGTTATTTCTCAATCCCGAGACAAATATTTAGGGTATAGTAGTTCTAAAAATATAAAATATTTATACTGAAGTTTTTACAATTGATATTGAGAATATTAAATTACATTTAGCTAATTATTTAATAAATAAGAAT
>JAUXEM010000225.1 GCA_030620515.1 Salinivirgaceae bacterium
AGTACTAAAAACACAATTATTAAGTCATATGAAGTTCATGGATATTAATTTAGTAAACTATTGTGGATAATGAATTTGTAAGCAATTAAATGTTAAAGCATTATGTATTTCACATATTAAAATATTGATATGTAAAGTACATAAACCATTACTAATCTACATTAATTTATATCAGAGCCTTTAATATTCATCTTTTTTCTTATAAATTATTCATCATCATTCCCTGCCTAGACATCTGACAGGTATGGATTTTTAATCCATATTAGTTTATTTATGACTACGAAAATATGTAAATTATTCTCAAATTATAATTTTTTATTACCTAAGTTGAGCGAATTAGCGATACCAAATCGCTCAATTTGTGTATTATTCAAATATATAGAATGAGTATGCTGAAAAATATTAAGCCATGTAACATTTATTACGTACACGCTTAAAAAAAAATAGTTAAATTGTCGTTCTCAAAATGAAATTGCCTATTATTGAGAAACTAGGAAGTTTAAACTATGTATTAGAGATTGAGGATTTAGTTATTTAGAATTATTCTAATTAACGATATAATTGAACAATTTCACAATAAATACATTTAGTAATCGAACAAATACTATAGCATTATAATTACATGGAAAATAGCACTAATAAAAATCAGAAATCAAGAAGAGAATTTTTGCAAAAAATAGGACTTGTAGCAGGCGGATCTGTTCTAGGTGGTGCAGCACTATTTTCTGGTTATAAATTCGTACAAGCAAAGCCTAAAGATTCTAAAATAAAAGCTTTAAGTGCCGAGCATCAACTTGTAAATGTAAATGGTGAGGAACATGATCACCCAGTTGCCGATTTAACCGATTTACAACTACAAGGGCGCGAAGGAATAAATGGTCGCCGTTGGGTAATGGTTATCGATTTGGCAAAATGCCGTAATGCACGAAAGTGTATGCAAGCTTGCCAAGGAGCGCACGATTTAAAGCCTGAGCAACATCATATTAATGTGTTGCAAATGCAAGATAATGAGAATACGGCACCTTATTTTATGCCTAAGCCTTGTCAGCATTGCGATAACCCACCATGCGTTTCAGTGTGCCCTGTTGATGCCACTTTTAAAAGACAAGATGGCATTGTACTAATAGATAATGAGCGTTGCATTGGTTGTAGATTTTGTGTGGCAGCTTGTCCGTATTCAGCGCGAATTTTCCATTGGACCGAGCCGAAAATTAGCGATGATAATATTGATAAAAAATACGATGTTGAGTTAAACGTTCCACAGAAAAAAGGAACCATATCAAAATGTTTGTTTAGTGCCGACCAGTTACGCATAGGCGAATTACCTTATTGCGTTTCAGCTTGCCCTAACGGGGTATATTATTTTGGCGACCAGAATGAAGATGCTGTGACTAATGGCACAACGAAAGAAACCGTTCAGCTAAGTGCGCTGTTAAGCGATAATGCAGGATATAGATTAATGGAAGAACTGGGAACTAAGCCAAGGGTATATTATTTACCAGCAAAAAACAGGCTATTCCCTTTTCCCGAACAAGAAAAAAAAGATAATACTCACCATGTATAATTAAATAGATATAATGGAAAATAAAATACCTCTTGAGGAGCAAAAAGATGCATTCAGAAAAATAGTAAATGATATTGTTAAACCCATTGGCCTAAATAAAAAGTTTAATGTTTGGATGGGCTTTTTAACCCTGATACTAGTTGCTTGTTTATATGCCTATTATATTCAAATACGTGAAGGATTGGGTGTTGCAGGTATTCGTGATTATATATCGTGGGGTATGTACATAGCCAACTTTGTGTTTTTTGTTGCGGCTAGTTTAATAGGCATGTTAATTACTGCTGTTTTGGGCTTGGCTGGTGCAAAATGGATAACACCCATTGCTCGCATTGCAGAAATGATAGCTATTGGCTTTGCAGCTGTTGCAGGTTTAGTAATTGTATCTGACATGGGTCGGCCCGAGCGTTTGTTAAATGTATTTATTCATGGTCGTATTCAATCGCCAATTGTTTGGGATGTTACAGTAGTAACTACATATGTGCTAATTAGTGTAACCTTATTGTATTTGCCGTTAATTCCCGATTTAGCTATTTTATCTAGAGAAAAAACTTTGCCAAAATGGCTAACTAAAATTTACGAATTATTAAGTATAAACTGGCAAGGAACAAATGAACAGTACAGCTTATTGCATAAAGGCATTAAAATACTTTCAGTTTTAATAGTACCAGTAGCTTTGGCAATTCATACTGTAACTTCATGGCTTTTTGCAGCTACTCCACGTGTGGGTTGGGACAGTACAATATTTGGACCTTACTTTGTTACTGGAGCATTTGTAGCTGGTACAGCTTGTTTAGCTATTGCCATGTTCTTTTTCAGAAACAATTATAATCTACAAGAATATATTACCGAGAAGCATTTCGATAAACTAGGAAAATTATTGGTATTGGTGGCGTTGGTGTATTTGTATTTTAATATAAATGAGTATTTAGTACCTGGATATAAAGTAAAACAACATGATGCTGCTCACTTATATGAACTAATGGCCGGACATCATGCCAAGTTATTTTGGTCGGTACAGATTTTTGGGTTAATACTGCCAATTATTTTACTATTAAGTAAAAAAATGCGCAAACCATTTCCAATGATGGTAATTGGAATATTTGTGGTAATAGGAGCTTGGATAAAGCGTTTCATAATTGTAGTGCCAACACAAGAGCATCCTTTTTTGCCAATTCAGAATGTGCCCGATAATTTTATGTTTTATAAACCAACACTAATTGAAACAGCAATAACTGTAGGCTCTTTTATTTTGGTATTGATGATTATTTCGGTGCTAGCAAAAGTATTCCCAGTTATACCAATATGGGAAACTGCCCACGAAAAAGGAATACATAACCCTGAACAATTAGCCAACGATTAAAATGATACCTCACACGAGGGGAGGCTATTATTATTATTATAAGTTGAACTCGTATAAAAGATATGATAAATAAAAAAATACTTATCAATTACTAAAAGAACAAAACAATGCAACAACAACTATTTATATTAGCACTACTTATTAGTTTTATAGTAAAGCCAGCAATTGGTAAAGAAATTCCATGGGAGATACCTCAAAATAAAGAATCAATAACAGCTCCTGCAATGTTTGATGCAAATGCTCAAAAAGTAGGTGAAGCCTTGTATCTTAAAAACTGTAAATCGTGCCATGGTGATATTGGTATGAATAACATGATTGCTCTTGATCCTCTTCCAAAAGACTTATCTATTGGGCAAATAACTAAGCAAACAAACGGCTCAATATATTATAAAATTGTAAACGGGCGTGGTGCAATGCCTAAGTTTAAAGATATATTGTCTGTTAACGACCGATGGAATGTGATAGCTTATATTCGTTCTTTTCACAAAGGCTACACGCAGCCGCAACCAACAACTATTAATGCTTTTGCTGGCGGAGCTGTTACATTGAAGCTTAAGTGGTTTGAAGCAGAAAATAAAATTACAATTATTGCATCGGGTAAAGAAAAGGAAGTTGTTGTGCCAGCCGAAGGTGTTGAAATAGCTTTGTATATGCAACGTTACTTTGGACAACTAAAATTAGGAGAAAGTAATTTTACCAATAAAGATGGACATGCAACCTTTCTACTTGATGGCAAAATGCCTGGCGATAGTATTGGAAAAGTTCACTTGTTTGCTAAAATTGTAGATACAGATATGTATGGCGAGGTGCAAGTAAATGATGAATTTATAGCTGGTAAACCCGTTAACAAGCCAGGGTTAACAGAAAAAAGAGCCATGTGGAATGTAGTAAGTAAGGCTCCTTGGTGGATTACCATTGCTTACCCAGCTGCGGTACTGGCAGTAATGGCTACTCTTTTTTATATCATTATTTTATTAAGAAAGATATTTATACTTGGTAAAAAATAGTAGTTAAACTATTTCATTGCGGGGTAGTTGGTATTTTTGGATTACTTGGAAATTCTGGTGGATTAATAGAACTATGCCTTTCAGGCATAGTTCTATTAATCTCAAATTTTAATTTTTTTTTCTCCACCAGAAATATCAAGCGATCCGTATTTTTCAACAAACCTTGAATATGAAAAAAAAACACAGACTAAGTAGATAAAATCTGTGTAAACCAGTTTGATCTGCGTAATCCGTGTTCTATTTTTGTTTTTTAGATAATGTCTTTTTAATATCTAAAAAGTAGTTTTTATCTGAATGTTATAGCAATACCACCTGAATGCATGTTAAATTTCTGGCGTGTATATTGGTAGTGTAATACAAAGAAACCTAATTTTAAACGAGCACCCATCTGAAGATTGAATTCAGTAGTCCTTGCTTCTACATTTAACGGGTCAGTTTCTATATCACCTTCGTTAACAATAAAAACCTTTGAGTTTGGATCTGTTTCAGGCAATAATGGATTATAATCCGCATTTACATTTATTATTGGGAAAGTGCCAGTTAAACCAGCATCAAATTTACCTGAGTTAAATCCAACTCCAATAAAAGGCTGAAAAATAGGGATATTAGCACCAATTAAAAAGGCGCCAGTAAATGAAGATACTTTCATTTCAAATTTTTGATCATCATAAGATGCACCTGAATTATCGTGAACATTATCAATATCCCCAACAATAGTTCCAGGATCTAAAATTAAATCGTCACCAGCAAAACCAGTTTTAAAACTTGAATATGTAAACAGAGCTGACATTTGTAAAAATGGCACTTTCTTTATAGCCGGAATCCATTGTTTTAAATCATGCTTAATACCTATACCCCAATAAGTTGTTTTTAGCATTTCCATATCAACACCGCTAGGTACACCTGCATTAATCATACCACTAACATCGGGAAAATAACGCACCATTAATTCAATACCTTTTGGTAAGCCAACACCGGCTTGTATGGATGCTGCTCCTGCATACTTTGCTGTTAAACCAGAAATTGCTTTGTAGTTAATTATTCCTGATACTCCACTAAAACTTAGTTCTTTGTGTATAATAGAGCCACCTTCGTCACCATCTGTGCGTATATTAGGAAATGTAATTATATCATTTGATGGTGGTCTAGAATCTTGTGTTCCATTAGAAAAATAGTACCCATCATTTTCCATTCCACTAATATCACTTGAAGTAAAAGAAGCCTCCGAAGCAGGAATACTTGTAAAAGCTGCACTGAAGGTAACATCAAAGCCTAACTTGCTGTGAGTTTTAGCGGTATGCACCCAGCCACTACCCATACTTACTGCAATCCCTTGAGCCATAGGTTTAAAATACTCTGAAATATAGGGGTCGAATTCACCTATACTTAATTTAGTATTATCTTGAGCAAATAGTGTACTCATTGCTATGGTTACTGATATAACTAAAAGTGTAATTTTTTTCTTCATAATATATTCGTTTAGTTTATTTTCAATTATTTATAATATCTCTATTAGTTCAATAGTTGTTATGTTATTTTTGTAAATGATTCATTAATAGGTCTATATGAATTAACGATGATTTTTAGTATGTACCTGAACATAAGGGTCATACACTTTGTCTCACTGCTTGACACTCATAACCTACCTACAGCAGGCTAGTCTAACTAACTATCTATTGTAAGTTTAA
>JAUXEM010000196.1 GCA_030620515.1 Salinivirgaceae bacterium
ACAATGAACGTAATAGAAAAAATTAACAAAAGAGAAAAAACTCTTTTCTCCATTGAAATTGTTCCTCCATTAAGGGGCAATAATATTGAAGGAATATACAAACGTATTGACCAACTTATAGAGTTTAACCCAGCATTTATAAATATTACCTATCACAAAGATGAGGTAGTTTTTAAAGAAAAAGCCGATGGAACTTGTGTTAAAAGGACAATATCAAAACGCCCTGGCACTGTAGCTCTTACTGCTTCAATTATGAATAAATATCAAGTTCAGGTTGTTCCCCATTTAACTTGTGGCGGTTTTACAAAAGACCATGCAGAGAACGCTTTAATTGACCTGAATTTTATGGGAATTAAAAACATTCTTGCTTTGCAAGGCGATGCAGGGCATAATCAAATTGATTTTATAGCCGAAGAAGATGGGCACACTAACGCTGTTGAGTTGGTTGAACAAATTTCTAATATGAACAATGGACTTTATTTAGACGATAGGATGAAACAAGCAAACCCAACAGAGTTTTGTGTGGGCGTAGCGGGTTATCCCGAAAAGCATTATGCTGCTGTCGATCTAGATTCTGATATTCAATATTTAAAAGCTAAGGTACTAGCAGGTGCTGATTATATAGTTACCCAAATGTTTTTCGATAATAAGGTATATTACGATTTTGTGGATAAATGCCGTGCTGCTGGTATTACTGTTCCTATTATTCCAGGTTTGAAACCTATTGCATTAATTAATCAGGTAGATGTTTTACCAAGGTTATTTCATTTATCGATACCTAAAGAGTTAGATAAAGAGATTCGTAAATGTAAAAACAACGAGGATGCTTTACATGTTGGAACACAGTGGGGAATTGAGCAATCGCGCGATTTAATAAAGAATGGCGCTCCTGTTTTACATTTTTACACCTTAGGTGCAGGTAATAGCATTCGAAAAATTGCTGAGGAAATTTTCTAGCTATATTGCTTAATAGTATGTTAGATTTTGATATCAACAGACTGCTTCGCACCTTGCAGTACACTCATAGTTTGTTGGTCACCGCTTGGGACAAAGCGGCATGCTAAAATCTTAGTTTTTGTCTTTCCCAATTTATTCAAATTTTCCTGATGTCAACTAGCAAAGACTCTGTGGTTTGGTTTTTTTTAGGCACCCTCTTTTTTGTGAACTTACATTTTAAAATGATTTTCAATAGTAATATGCTAGGTTTTACATAATAGTTTTCATTTCTTGTGCTAATATAACTAATTTTACTTTGTGAGAATATTTAAACCCATACTACTCATCTTCATTTTAGTTATAGCACTAAATGGCTTTAGCCAAGAGTCTAAAAAGTATAATCACTATTTTGCCAAAGATCAGTTGTCGTTTTCGTTTATTAGCTCACAATGGATAGGTGATTTAAATGATGTTGAAATCTCTCCTTTTTCTCGTGGAATTAATTTACAAATGATGTACCCTGTTTTGGGAAACAAATCGAATACAGCACTTGCTATTGGGTTTGGTTTAGCTTGTCAGAATTACTACTTAAATAGTTTTATTAACTACAATAACGATTCACTTTGGTTTACAGAGATACCAGACTCGTTGAATTGTACAAAATACAAGCTAAACACCAACTATATTACAGTTCCTATTGAAATTAGGTTCAGAACAAATCCCAACAATAATAATAAAAGCTATAAGATATATGCTGGCTTTAGAGCAGGAATGCTAATTAACAGTCATACTAAATATGTTGGCAAAAATCCTTTAACAAATGAAAAAATTAAAGAAAAACAATTCTACATAAAACACATTGAAAAATTCGATTATGGTGTTACTATAAGAATTGGCTTAGGTAAATTTATGCTAAATGGATACTACTCTTTATCAACACTTTTTACTCCCGACAAATGCTGTACTGTAACGCCATATGAAATTGGAGCTACTATTGTCCTTTTTTAGAGCTAATAAATTCTACATTCCTTTTTATTCCACTGTATTTTGCTCTTTTTAATGGCGACGATTTAAACAATTTATTAAACTCTTGCTTTTCCATTTTATCCCACGCTTCAAAATCTAAATTTAAAACTTCTGGTGTTGGTTTAAATTCATTTATTGAAGTAATAAGTGGTGTCTTATTCCAAGGGCACACATCCTGACAAGTATCGCATCCAAAATAACGATTCTCTAATTTACCCTTAAACTCTTGAGGAATAGTATCGCTTTTATTCTCAATAGTTAAGTAGGAAATACACTTTCTACTATCAATAACTCCAGGTTGTACAATAGCATTTGTAGGACAAGCGTCGATACATTTAGTGCAGCTACCACAAAAATTAGAATGATAAGGCTCATCGTATTCCAACTCAACATTTACAATAAGCTCGCTAATAAATACAAAAGAACCAATTTCCTTATTAATAAGGCATGAGTTTTTTCCTAACCAACCTAGGCCAGCCTGTACTGCCCATAATTTATCTGAAACTGGTGCAGAATCAACAAATATTCTTCCATCTAAATTAGGATAATATTCTTTTATATATGCCCATAAAATGTTCATTTTATCTTTTAAAACAAAATGATAATCAGTGCCATAGGCGTATTTGGATAATTGTGGAACAGTATTACTTTGCACTGTTTGTGGATAATAAGAAGTAATTAATGATATTACACTTTTAGCTCCTTCAACCAATATAGTAGGGTCGGAACGTTTTTCTTTATTCCGTTCCATGTAAGACATTTCTCCATGAAAATTATTGCTTAACCAACTATTTAGGGCAATATCAAAACCTTGTAGCTTTTCAGCTTTTGCAATACCAACAGCACTAAAGCCAAGTTCAATGGCTTTTAGCTTGATTAGGTCTGATATTTTGGATTTATTACTCAAATAGTTTATTTTACCACAAAGAACACTAAGTGTTTTCACAAAGAAACACTAAGGAACTGTTACTAAAGAACAAAATTCTATTTTTAAAAAAGCTTGCCTTCGTTACGCGTATGTAATTTGCCTAAATGCTTAAACGCTTTTTCAGTTGCTTCACGTCCACGCGGCGTTCTCTTTATAAAACCTTCCATTATTAGAAATGGCTCGTACACCTCTTCAAGCGTTCCTGCATCTTCACCAACAGCAGTCGCTATGGTTGTTAAACCAACGGGGCCACCTTGAAACTTATCTATTATTGTCGAAAGAATCTTATTATCCATTTGATCTAAGCCATACTGATCAATATTTAAAGCCTCCAAAGAATATTTTGCAATTTTTAAGTCAATATTACCATCTCCTTTAACCTGTGCAAAATCGCGCACTCGGCGCAACAAGGCATTTGCAATTCTAGGAGTTCCTCTGCTGCGCGATGAAATTTCAACAGCTGCATCTTCGTGTATTGGTACTTTCAAAATAGATGCTGATCGTTTTACAATTTTCTGTAATGTTTTGGCATCATAATATTCAAGATGAGAGTTTATCCCGAATCTGGCTCTCAAAGGGCTTGTTAATAAGCCAGAACGCGTAGTAGCCCCTATTAATGTGAATGGATTAAGTGTTAGTTGCACTGATCGGGCACTAGGCCCTTTATCAATCATAATATCTATTCGGAAGTCTTCCATTGCGGAATAGAGGTATTCCTCCACAACAGGATTTAGTCTATGAATTTCGTCAATAAACAACACATCGCTCTCCTCTAAATTAGTAAGAAGTCCGGCCAAATCGCCAGGCTTATCGAGTACTGGCCCTGAGGTGATTTTAAAACCCACTCCTAATTCATTAGCAATAATATTCGAGAGAGTAGTTTTTCCTAAACCTGGAGGACCGTGTAGTAACACATGATCTAAAGCTTCGTTACGCATTTTTGCAGCAGTAACAAATACTTTCAAATTCTCAACAATTTTCTCTTGTCCACTAAAATCGTCAAATGTTAATGGTCTAAGTTGCTGCTCAAACTCATTGTCTGTATTTTCATTTGCGTTTTCGCGAATATCAAATTCATTATCCATAAAAAACTCGGATTAATATCCGAGAACAATATTACAAAAAAAAAGAGTTTGAATGCCACCATTGTGGGTTTTATTCAGGTAAATTGCTTTTAAAAGTGTTATCATTTCAATTGAAGGTGACAAAATTTTTCATATTTTCAACTTTGCAATCCACCTGAAAAAGGAGTATCATTAAAGCCAAGTTCCTAAAGTAATGAAACTACTCGCAACAAGCTTACGAGGTATCATAATGGAGTCTTTTATTTTCTTAACGCACCAATGTGCGGGGAACCAGCCCGACGTTGAATTTGGCAGGCGGGTATAACCCTTCAGGTCCTTTGACTACCGCTCGGAATCAGTTCGGCTATATGATTTTGATTACAAAATCATATAGCCGAACTGATTTATTTTTTCACTGGTTCATTGAACTCAACTTGCTTTTTCGTAAGATTTTCAAGTACCTTATCGTATAATTTATCGTACTCATTTATGTTTTGTGAATAGTAATTAATTGTCTTGTTCAAAACATTTCGCGATATGTTATGCTTTTTTAATACATCGTCGTAAAATAAATCTATTGTAGTAGAATCATTTGAATGCCTAAAACCCTTAACAATAATAACAGCATCTGCAAAATGTATATCCACTAGTACGTCAATAAATTTTTCCTCATCAATAACACCTTCTTCTTTAGGCACAAAGAAAGAACACGATGTAACAAACAAAACAAGAAAAAAAAGTAAAGATGCTCTCATTTAAATTATCTGATTTTTCGTTTTGACCTAGAACGACGTATGTCGTTAAATTTAACGCCAATCATAATTTCGTGAGAGCCATTACTTTGTACACTTAATTCAGAAAGAGTAAAATCATAAGAGTACCCTATGTTAACCATATCGTTATAGTTGTAACCAACAAACATCATTAAAGCTTCAGGGTTTTTAAAGTTATAGCGAATACCAGCCCCAGCCCAAACCATTTTCTGGTATATGGTACGAACCGATATATCAGTCATAAAATCGTAATCAAAAGCTGTTTTTATTAATACAGTAGGTTCCAAATCAAAATTACGGTTAATATTATATTTGTAGCCCCCTTGTATATTAAATAACTGCTTAATCTTTCCTTGGTTACTTTCATAATCATGGTCTTCAAGCAAAGTTTGATTATTAAAAAAAACATGACTGGCAGAAACACCAAAGAAATACTGGGAAGTATATAAATAAGCACCAACAGAACCATCGGGATACACATTAGTAGCGGTTTCTCCATTTTCTCCAATAATTGGATCATTAGGGTTTAGAGCTACCCCTAAATCAATTTTCTCATAAACAACACCCACAAATAAACCCATGGATAAACGTATATCGCCTGATATTTTTACATTGTAGGCAAAAGATCCATAAATACCTGTATTAGAAACTGGTCCAACCACATCGTTAAAAATATATCCACCATAACCCATAGGTAATCTTTTATGCGGTCCATATGCGCCTAACATATATGTTTTAGGCGCATCGGTTACTCCAGCCCATTGATACCGGTAATTGGTTTTTATTTGCCAATAATCGTGTGTACCACCAATGGCAGGATTAATTAAATAATCGCTAAACATGTACTGCGAAAACTGTGGTAAAAGCTGAGCCTTTCCATCAATTGCTAAAAGCAATATTCCCAATAATATAATCTGTAGCTTCTTCATGTTATCTTAATATTGTTACTGGTCCTGTAATAGTATTTGTTCCTGATTCTTCTCGGCTATAATTAACAACGTAATAGTATGTTCCCGAAGGTAACGGTTTACCTTTTGCATTAGTTCCATCCCACTCATTGCCACCATATATTCCTGATGTATGTTCCCATACCAAACCGCCCCAGCGATTAAATATTTGCATACTAATATTGCTATATCCATCAATACCATCAATAGTCCAAACATCATATTTACCATCTCCATTAGGGCTAAAGCCGCTTGGTGGCTCTATGTCAGATACTGTTGTAACACTTAAAGTATCGGTTAACAAACAAGTCTGCTTAGAATAAGTATCGGGTGTTATTATAATTGAGTCGTAAGCTGTAAATACAGTATTGCCAAATAATATTACATGTGGTGAAATGGTGTCGGGTGGTGCCGGTTGCCACACTACTCCACTATTATTTGCAGTCCAAGTATAAAAACTATTAATATTTTCATCTGGTAATACTCCAGCCGAATAAGTAACATCTACATCATTCATAGTTAATAATACTTTATTACCAGCTATAACAATGTTATCAGTCAAGGTTGTATCTTTTAAAGTAGCCTGCAAGGGAGTAAATTGATAGCGACCAACTTTAATGGAATCAAAATCGGCACAATTTCCAAATTCCGATCTTACAGAAAGAATAACATCCTCCGCTCCAGTAACCTCAATAAAAGGACTATTAAGATCGCCAACTATACTGCTGTTTTGAGCCCATGTAACTGATTCGCCATCCTCCTCTACATTCACACCCACTAAATCATTAGGGCAGAAATAATCTTCCTTTATGTTGTGGGTTTCTGAAAAATAAATACTATCAATTAAAACAGTTGTTGTTGCAACCACTTCAAGATAGAAAGTATCGGGACAATGTGTACCATCCATAGCAATTACAACATAATGCGAACCAGCAGTTACATCATCAATTCTGGCAACATCGCTTAAAGAATCATCTCCGTCCCATTCAAAAGTGTAGTATATAGGATCTATTGTTCCTGTTACTTGCTGTGAAATATCAGTTACATAAATCCAACCATCACTAACTATTTGTCCATCTAAATTGAATTTGTTACAGCTTGCATTACCACTTGTATTTTTTATACTTAGTTCAGGATATGTATTATACAAAGTAGTTGATACTTGTGCACTACTACAG
>JAUXEM010000151.1 GCA_030620515.1 Salinivirgaceae bacterium
CAAAAATTTATCACTCTTATCTTCCAGCGAAACCGACTTGAGAGGAACCGTATGCGAGAAAGATGCTAGTACGGGTCTGTGAGGGAGCGGGGAGGTAACGAACCGCTCTACTCGGAAGTAATAAGGCTTTATAATGGATTGACTGTAGTTTATTTTAGGGTTGTTATTTGTTAAACTAGAGCCAATGTATTGTGTTGGTCTTTTTTCTAAATTACTTTCTTGTTCCAATTAGCATATTTTAAGTACAAAAGAGAAATAGTACCCAGGATACTTCCATAAAAAAGTTCCATCATCCAAACGTGCTCTATTTTTAAACTTAAACTTGTAATTACATTTACACCAGTTAAGTAAATTAAGATTGTAATAATTTCAATTAATAAGGAACTTATTGTATTTGCAGTACCTGTTACAGCATTGAATACGATAAAGCCAAATGCCAATAAAAATGAAGCTGCTGATACAACATAAAACACAGGTACAGTTGAGTCTATTAATACTTGTGAATTTGTGAAAATTGATATGATACTATTTGGCATAAGTAAACAAATGGCATTTATTATTCCAATACCTAACCAGCTTAAATAAATAGATCGCTTAATAATTATTGGAACATATTGGGACATATTTTTTCCAATGGCAAAACTAACTAAAGAATTTGTTGCTGATGAAAATCCCATTATTGGTAGTAGAAGTATGATGTAAATGCTTCTGATAATATTTGAAATAGCAAGTGATTCTGACCCCATCTTCTCAACAAAAATAAAAAACACAAACCATGAGCCCAATGAAATAAAATTTTGAAGCATAGTAGGTGTAGATAACTTTAGCAATCTGCTAAAATATTTAGTGTTGAATTTGCATTTAAATGAAAAGCGATATTTCGATAAATCAGCATTAAAACGAGTAAACAAAATGAAGGCAGCTAATGCTGAATATTCAGATATTACAGATGCTAAAGCAGCTCCTGATATACCAAGTTTTGGGAATATACTTACGCCAAATATTAACCAATAATCAAATAAAATATTGATTATAGCCATTAAGATAGTTGTGTAGCTTATTACCTTTGTATTTGCCGTACCAATATAGAAGGCTCTAAAGCCAATATTCATGAAAGCTGCAAATATTCCAAAAATACGAATGTTTAAATAGCTTAATGCCCCATTAAATATATCATTGGAGGATACAATGCTTTTTAATAATGTTGGAGTGAAAAGTTTTGAGAGCGTAAATATAAATAGAGCAAATATAAAAAGCAAAACGAATGAATGATACCAAATCTTTTTAACTTCATTAGGATAATTTTCTCCATGCCTTCTAGCAATAAGAACTTGAACCCCAATACCAAATCCAAAGCCTAACATTATTAACGCTAAATAAAATATCCCACCTAGAGCAATTGAACCTAGAGCAATTTCACCTAATCTACCGGCAAAAGCTGTATCGGCAATTGTAATTATATCCTGGGCAAGGCTGCCTAAGATAATAGGATAGGCTATTTTCCAAATATTACGATATGAAAAATGATTATCCACTATATTTTAGTTAATCTACTTTAAGTAATCGTCAAAGTAAGAGGTTACTTTTTGCATTAAATGAATTCGGTCAAAACCTCTAACGTTATGCTCTGCTCTTGGGTATATAAAATAGTCAATGGGAGTATTGTTTTTAATACATTCCCTTACAAAAAGCTGACTGTGTTGCATTACTACAGTTGGATCAATAGCACCGTGTACAATAAGTAGCTTGCCATTTAGTTCTTTTGCACGAGAAATTAACGATGTGTATGCATATCCTTCTGGGTTTTCTTCAGGAGTATCCATGTAACGTTCACCATACATTACTTCGTAGTATTTCCAATCAATAACAGGTCCACCTGCTGCACCAACTTTAAATACTTCAGGGTGATTAACCATAAGCGAAGTAGTTAAAAAACCACCATAACTCCACCCATGAACACCAATTCTATTCATGTCAACATAAGCTAAGCTTTTTAAAAGATCAACACCTTTCATTTGATCCTTCATTTCGTTAACTCCGCATTGACGATGTATCACGTTTTCGAATTCAAGACCACGATTTGCTGAGCCTCTATTATCAACAGTTAATATTACATATCCTTTTTGTGCCATAAGATATTGCCACATACGTGCTCCACCTAGCCATTTGTTATTAATCATTTGTGCATGAGGACCGCCATAAACATAAATAATTGCTGGATATGTTTTTGTTGAATCAAAGTTGGCAGGTTTAATTAATCTGTAATATAAATCAGTTTTGTTGTCGGCGCTTTTAATAGTGTTAATTTCCATTTCAGGCATATTATAGTCAGCTAATGGGTTAGTCGATTCTTTTAATGTACTTGTTATACTGCCATCTGACTTAATAATACTTATTATTCTAGGTGTAATTGTATTTGAAAAATTATCTATACAATATTTGAATTTATTATTGAATGTTACGTTATGAGTTCCATTGGTTGTTGTCAGTTTTTGTGTTTTACCGTTTGCTATATTTGTTTTGTAAACGTGTCTTTCAATTGGGCTTTCTTTTGTTGCTGAGTAATAAATGTAATCCCCATTGAAGCCATGTAATTCTGTAATTTCCCATTGCCCGCTGGTTAATTGATTAATAAGTTCGCCATTAGTATTGTACAGATAAGCATGATTATATCCGTCTTTTCGTGTTTGATATATGAATTTAGCATTTTTGCCACTTGAAACAAATAGTAGAGTATGTTTAGGCTCAACATATTTATCATTAATTTCGGTAAAAAGAGTTTTAATCAACTTGCCCGTTTCTGAACTATATTTATTCATATTCATTTTGTTTTGCTCACGATTCAAAACTTGAATATATATGTTTGATTCCTCAAGATCCCAAGATATATTTGTTAAATATTTCTCTGAAATAGTATCTTCTTTCTCAATGTAAATAATTTTACTATTGGCAATATTGTAAATACCTAGGCTTATGTGTTCACTATTCATACCTGCCATAGGATATTTTATTGAATTAACTTCCGCTTCACGTGCAGTAATATCAACAAGCGGATAGTCTTTCACTTTTGAATTATCTTTCCTGTAAAAAGCAAGCTTATTTCCTTTGGGCGACCAAAATAATCCATTGTGTATTCCAAATTCACTTCGGCTCACGGTTTCTCCATTTACAATATTAGGGTCAGTGTCATTTGTAATTTGAATGTTTACACCATTTTCTTTAGCTAAAAAAATATTATTATCAATAGTATATGCAATTGTGAGAGTTTTGAAGAAAATAGTTTTGTTTTCTGCATTTTCTGGTAGTCTAATAAAATTTGAGATTTGAGATTGCGATATGGAATAGCAATACCATATGTTATTTTTTGTAAATGAAAAAATATCTGAGTTCTCAAAAGTAACTTTTGGTATAGTACTTAAAGTATCTTGTTTAGTGTTTGTTAGAGCAATGTTTAATTGGTTTAATGTAAGTAAAACTACCTCTATATTATTAGTAATATTTTTTTCGTAAATAGTATGATAATCTTGATAAGTAACAGAGCTGTTATCGCCCCTCCATTGCAGATTAACTAATGTTTCAGGATATAAATCACGCCATTGTCCAATAACAGCTTCCTCCATTGAAAGAGATTTTGACTGACTGAAAGAAAATACATTTATTGTTATAAAATAAATTACGAAAAAAATTTTTGTTATCATGATATTCAATGCTTTATATGAGCAACAAATATAATATCTGAAAATTTAGAATCGTTAAAAAGCGGAATGTTTTTTTAACTAAAAAATTAATTGTAAGCTTTTTTATATTAAAAAATAGAAATTTACTACTATTGAAGGGCTATCCTGACTTTGAGAATTCATTATTTTTTCATTACTTGCATATAATAATATAATGTTACCAAATATTTCTAATCTATGTGTAAAATGAGAAATCTTTTAGCCATGTTTGTTTTCGTAGTTTTGGCTTTTAGTTCGTGTCAGCAGAAAGTAAATAAAGGTGCTGATAATGCTCTAGAGGGTATATTGGAAGTTGAGTTAGATACAACAAGTAAGATGATTAAATTTGATAATACCCTATTTAGTTTGCCATCGCCCCATCAACTTTCGATACTTATAAAAGAAATTGGGGCTAATTTTAATGCCGAACTTACTAACCCATCAAAAAACTATTCACTATATACTAGTATTTTTAAGCAAGCAATTAATTTGGGAGTTTATGGAGCCGATTTAGCTTATTTAAACATCTATAATCAATCTCCTTCTGCAGTTACTTATTTTTCTGTTATTAAAATAATGGCTCAGGAGTTAGATTTAATTGCAGCTTTTAGTCCTACTATTTTTGAACGTATCGAGAATAATATTGATCGTCAAGATTCATTGCTTTTCATAGTTTCTAACCTTTATAGCGATGTCGATTTATATTTAAAAGAGAGTCAACGACAACGTGAAGGAGTGCTAATATTAGCAGGTGGTTGGATAGAGGCTACATATTTTCTAACTAATCTTGCCGTAGAAACAAAAAATGCAAAATTAATTCAAAGAGTAGGGGAGAATAAACAATCGTTAGAAAACCTTATTAAGTTATTATCTCCATATTATTCTGAATCGGAAGAGGTTAGTAAACTAGTTGATGAGTTAATAGATTTAGCTTACGATTTTGATTCTATTGAAGTACTATATACTTATGTGGAACCAACAGCGTATCCTGAAAATAAATTAACACAAGTTCATTCTCAAACTGAAATTAATATTAGCGACGATATATTGTTGATAATAAACGAGAAAATTGAGAAAATAAGAAATGATTTAATAAAATAAAGAGAATATCATGAGACAATTAATATATGCGGTTTTACTAATTTTTGGGTTTTTGATTGCTCCATTTTTATCGAATGCTCAACTTGATTCCACTTTGAATTTATGTAAGTCAAAACTAGTATTACCGTTTGTTACTGATGGGCAAACTTATACAGCTTTATTGAATGGAGATGAAGTAGCCGAGTTTCATGCAACATTCTACGGAGAAAGCACATATCGTATTGTTGGATATAGTGGAAGTTCAGAAGGGAATTTATTATTCTCGGTTTACGATCGTGAACGAAACCTACTATTCTCAAATACTGATTATGATAATGTTTCTTTTTGGGATTTTGAATTTGATTATTCCATGGATTGTATAATTGAGGCAAGATTAGATTCAAAGAATGTATCCTCAGGCTTTGCAGTATTGCTAATAGGATTTCAACAATAATAACCATTTCCCATAACATATGAGTGAAAGGATTCTTAAGGCTCTTATGCAACTATTTGCTATTATTGCAGGTCCTGGTAGTAGTAGTCGTAGTGGACGGAAAATTGTAGAGTCATTTCTAAATCAGCAACTGAACGAAGAGTTAGTTGAAGAGTACCTTAAGCTTTTTGATGGTTTTTTTGCTTTATATCAAAAAAAGCATAATGAACAAAGTAGGCGAGCTAAAAATCTATCTTTAAGCTCGGTTAAGGTACTAAAAATATGTACTCATATAAACGAAGAACTTGATATTAGACAAAAAGTTGTTGTTCTAGTTCGTTTACTTGAATTTATTAAATCGGACGACCAAATACCCGATCAAGAATTAGAATTTGTATTAACCGTAGCCGATATTTTTCATTTTAAACAAGATGAATACGATTTGCTTAAGCAATTTGCAATAAGTAAGATGGAGAACATGCAGTTTTCTGCTCGCATGTTAATTATTGATGGTGAAAAAACGATTGATAAACCTCACGTCAGACACCTTTGTCAGGAAACATTGGAAGGCGAAATACTTGTTTTGCATTTTCCTGTTTCCGATATGTATTTGTGTAGGTATTTTGGTAAGCATGAGCTTTATTTAAATGGTCAGCTTACCATAAATGATCGGGTTTATATATTAACCCAGGGATCTGCTTTGCGCGATTCCAAAATGAAACCTCTTTATTATTCCGATATTGCTAGTTCGTTCTTTATAAGTGAGCTGGACAATAAAATTCAATTTGTAGCTGAAGCCATTGAATATGAATTTAAAGGTGGCGTTAAAGGGCTTAATGACATTGATTTTATTGAAGATTCAGGTAGTTTAATTGGAATAATGGGTGCCAGTGGTACTGGTAAATCAACGTTATTAAACGTACTAAATGGTTCGTATAAGCCAAGTTCTGGAAAAGTTACAATCAATGGGGTTGATATTCATGAAAATAAAGAAGAGGCAAAAGGATTAATAGGGCATGTATCGCAAGATGACTTATTAATTGAAGAATTGTCTGTATACCAAAATTTATTTTTTAATGCTAAGCTTTGTTTTGATAATTTAAGCCAATTTCAGTTAAATAGAAAGGTTTTTAGAGTATTGAGTAATCTTGGTTTATTCGAGATTAGAGATATGATTGTGGGAAGCCCACTCAATAAAAAAATAAGTGGCGGACAGCGTAAACGCTTAAATATTGCACTTGAGCTTATTCGAGAGCCATCTATTTTGTTTTTAGATGAACCAACATCAGGACTGTCATCACGCGATTCTGAAAATATCATGGATCTTTTGAAGGGATTAGCACTAAAGGGAAAGCTTATTTTTACTGTAATTCATCAACCATCGTCTGACATCTTTAAGATGTTTGATAAACTTTTTATTCTTGATCAGGGAGGGTACTTAATATACAACGGTAATCCTGTAAATTCTATTATTTATTTCAAATCTAAAGTACATAAAGCTAACTGGAACGATAGTGAGTGTAGATTATGTGGCAATGTAAACCCTGAGCAGGTTTTTAATATTGTTGAATCGCAAGTGCTAGATGAATATGGCAATATAACACATACTCGTAAAAATTCTCCCAAAGAATGGTATAGATACTTTGGTGAGAAAAGAAAAGGGGAAGAAAAAGTCGATTTAGTGAAAGACAAACTCCCTTCTATATCATTTAAAATACCAAGTAAATATAAGCAGTTTTTAGTTTTTGTTCAACGCGATGTATTATCGAAACTATCAAATCGACAATATTTAATTATTAATTTAACAGAGGCTCCGGTATTGGCTTTCCTTTTATCATTCATAATAAAGTATTATGCTTCTGGTAGTACCTATACCTTAATGGGTAATAGTAATTTGCCTGTTTATATTTTTATGGCAGTTATTGTAGCAATATTCATTGGATTAACAGTTAGTGCTGAGGAAATTATTAAAGATAGAAAAATACTTAAGAGGGAAAAGTTCTTGAACCTTTCGCGTACAAGTTATTTATTTTCAAAACTTGCCATTTTGCTTGTTCTGTCTTCCTTTCAGGCTTTTCTATTTGTAATAGTTGGTAATTCCATTATGGGGCTATCAGGTATGTATTTTCACTATTGGTTAATGTTGTTTAGCGCATGGTTTTTTGCCAATTTACTTGGTTTAATTATCTCAGATAGTTTTGATACTGTAGTAACTATTTATATTCTAATTCCTTTTTTGGTTATTCCACAGTTATTATTAAGTGGTGTAATTGTATCGTTTGATAAGTTAAATCCTGCTATTTCATCACCATCAAAAATACCTATATATGGTGAAATTATTACTGCAAGGTGGGCATATGAGGGCCTAGCGGTACATCAGTTTACTTCTAATGAGTTTGAGGCGCAGTTTTACCCTTATGACAAAGTATTAAGTTATTCTGACTATAAAAAGAATTATTGGGTAAACACAATGCTAAATAGGCTTTCGTATTGCAAACGGAATTATAATAATCCGGTGAAACAACTCATTGTAAAAGATGAGCTTTCTTTATTAAGAAATGAAATAAGTAAAGAGTTACAGATAAATTCTAAAATTCGATTTAGTAAAGTGGATAATTTATTTTTAAGTAAAGCTAATGTTAAAGTATTTAACGAAACTGAAAAATACCTTAAGTTCGTTAAAACCTATTACTTAAAAAAGTATAATAAAGCAAATGGCTTAAAAGATGAGCTGATTAACTTGTTGCAAAAAACCCCTCAGTTAAAGAGGGAGTTTATTGAGCAAAAGAAAAAATATACCAATGAGAATCTTACCTCTTTTGTTCGGAATACTAACTCTTTGGAACGAATTGTGGCTATTAATAATTCGCTGTATCAAAAGATTGATCCTATATATCAGGAACCAGATCATTCTTTTATAAAGGCGCATTTTTATTCACCTGTAAAATATGCTTTTGGTAATAAATACGATACTTACTGGATTAATATTATAGTTATCTGGTTATCAAATGTCTCACTTTATTTAATGCTCCATTTTAGATTATTGCGTAAGGCAATTGAAGCATTTTCTTCGCGAATAGGTAAGTTTTTTAATAAAGCATAAAAAAAGCTACCAATTGGTAGCTTTAATAATATGTTTATATTTTTTATTCGTCTAATTCAATCATTTTAAATGGAATCCTGATGATTGATTGATAGTCTTCGCCGGCTTCAAGCATATCTTCGTCATCTTCTTCATAATACCAGTTGATTACAACTTCGTTGCCACTTTTATAAATAGCTTCAAGTTTTTTAAATACATCAAGTATACATTTTGAACTACTGGTATTAAAATATTCTAATTGTATATTTACCTCAGTTAGCTCTGTTGGAGTTGATAAATATTGTTCTAACCAGTCAACGAGTGGCTTATAGAATTCGATAGAGTTTTCAGGTATAGACCTTCCTTTTATCTCAACTTTTCCTTTTTCAGCATCAAAAAATACTGTAGGTGTTTTTGGTGTTCCGGCGATTGAAATTGGTTCCATAATATTTAAGGTTATTTATGTGATTCTAATATGTTTATATTCAAACTAAAAAAATAGAAGCTATCTGCATAATCGTAAAAAAAGTGATTCAGTTTACTGCCCGATTTTCTTGCAATGTCAACCATTCCTAATCCTCCGCCACCTTTATCTGAAAATTCTTGATTATTCAGTATGTCTTTATATAATTCCTTTAACTCTTCTCTATCTAAAGTGTTTATATGTGATAAATGTTTAGATAAAAAGCCTTTTTGTTTTTCGTTAATAAAATTACCTGTTGTAATACTATAGCCAATACTATCATATGAAAGTACGCATACTGCATATTTACCTGTGCTTTCATAACCAGGTTTGCTTGGTAATGTTTCAGAATGATGATATAAATTCTGCATGCACTCAACTAAAACATTATAAATCTTTTTCTTAATCTTTGAAGGTATGAGTTTAATTTTTTCTTCAATCTCATCTAGCGAATCAGTTATTATAGTAGCTGATACTTCTCCATTAAAAAGAAATAAAATTTCATCTTTGCTGTTATTATTTAACCATTCTTCAAATTTGAAGACCATACTCTTTTCTCTCAAAACTAGGTTTACTACACAAATATAAAAAAAAAATATAAATTAAGACATTTCTTCAAAATTCATATTATTATTAAATTTAGTTATTTTTAGCG
>JAUXEM010000019.1 GCA_030620515.1 Salinivirgaceae bacterium
ATAATTTACGAGACTCAATAAGTTACTTCGACTTATAATTATTAAAGTATTACTATGGATTTAGTGGGAAAGCTTACAAATAGTACAATTTTATATGTAGAATTTCAGTCAGCAGTCAGCAGTTGGTAATGGCTGTATACTGAGAACTGAGGACTGTTTACACAGTAGGTTCAAAAATAACTAAGTATTAAAATTACCCACAAAAAAGGTAGAGAACAATTATTTATATGTTTTGTGTCTAGGTTTGTACAAAGGCATCGAGATAAAGAACGATGATCCTTTATCCACTTTTGATTTGAACCATATTGCTCCACCAAATTCTTCAATAATATTTTTAACAATAGCTAAACCTAAACCCGTTCCACTGCTTTTTGTAGTAAAATTAGGCTGAAATAGATTATTTTCCATTTGCTCAGGTATTCCAATGCCATTATCCATTATTTCTATAACTACCGATACCTCCGATTTACTTATACATAAATGAACTTCACCCTTTCTATTAGGTGGTACTGCTTGAATAGCATTCTTTATTAAGTTATTAAAAACTTGTAGCATTCGTTCATTATCGGCATATACAAAAACCTCAGTAATTTCCGGATTATCAAATAATATTTTCACATTGGAGCATTCATCAAATAGCTCGGAACTTAATTGTAAGCGCTGAACTATATTTACTTTTTCGAATTGAGCAATTGGTATTTGTGCAAATTGCGAAAAAGATGATGCAATTGACGATAAGCTATCAATTTGCTCAATTAATGTTTGTGTAACTCGTTCGAATCGCTTATTAAAATCGTTATCTTTATTTTGCCATGATTTCTCAAGTAATTGCACACTCAATTTCATAGGAGTAAGCGGGTTTTTTATTTCATGGGCAATTTGGCGAGCCATTTCACGCCATGCTGATTCTCGCTCCGATTTTGCTAGTAGCATAGTACTTTGATCTAACTCGTCTAACATTTTATTATACTCGCCAACCAAATCTCCTATCTCGTCTTTACCTGTGTAATTTATGCGTTCGTTCTTTTTGCTTAAGTCAATGTTTTTAATTCGTTGTTGAACTAACCTCAATGGTTCAGTAAGTCGGTTCGACATATAAATAGCCATAATTATTGATAATATAATTAGAAAGGCATAAATGTTAATTACCGCAACTAAAACTTTTAGCAATTCTTGTCTTAGTAATATTTCTTTCGAGAAGTAGGGTAGATTTAAATATGCAAGTAGCTGATTGTCTGAGCTAATAAAAGGCACATAAGCTGAATAGTAGCTTAGTTCACCAATATTTTCCTTATGTACAATTCTAGCCTTTTTATTTAGCACCAACTCGCGATATGCGATAGCATTTATTTTATTACTGGTTAGTTTTCGATCAAAAATTTCACGTCTCGATGTTGCTAGTAAATTCCCTTGTAAATCGTACAGGTTTATATCGGTATAAAAAACATTCGAGAATTTTACCAATAAGCTATTTAAATAGTCCTCAGATATATTGTCTATATCGTCTACTTGCGAAAGTTTATGTTCTAACTCAACCAATACCGATTGAATTTTTTCGCTTAATATTTTATATTGGTTATTTTCAAATTGCGAAATTGTGTATAATACTGTTCCACCTCCAACAAATATCATTGATATGAATAGTATTAGAATCATTGAGTAAGTAATTTTATTCCTAATACTAAATTGAAAATCAATAATATGAGTAAACCTATTGCCAATAATTGACAAAATGGTTATCATTATTAAAAAGAAAAAGAATATATATGTAAACGAGATTAGGATATTATAGAACTGTATAGTAGGTTGACTAATAATAATACTACTGTTTCCATAATTGTAAACTAAATGATCGAAGTCCTCACTTTGGAAAAAAGCAAATTCAACATCTGTATTTTTGTAAACAGAGCGATCAAATGCATAGGGGAATTCGCCTACTCTAGAAAGCAATTGATTGCCTGTGAACTTAGCATAATTTTCAAGAGATGATGTTTCACGAAAAGTGTTTGTTTTTTCTAATAATAACTCAGGATACCCTAAGACTTCTTGGTTAGGTTTATCTATTAATTCAATAAAAACAGAAACCTCTTCATTAACTAGTGGTAATTGGAGTGTTACACGGAATAAATAATTCACTAAGCCCATGCTATTTTGTAAATAATATAGCCCTTTTATATTGGTTTCTATTCCATCATTGGTAGCTAATTCATTAAAAAAATTGTAGCATTGAAACCAATTGTTTTCGTTTTGTTGAACAAGCAAACTGTCAGTAGGATTACAAATAGTAACTTGCATATTGTAACGACGCAAGTATCCTTCGAAATAATTTATTTTCAAATGATTAAAAAGATTATCGTATTCAAAGTTATTTGGTAGCAATAGTTTTTTTAGAGTGCTATCATTTTTCATTTGCAATATAGCATCTTCAATTACTACTTCAGCAACTGGATCTTGTTCTCTTGCCAAATTAACAGCGGTAACCTTAGTTTCTTCAATGCGTTTTTCAAAGCTTTTTCGGTGAATGTAGTTTGTTGCATAAGCTGAGAATAGAGCCACCAAAATAAAAATAGAGACAAACCTTGTTTCGCGATAGTATTTTATATAGAGCCAAAAAAGAGTGATGAGTAAAAATGCTAAGTATGAAATGGTATCGAAACTATTACCAAATATTTGCCAAAGCACAAGTGTTAGAATAGATATTGATACTATTATAGCAGCAAGATGTTTGTAACTGAAAACATTTTTTAGATAGGAGCCAGCTTTATCTACCAATAGAATAAAACCAGCAAAACTTAAAATAAAAACTAAATAACCCCAAATGCTATATATAGATAGTTTAAGTACATTATACGCCTCAAAATTAAAAGTAGAATCTACAATTAAATTTCTAAAAATAGATAGAGCCCAGATACTATAAATATGAATAATAAATAACCAAATTGATATTAATAAGAATCCAAATTTCTTCTCTTTTTTAGTAAGAGGAATTAAATGAACTTTGCTATAAAAAACGAATATTAAGTAGCTGATTAAACCAACTGTAATTACTAAATCGCCAAGTGATGGAAATAGTTCAGAGGAAGCAAAATAGCGAGGGTTAAAAAGCGGTAAGTTTAAAAGAATATCTGGCTTTAGAATATACTGAATAAAGAACCGTATGCTGATTAGAAAAGTTGAAAAAATAAGGAAATGCCATATTTTGAATTTTCTATCGTGAAATAAATCTCGCCCATATAGTAAAAAAGAAAATACACCTAGTATTAATAGTAATAATAGAAGTGTATTTTGAGCTGCGAAGTCTCTTTTAGTCTCTTTTTTTAAGGTGAATAAATAGTTCCTTTCTTTATTAAAGATGGCTCCAACATCGTTCTTGTCTCCGTTAATTAATTGAGTATCATCGCTTAAAGAGAAAGAAGAATGAAACTCGTTTTTAAGAAATTCATTTTCATAAGGGAAGTTGGTTTTAATAAGAATTAATCCAATAATATTAAAACCATGTACTTGTCTTTTTTTTAAAACAACACTAGCACTTCCTAAATTTGCAAATGATTCTTGCAGCTTGTTTGGGTTTGTAGGAAGAACAATCGAATTATTTGTCCAATAAACATATTGGTTATTTGTGAAAATATAAAAGGATATGCCGTATTCATTAAATAACCAATCAATTTCATGGCTATTATTATTAACAAACTTAGAAAAATGATTCTCTGCTAATTTAACATCCAAAGAATCCATCCATTTATCTAATATTTGCTCTTTTTCTATCAAGTTTTCTGAGAATGAATGGAAATCACTCTTTTTATCTTGATTTGAGTAGTCGATATTCTTTGTTAGATAAAAACCAAGGAAAAATAAGATCGATATAAGTAAAAAGCGATGTTTAGATATTTTAATCATTTTATATGCTTAAATATGATGATAGGGTTCTCCATTTAAAATAGTATGAGCCCTGTAATACTGCTCTATAAAAAGTAATCGAATCATTTGATGCGAGAAAGTCATTTGCGATAATGATATTTTAATACTGCTTTTTGAATATACATCGTTTGAAAAACCATAGGCACCACCAACAACAAAAACTATGCGCTTATGACTGGCAACATAAATACTGTTTAGCCATTTTGCAAATCCTTGCGAGCTGAACTCTTTGCCTTTCTCATCTAGTAAAACAACAAAATCGCCTGAAGTAATCTTTTTTAAAATAAGTTCCCCTTCTTTTTGCTTTTGTACTGTTGTGGCTAAGTTCTTAGTGTTCTTAATGTCCGGAATAACTTGTATTTCAAAAGGCAAATATTTGCTCACTCTTTTGCTATATTTCTCAATTCCCTCAATAAGGTACTTGTCATCTGTTTTTCCAATAAGGAGCAATACTGCTTTCATAAATTATTTCTAAGCTAATTGTTAGTAAATCGCCCAATTGGGGTAAAAATATAAAAACCATTGTTAACTTGAAAATTCAAGGCTTGATTATTATAAGAGCTTTTTTCTAAAAAATTATTTTTTTTTAGAATTACTTATATCAAGAGCTTGTTGAATTTTTATATCTATCTGATAATAAGCGAATTGTATAAAATTGGAAACTATGGCTAACTTGCATATTATCAGCATGTTATTTTTTGTCTCACTACTCACACCTCAAAATCTAACGTACTATTATATATAGAATAAGTTATTATTTGCAATTTTGTTACTGATTAAAACTGTTTAAATTTGTACTAATACCATTTTTCATATAATTTAACAGAGTATTATGAATTTTAGCTTTTTAAATAATAGATTAAAAGTTGTTTTATGTTTGATAGTACTGTATTGCACTGTTAGTGAGGCGAAAACTCAAACCCAATCTGATTCAGTATTTTATTCATTAATTACAAATGCAATAATTGAAGGAAATGCAGATGAACTATCCGCGTTATTTCATAGTAAGGTTGATTTAACATTGCCTGGTCAGAATAATATTTATAGTAAGTATCAGGCAAAATTTATTTTAAAAGATTTTTTTTTAAAGCACAGACCTGATTCATTTAATTTGGTAAACCAAAATAAAATTGATGATAGTAGTTTTATTGTGGGAAAACTACATACGGCAGAAAAACATTACCGAGTTTGTTTTTTAACAAAGACAATTTCTAATGTTATATATATATATCAAATAAGAATTGAAGAATAATGGATGATAGTAACTACATAAAGCAATTTATTGTAAATTCTCTTAGCGAGGATATTGGAGATGGTGATCATACATCGTTAAGTTGTGTACCTAAAACACAAATGGGGAAGGCTCAGCTACTAGTTAAGCAAGCGGGTGTTTTGGCAGGCGTTAATATTGCCAAAATGATATATGAAATTTACGATAAAAATTTAAAAATTAATATATTAATTGAAGATGGCGCACTTGTTAAGGTGGGCGATGTGGTTTTTACTATTGAGGGAAGCGAGCTGGCAATTTTACAAACCGAACGCTTGGTTCTTAATTTCATGCAGCGCATGAGTGGCATTGCCACTACAACAAAAGAATATGTAGATTTGGTTCAAGGCTTGCAAACTAAAATATTAGACACAAGAAAAACTACTCCCGGAATGCGTATTTTTGAAAAGAATGCGGTAAAAATTGGTGGTGGAGAAAACCATAGAATGGGATTATACGATATGATTATGATTAAAGATAATCATATTGATTTTGCCGGAGGAATTGAACAAGCTATAACTAGAGTTAAGAATTATCTTAAAGAAAAGAACAAGGATTTAAGAATTGAAGTTGAGGCTCGTAGTTTTGACGAGATTGAGCAAATAATGAATATAGGAGGTGTTCATCGTATTATGATTGACAATTTTACGGTAGAGGATACCAAGAAAGCTGTTAAAATGATAGGGGGTAAATATGAAACAGAGTCATCGGGCGGAATTACTAAAGATACCTTGCGTGGGTATGCTGAATGCGGTGTTGACTATATTTCAGTTGGAGCTTTAACGCATCAAATAGAGAGTCTTGATTTAAGCTTAAAGGCAATATCTAAATAATATGGTATTTAGCAAGCTACTTGGCTGGTTTAAACAGCAATACAGAAGGTTAGGCTTACTAGCTAAACGTGTATCTATACCAGGTTTAGAGAAAGTGCCTATTTACGATGTTGGTGTATTTTATAAAAACGGGCTATCCAATGGGGCTATAGGCGTTAGAGCATCGGCTATTTCTTTTAACTTTTTTATTGCTTTATTTCCCAGTATTATATTTATTTTCACTTTAATACCTTTTATTCCCATACCTAATTTTCAAGTTGAGTTAATAGCATTGCTTAAAGAATTACTTCCATCTAATACCTTCGAAGTAGTTGAAAATACTATTGTTGATATTTCTACTAATAGGCGGGTTAGTTTGCTGTCGTTTGGTTTTATTGCTGCACTTATTTTTAGTACAAATGGAATTTCTGCCATGATAGCTGCATTTAATGCTTCGGCAAATGCTTTCGAAAATCGATCATGGATTAGTATGCGTGCAATAGCAGTAGTTATGGTACTTGTAATGTTTGTTCTAACATCAGTAGCTACAAGCTTTATTGTGTTTGGTAGAGCCATAATAACTTTTCTTGTTGAAAACAATATAATTCATAATGTATCTTCACAAATACTTTTCACTTCGGGCAGATGGCTTGTAATTTTAATAGTTGCATTACTATCCATTTCATTCTTGTATTATTATGCACCTGCAAAACAGAGCCGATATCACTTTTTCTCCCCAGGAGCAATTATGGCAACTTTATTAATTATTCTTACATCCTTAGTATTTTCATATTACATTAACCATTTTGGTCGTTATAATAAATTATATGGATCTATTGGGACATTAATAGCATTGCTAATTTGGCTAAATATAAATTCGTTTGTATTACTAATTGGGTTTGAGTTAAACATTAGTATCCGTAATGCACGAATTAAAAAAACACAAGATCTTCAATTATCGGAGAATAGTAAAGATTATGAAAAATACTATCCTAAAAAGGAAGAATTACTAAAAGACTTATAATTATTAACTTCAAAAAAAACAGAATAATGAATCGTTCAATTATTATTGCTTTTTGCCTATTAATAACCAATTTAGTATTTGGGCAAATTACTGAGATAGGATTAGCTTCGTTTTATGCCGATAAATTTGATGGAAGAATTACAGCAAGTGGAGATATTTTTGATCAAAAAAAAATGACAGCTGCTCATAGAACCTTGCCTTTTGGTTCAAAAGTTAAAGTCACCAGTTTTGAAAATAGTAAAACGGTAATTGTAATAATTAACGATCGTGGTCCTTTTGTAAACGACCGTGTTATTGATCTATCTAAAGCTGCAGCAAAAAAGCTCGATTTTATTTCAAAAGGAGTAACTAAAGTTAAGATTGAAGTAATAAGCATTGCTAAAGGTAAACAGTCAAGCAAGAAAGCATATACACCTCCACCACAAAAAAAGAAGGTGCAGCAATCTACTTCACCCTCAAACGCTAGCATATTAAGCCAAGCTATAGAGTATTATAAAGTAGAATCGACCCAAATATCCCCACAAGGGTTTGGTATTCAAGTAGCCAGTTATAAAGAGGCAGCTAACCTTATGAAAAGGTGCGATGATCTTAAAAAATCAACAGGTAAAGATATAATTATTCAAGTTGCAAATAGTGGAGGTGAAAAAGTATATAGAATTATTTTAGGCACATTTACCACCAAAGAACAGGCTTCGGGCTATAATCAGAAAATTCAATCTGATTTTAAAGGGAGTTTTGTTATAAGTTTAAACTAAGTTTCTAGAGTAAAGAATCTCAAAGGTAAGTATATGCATTTCATACTTTACCAAAAAAAAACCATCACGCCAAAGGCGGATGGTTTTTTTACTTTATATAAGCTGTTTTTACTTATCTTCTTCTTCTTGCTCTTTTTCATATGTTTTAAGCAATTTGCCCTGCTCATCACTAGGTACAGGAGCATATTCATCAAATTCCATTGTATACGTAGCACTACCTGAAGATATTGAACTCAATGTAGTAGAATACTTATTCATTTCAGCCAATGGAACTTTTGCTGTAATTTTCTCATAGCCCGACTCACTACTCATACCAGCTATCATAGCTCTGCGTCCCTGTAGGTCACTCATAACATCACCCATATAATCAGCAGGCACTAAAACCTCTACATTATAAACAGGCTCCATAATTTTAGGAGCAGCATTTTTAAATGCTTCACTAAAAGCAAATCTACCAGCTATTTTAAATGATATTTCGTTTGAATCTACAGCGTGCATTTTACCATCATAAATACATACCCTAATATCACGAGCATATGATCCTGTAAGTGGACCTTCTTCCATTTTCTCCATAATACCTTTTAATATGGCTGGTTGAAAACGAATATCAATAGATCCCCCAACAATGCAATTAACTATAACAAGCTTGCCACCCCAAGGTAACACGTGTTCGTCAATATCTTTAGCTTTCATGACTAATTCTTTACCATTCACCTTGTATGAACTTGGCTTGCCCATACCTTCATGGAAAGGTTCAATAATCATGTGAACTTCACCAAACTGTCCTGATCCGCCTGACTGCTTTTTATGTTTGTAGTCAGCCTGCGCATATTTGGTAATGGTTTCGCGGTAAGGTATTTTTGGATCTAAAAATTCAGTTTCTAGCTTGAATATATTTTTCAAACGCCATTTCATGGAGTTTAGGTGAAATTCACCATTACCATGTATAATTACCTGTTTAAGTTCCTTTGAATATTCTACTATAAGAGTAGGATCTTCTTCATGCATTCTATGAAGCAACTCTCCTAGTTTCTCTTCATCCGATTCGTTTTCAGCTTTAATTGCAGCACGATATTTTGGTGCAGGGAATTCTATAGGAGGGAATGCCGCAACACCTTTTTCAGTTAATGAGTGGTTTGTTTTAGTCTCTTTAAGTTTAACTAAAGCACCAATATCACCAGCTACCATTTCCGATAATTTTTCACGGTTTTTTCCAGCAACAGCAAACATTTGCGATACGCGTTCTTTACCACCTCTTTTGCTATTAATAAGGTCGTCTCCTTCAGATAATTTTCCTGAAACTAACTTGAAGTACAGAACCTCTCCTAAATGCTCTTCTACCGAAGTTTTAAATACAAACGCCGCTGTTTTTCCATTTACATCACAAACCACCTCTTCGCCATCCTCATTTATCATACCTGGCATTTCATCAGGACCTGGAGCAACGTTGCCAAGAAATTCCATCATACGACGAACACCCATATTCTTTTTACCGCTTACACAGAAAATAGGGAACATGCTTCTATCAATAATTCCTTTGCGGATACCTTCACGCATTTGGTCTTCATTTAATGCCCCTTTTTCAAAGAAAAGTTCCATTAATGATTCATCGTTTTCTGCTGCAGCTTCAACAAGAGTATTGTGATACTCCTCTGCTTGGTCTTTTTGATCAGCAGGTATATCTACTACTTCTGGCTTACCACCATCAGCACCCCATTGGTACATTTTCATTTTAAGCACATCTACAACCGCATTAAAATCAGTACCTGCATTTACAGGATATTGAATAATTATTGCTTTATTTCCGTAAAGAGCCTTTAAATCATCAAGCGTTTTTTCAAAGTTTGATTTCTCTTGGTCAAGTTGATTAATAGCTAATAGTAATGGTTTTCCCATTTTTTCAGCGTGGCGATTTAAAATCTGAGTTCCAACTTCAACACCTTGCATACTATTAATTGTCATTACCGCAGAATCGGTAATCGCCATTGATGAAATAACTCCCCCAACAAAATCATCTAAGCCAGGAGTGTCAATAATATTTAATTTTTTATTATTAAATTCAGCATGAAGCACAGTTGAAAAAACTGAACGTTCTTGCTCATGTTCTATTGGGAAGTAATCTGAAACAGTATTCTTGTTTTCAACTTCACCTCTTCTTTTTATCACCCCAGCTTCGAACATCATCGATTCAGCAAGGGTGGTTTTCCCGGAGCCAGCACTACCAATTAGGGTAATGTTTTTTAGCTCGTTTGGCTGATATACCTTCATTATTTCTTTATTTTAATTAAACAATTATTTGCATGTATTATTTTTATTAATAGTATTGATAATCGTGTTGCTGAGTATTGATATTTCAGCAGAATTATTTCGCAAAATTATCAAGGGCTTTCAAAATTAATAATATTTTAATAAGAAACAAGTTTAAATCACACTAGCTTAATTGCATAAAATCATTTAATAATTTCAGTGTAGTAGTAAGGACAGTAAGTATTGAATATTATTACCGTAATTCCTATTATTAACCCCCATAAAGAAGTATATGTAAAAGTCTTAAAAAATTCTGTATTTGGAGTTGAAAGTGATAGAAAAAAATGCCCACTTTATGTAAAGTGTATTTAGATAGGCATAAAAAAAATACTAACAACTTTTTATTATTAGCTTGAACCCCGCATTTGCACTATCAAAATAGCAATATTATCTAAAATTCAAAAATATTACGTTCATATGTTGAATTAAAAAAAAATTATTTTACCTTTGCGAACCAATTTTGTGGAGTAAAATGTAATATAATAAGTAATATATGCCAACGATACAGCAATTAGTAAGAAAAGGGAGAACTGATCTTAAAAAGAAAAGTAAGGCTCCAGCATTGGATTCTTGCCCTCAAAGACGCGGGGTTTGTGTACGTGTTTATACAACGACACCAAAAAAACCTAATTCAGCGATGAGAAAAGTGGCAAGAGTTAGATTAACAAATGGTAAAGAGGTAAACTCTTACATTGGAGGTGAAGGTCACAACCTTCAGGAACACTCAATAGTAATGATACGTGGAGGTAGAGTAAAAGACCTTCCAGGTGTACGTTACCATGTTGTAAGAGGCGCTCTTGATACTTCAGGCGTTGAAGGTCGTACCCAACGCAGATCTAAGTATGGTACAAAGAAACCGAAGAAATAATAGAATTTAGATTTTATAAGTAATGAGAAAATCAAAACCTAAACAGCGAATAATATTACCAGATCCAAAATTTAAAGATGTTTTGGTAACACGTTTTGTGAACGATTTAATGGTAAGTGGAAAGAAAAATCTGGCGTATCAGGTTTTTTATGATGCTTTAGATATTGTAGATGTTAAAATGAAAGACAATGATTTGTCTGCATTAGATATTTGGAAGAAAGCAGTTCAGAATGTTACACCTGCAGTTGAAGTACGGAGCAGAAGAGTAGGGGGAGCAACGTTTCAGATTCCTCAAGAAATTCGTGATTCGCGTAAACTTTCTATGAGTATAAAAGCAATGATTCTTTTCTCTCGTAAACGCAGTGGACGTTCAATGGCTGAAAAATTAGCTGCTGAAATTATGGCTGGTTTTAACGAAGAAGGCGGTGCTTTTAAGCGTAAGGAAGATACTCATCGTATGGCTGAGGCAAATAAAGCATTCTCACACTTCAGATTCTAATATTGTTGTAAAGAGATAAGAAAAATGGCAAGAGATTTAAGATTTACCAGGAATATTGGAATTATGGCTCACATTGATGCGGGTAAAACCACAACAACTGAGCGTATTCTGTTTTATACTGGGCTTACCCATCGTATTGGCGAAGTACATGATGGGGCAGCTACAATGGACTGGATGGTTCAAGAACAAGAAAGAGGTATCACTATTACCTCTGCGGCAACGACTTGTTTTTGGAAAAATGAAGACCAAGAGTACAAAATTAACATTATTGACACCCCAGGACACGTTGACTTTACTGTTGAAGTAGAGCGTTCATTACGTGTACTTGATGGTGCAGTAGCTGTTTATTGTGCAGTAGGTGGTGTTGAACCACAATCTGAAACTGTATGGCGTCAAGCTGACAAATATAAAGTCCCACGTATTGCGTTCGTAAACAAAATGGACCGTACTGGTGCCGATTTCTTTTCGGTAGTTTCTCAAATTAGAGAAAGGCTAAAAGCAAACCCTGTGCCAATTCAAATCCCAATTGGGGCTGAAGCAGATTTTAGAGGCGTTGTTGACTTAATTGAAAACAAAGCCATCGTTTGGTTCGATGATGAGGAAATGGGAGCTCGCTACGAGTATATTGATATTCCAGATGAAATGACTACCGAGGTTGAAGAGTGGAGAGGTAAACTAATTGAAGCTGTTGCTGAATTAGACGACTCATTATTGGAGCGTTATTTCGAAGACCCTGACTCAATTACTACCGAGGAAATGAGAACGGTAATTCGTAAAGCCACAGTGGATCAGGTGATTGTACCTGTAATGTGTGGTTCTGCATTTAAAAATAAAGGAGTTCAGCGTTTATTAGATGCTGTAGCTTACTATCTGCCTAGCCCATTAGACATTGAATCTGTAGCAGGAATCAATCCTAAAACAGATAAAGAAGAGATTAGAAAACCAGATGTTTCTGAACCATTTGCTGCCTTAGCGTTTAAAATTGCAACGGACCCTTTTGTTGGACGTTTATGTTTTATCCGTGTTTATAGTGGAGCTTTAGAAGCTGGTTCTGCAATATATAATGTTCGTACAGGTAAAAAAGAGCGTATTTCACGTCTTTACCAAATGCATGCGAACAAACAAAATCCGATTGATGTAATTGAAGCTGGTGATATTTGTGCCGGAGTTGGATTTAAAGATATCCGTACTGGTGATTCTTTAACATTTGAGAAAAATCCTATTACTTTAGAGAGTATGGATTTTCCAGCCCCTGTAATTAGTATAGCTATTGAGCCAAAAACACAAAAGGATTTGGAAAAATTGGACTTGGGTTTATTAAAACTTGCTGAAGAAGATCCAACTTTCCAATTAAAAACCGATGAAGATTCAGGTCAAACTGTTATAAGCGGTATGGGTGAACTCCACCTTGATGTTTTAATTGACCGCTTAAGACGTGAGTTTAAAGTTGAATGTAATCAAGGTAAACCTCAGGTTTCTTATAAAGAAGCTATTAAAGGAACCATTGAGCATCGTGAAACATTTAAAAAGCAATCTGGTGGTCGTGGTAAATTTGCTGATATTAAAGTGATAATATCCCCTGCAGATAAAGATGTTGAAGGATTACAATTCATTGATTCAATTAAAGGTGGTAGAATACCAAAAGAATTTATTCCATCGGTTGAAAAAGGCTTTAAAAATGCCATGAAAAATGGACCACTTGCTGGTTTTGCAATGGATAGCCTGAAAGTTGAACTTATAGACGGTTCATTCCACGCAGTTGACTCTGATCAATTATCATTTGAAATTGCAGGACGCCAAGCATTTAAAGCGGCTTGTGCAAAAGCTAAACCAGTGTTACTTGAACCTATTATGCACGCTGAAGTTGTTACTCCAGAAGAATACATGGGTGATGTTATTGGTGACTTTAACAAGCGTCGTGGACAAGTAGAAGGCATGGAAGCAAAACATGGAGCTAGAGTTATTAAGGCAAAAGTTCCGTTGGCTGAAAAATTTGGGTATGTTACAGTACTTAGAACTCTAACATCAGGTAGAGCAACTTCTTCAATGGAGTTTTCGCACTACCAAGAAGTACCTAAAGGCATTGCCGTTGAGGTGTTAGCTGAGATAAAAGGAAAAACTGATTTATTATAATATAGATTGAAAATGAGCCAAAAGATTAGAATCAAGTTAAAGTCTTACGATCATAATTTAGTAGATAAATCTGCTGAAAAGATTGTTAAGACTGTAAAAACTACTGGTGCAGTTGTTAGTGGTCCAATTCCGCTTCCAACACATAGAAGAGTTTTTACTGTATTGCGCTCAACTTTTGTTAACAAAAAGTCGAGAGAGCAGTTTGAATTATGTTCTTACAAAAGATTATTAGACATCTATAGTTCTACAGCTAAGACTATAGATGCATTGATGAAGCTTGAATTACCTAGTGGTGTTGAAGTTGAAATTAAAGTTTGATAAGGTTATTAAATTAAAGAAATGGCTGGATTAATAGGAAAAAAAATCGGAATGACATCGATTTTCAGTGCCGAGGGAAAAAATGTTCCATGCACTGTTATCGAAGCTGGACCTTGTGTTGTTACACAGGTGAAAACCGTAGATAAAGACGGTTACGAAGCTCTTCAACTAGGTTTTGTTGATAAGAAAGAAAAAAGATCAAACAAAGCACAGGTTGGGCACTTTAAAAAGGCTGGTACTTTACCAAAACATAAAGTAGCAGAATTTTCAAAAACTAATGGAGATTACCAATTAGGTGATGAAATTAATGTAGAACTTTTCAATGATGACACATGGGTTGATGTAACTGGTGTTTCAAAAGGAAAAGGATTTCAGGGCGTTGTAAAACGTCATGGTTTTGCTGGTGTTAACGATGCAACGCATGGTCAGCATAACAGAATGAGAGCTCCGGGTTCATTAGGTGCATCCTCTTATCCATCGCGCGTATTTAAAGGTATGCGTATGGCAGGTCGCACTGGTGGAGATCAAGTTAAGGTACTTAGCTTACGTGTAATGAAAATTATACCTGAAAGCAATTTAATTTTAGTTAAAGGATCAGTTCCTGGTCCTAAAGGTGGATATTTAATAATTGAGAAATAATGGAATTAGTAGTCTTAAATAACGCAGGCGAAGATACCGGTAAAAAAGTTGAATTAAAAGATTCCATCTTTGCTATTGAACCTAATGATCACGCTATTTATCTTGACGTAAAGCAGTATCTTGCTAACCAACGTCAGGGAACACATAAATCAAAAGAGCGTGCTGAAATAACCGGAAGTACTCGCAAAATAAAGAAGCAAAAAGGTACTGGTACTGCTCGTGCAGGAAGTATAAAATCGCCTTTATTTAAAGGAGGAGGACGTGCATTTGGACCAAGAGTTCGCGATTATTCATTTAAATTGAATAAAAAACTGAAACATTTGGCTCGTAAATCTGCATTAGCTTATAAAGCAAAAGCAAATAAAATTTTAGTAGTAGAAGATTTTACATATGAAACTCCTCAAACTAAAGGTTATGCTAAAATGCTTGATAATTTGAAAATTAGCGATAAAAAGTCGTTGGTTGTAGTAGCAGAAACAAATAAAAATATATATTTGTCGTCGCGAAATATAAAAGGAACTGAAGTAATTACTTACGATAAGTTAAATACCTATCAAATAATGAAAGCTTCATCACTTGTAGTAACTGAGAAATCAGTTGGTTTAATTGAATCGTTCTTAGGATAATATAGGAGATTATGGATATTATTATAAAACCAATCATAACCGAAAAGATGACGGCTCAAGCTGAGTCTATGAATCGTTACGGCTTCATTGTTGATCGCAGAGCTGACAAAATTCAAATCCGAAAAGCAATTCAGGATTTGTATAGTGTAAAAGTTGATGCAGTTAACACTATGAGGTACGGTGGGAAACTTAAGTCAAGATATACAAAAGCAGGGTTTATCCAGGGTAAGACAAGTGCTTATAAAAAAGCAATTATCACACTTGCCGAAGGAGAAGCCATTGATTTTTATAGCAATATATAAGAAAGAAAGTAGAGAATGGCTGCTAGAAAATTGAAACCGGTTACACCGGGACAAAGACACAAGGTAACAAGTAACTTTGAAGCTGTTACCAAGAGCACACCTGAAAAATCATTGTTAAGTCCTAAAAAACGCTCTGGAGGTAGAAATAACTCCGGTAAAATGACAATGAGATATATAGGTGGTGGACACAAAAAACGCTATCGCGTTGTTGACTTTAAAAGGGACAAAGATGGTATTCCTGGTAATGTTAAAGCCATAGAATATGATCCTAACCGAAGTGCACGTATTGCACTTATTTATTATGCAGATGGTGAAAAAAGGTACATTGTAGCCCCTAACGGATTACAAGTTGGTCAGGTTATTAATTCAGGAAAAGGAGTTGCTCCTGAAGTTGGTAACACATTGTTTTTAGCTGACATACCTTTGGGAACTATAATTCACAACATTGAACTACGCCCTGAAACAGGTGGAGTATTAGCGCGTAGTGCTGGAACTTACGCGCAATTATCTTCACGTGAAGGAAAGTATGCTACCGTTAAGCTACCTTCTGGTGAAGTGCGAATGGTTTTAATTACATGTAGAGCTACTATTGGTACGGTTGGAAATTCTGACCATGGCTTAGAGCGATCAGGTAAAGCTGGTAGATCACGTTGGAATGGACGTCGCCCACGAGTTAGAGGTGTGGCAATGAATCCAGTCGATCATCCAATGGGTGGTGGTGAAGGACGTGCTTCTGGAGGACACCCGCGCTCACGCACAGGAGTACCTGCTAAGGGTTATAAAACTCGTGCTCCTAAAAAGCAATCAAATAGGTTTATTGTTGAAAGAAGGAAAAAATAAATAAGTAGATATGAGTCGTTCATTAAAAAAAGGCCCATACATTCACTTTAAACTTGATAAGAGGGTAAGTGAAATGAATGAATCAGGTAAGAAAACAGTTATCAAAACCTGGTCAAGGGCTTCAATGATATCTCCAGAATTTGTTGGACATACAATTGCTGTTCATAATGGCAATCGTTTTATACCAGTTTACGTTACTGAGAATATGGTAGGTCATAAATTAGGAGAGTTCGCCCCAACCCGCCAATTCCGCGGACATGGAGGTAAGAAAAAATAGTTATTAAATCTGATGTAAAATGGGTGCAAGAAAAAGAAATAGAGCTGAGCAATTAAAAGAAACTAGAAAGAAAACTAGTTCTGCACAGCTTCGTAATTGTCCTACTTCGCCGCGTAAGATGCGTTTGGTTGCAGATTTAGTTCGTGGAGAAGAGGTAAACAAGGCATTGGATATCCTCCGTTATTGTCCTAAAGAAGCAGCTGGTAGAGTTGAAAAGTTATTGCTTTCTGCCATTGCAAATTGGCAGAATAAAAACGAAGGGGTTCGTATTGAAGAATCCGACTTAGTAGTGAAAGAAATATTTGTTGATTCAGCGCGTCAATTGAAGCGTTTACGACCTGCTCCACAAGGAAGAGGCCATAGAATCAGAAAAAGATCTAATCACGTTACTTTAGTAGTTGATAGCCGTAACGCAAGTGATAATAACGAAAATTAAGAATTGATGGGACAGAAATGTAATCCAATTGGAAATAGACTTGGAATCATCAAAGGATGGGATTCTAACTGGTTCGGCGGAAGTAACTATTCCGAAAAGATCGTAGAGGATAACAAAATAAGAAAATATCTTTATGCTCGTTTAGTAAAAGCAAGCGTTTCAAAAATAATAATTGAGCGTACACTTAAATTGATAACTATTACTGTTAATACTGCTCGTCCGGGTATTATTATTGGTAAAGGTGGGCAAGAAGTAGACAAATTAAAAGAGGAATTAAAAAAAATTACCAAAAAGGAAGTTCAAATAAACATATTTGAAATTAAAAGGCCAGAACTTGATGCCTACCTTGTTGGTACTAATATTGCTCGCCAGCTTGAAGGGCGTATTTCGTTCCGTAGAGCTATTAAAATGTCTATTGCTTCAACTATGAGAATGGGAGCAGAAGGTATTAAAGTTCAAGTATCAGGTCGCCTTGGAGGTGCTGAAATGGCACGTTCTGAAATGTATAAAGAGGGACGTATTCCTTTGCATACTTTAAGAGCTGATATTGATTATGCTCATGTAGAAGCATTAACTAAAGTAGGTTTACTTGGTATTAAAGTTTGGATTATGAAAGGCGAGATCTTCGGAAAACGTGATCTTTCTCCAAACATAGGTGCAGGTAATCAGAAAAAGGGATTTAAGAAACGAAGTAATAAAAGAAATTAGAGATGTTACAGCCAAAGAAAACCAAATTCCGCCGTATGCAAAAAGGTCGGATGAAAGGAAATGCTCAGAGAGGTACCCAACTAGACTTTGGTTCTTTTGGAATTAAGGCCTTAGAGGAAACTTGGATAACAGGTAGACAAATTGAAGCCGCTCGTCAAGCTGTGACACGCTATATGAAACGTGAAGGACAAATTTGGATTCGTATTTTTCCAGACAAACCAATTACTAAAAAGCCTGCGGAAGTTCGTATGGGTAAAGGTAAAGGTGCTCCAGAAGGTTTCGTAGCACCAGTGTCACCTGGTCGAGTAATTATTGAAGCAGAAGGTGTACCTTATGAAGTAGCAAAAGAAGCTCTTCGTTTAGCAGCACAAAAGCTTCCAATTAAAACTAAGTTTATTGTTCGTAGAGACTACGAGGAAACTTTAAATTAATTTAGCAATGATAGCTTCGGAAATTAAAGAATTATCTGACCAAGAATTAAAAGAGAGGTTAGAAGATTACAAAGGAGTCTTAACTAAGATGAAATTAAACCACGCTGTGTCTCCATTGGATAATCCAAATAAAATTGGTGAAACCAGAAAAGATATTGCTCGTTTAAATACTGAACTTAAGGCAAGACAAATTAAAGAGAACAAATAATTTTGGCGATGGAAAACAAAAGAAATTTGAGAAAAGAGCGTGTTGGAATTGTTGTCAGCAATAAAATGGATAAATCCATTACAATTGCCGTTAAACGTAAAGTAAAACACGCTATATACGGAAAATTCGTCAATAAGACTTCCAAGTTGCACGCTCACGATGAGGAGAATACTTGCAATATTGGTGATACTGTTAGAGTGATGGAAACAAGACCTCTAAGTAAGACAAAGAGTTGGAGATTAGTTGAAATTATTGAAAGAGTTAAGTAACCATGATACAAACGGAATCAAGACTACTCGTAGCTGATAATAGTGGAGCAAAAACTGTACTATGTATTAGCGTATTAGGCGGAACCAATAAGCGTTACGCCTCAATAGGAGATAAAATAGTTGTCACGGTGAAAAGTGCTATGCCAAGTGGTGAAATTAAAAAAGGTACTGTAAGTAGAGCTGTGGTAGTGCGTACGAAAAAAGAAATCAGAAGAAACGATGGCTCGTACATCCGTTTTGATGATAACGCTTGCGTATTGTTAAATACAACTGGAGAAATTCGCGGTACTCGTATTTTTGGACCTGTAGCACGTGAACTACGTGATAATTATATGAAAATTGTTTCACTTGCTCCTGAAGTTTTATAATCAGAAAAAACGAACTGAAATGCGTAAAAAATTGCATATAAAGAAAGGTGATACCGTAATTGTAATTTCTGGTGAATCGAAAGGACACAAAGGAAAAGTTCTTGAAGTGAACGCAGAAAAACAACGCGCTATCGTTGAAGGAGCCAATATGGTATCTAAACATACCAAACCTAATGCTGATAATCCACAGGGTGGAATAGTTAAGCAGGAGGCTTCTTTACATATTTCAAATTTACAAAATGTTGATCCAAGTACGGGCGAAGCTACACGCATTGGCCGTAAAGAGAACGACAAAGGTAAATTAGTAAGGTATTCAAAAAAATCTGGAGAGGAGATTAAGTAATGGATTATAAACCTACACTTAGAGTAAAGTACGAAGAAGAAGTAGTGCCTGCTTTAACTAAGGAATTTAGTTACAAAACTCCGATGCAAGTTCCTAAACTTGAGAAAATTGTATTGAATCAAGGAGTTGGAAAAGCAATTGCCGATAAAAAATTAATCGATATTGCTGCTGAGGAATTAACTAATATTTCTGGACAGAAAGTTATTAAAACACTATCGAAAAAAGATATCTCAAACTTTAAGTTACGTAAAAAAATGCCAATTGGTATTAAAGTAACTTTACGTAGGGAGAAAATGTATGAATTTTTAGAGCGACTTATTGTTGTTGCTTTACCACGAATTCGTGATTTTAGAGGTGTAACCAGTAAATTGGATGGTAAAGGAAACTATACCATGGGAATTACTGAACAGATTATTTTTCCAGAAATTGATATTGACAAAATCAGTACTATACTTGGTATGGATATTACTTTTGTAACATCGGCCAACACCGATGAAGAGGGATATGCATTATTAAGAGAATTTGGAATTCCTTTCAAAAAAATTAAAAATAATTAGATCATGGCTAAAGAATCAATGAAGGCTCGTGAAGTTAAAAGGCAAAAACTTGTTAAAAAGTTTGCTGAAAAACGTGCTAGGCTAATAGCCGAAGGTGATTATGAAGGTCTTCAAAAATTGCCAAAAAACGCGTCTCCGGTTCGCCTGCACAATCGTTGTAGCTTAACTGGTAGACCAAAAGGTTTTATGAGGCAATTTGGTCTTAGTAGGATTACTTTTAGAGAAATGACTCATAAAGGATTAATCCCAGGTGTTAAAAAAGCAAGTTGGTAAACTTAAAAGATTAGAAAAATGACAGATCCAATTGCAGATTTTCTGACAAGAATTCGTAATGCCCAAATGGCTAAACATAAGGTTGTAGAAATTCCTGCTTCAAATACAAAAAAGAATATGACTAAGATTCTTTTTGATCAAGGATATATTCTGAATTATAAATTTGAGGATAATTCTATTCAGGGTGTGATTAAAATTGCCTTAAAGTATAATGGCGAAACAAAACAACCTGTAATTAAGAAACTACTTAGAATTAGCAAACCAGGTTTACGTAAGTATAAGCCAGCTAGAGAGCTTCCTCGTGTATTAAACGGGTTAGGAATAGCTATTATATCTACCTCGGCTGGTGTAATGACCGAGAAAGAAGCCAAAGCTAAGAATGTAGGTGGAGAAGTATTGTGTTACGTTTATTAAAAAATAGATAGAATGTCACGAATAGGAAATTTACCTGTAGCTGTACCAAGCGGTGTTACCATTACGGTAGACAAAAATAACTTGGTAGTAGTAAAAGGGCCTAAAGGAGAAATGGAGCAGCAAGTTAACCCCGACATCAAAGTTGAAGTCAAAGAGGGAGAACTCGTTGTTACTAGACCATCAGATGAAAAAGCACATAAATCTATGCATGGTTTATATCGCTCTTTAATTAATAATATGGTTATAGGTGTCTCTGAAGGGTACAAAATTGAGATGGAATTTGTAGGGGTAGGATACCGTGCAGAATCTAAAGGCCAAATGCTTGAAATGAGTTTAGGTTATTCTCATAATATCGTTTTTGAGTTACCAACAGAAGTTAAAGTAGAAGCAGTTACTGAACGACGCTCTAATCCAAGATTAACACTTGAAAGTTGTGACAAACAACTTATTGGACAAGTGGCGGCCAAAATTAGGTCGTTAAGAAAACCGGAACCTTATAAAGGAAAAGGTATCTTATTCAAGGGTGAAGTAATTCGCAGGAAAGCTGGTAAATCCGCTAGTGCATAAACGATTAAAAAATTGAATTATGGCTTTTAGTAAGAATATAAGAAGACAAAAGATAAAAGTGAGCATCCGTTCAAAAGTTAACGGAACGCCTGATAGCCCTCGAATGAGTGTATTTCGTAGCAATAAGCAAATCTCAATTCAAATTATTGACGATGTTTCAGGAAAGACACTTGTATCTGCTTCATCACTTAATAAAGAAGTGATTGATTTTAAAGGAAACAAGTCTCAAAAAGCTGAAAAAGTAGGTGAATTAGCCTCTAAGAAAGCTATAGACGCTGGAATTACCACTGTGGTTTTTGATCGCAATGGGTTTTTATATCATGGTAGAGTTAAAGCTTTGGCTGAGGCTGCACGTAAAGGAGGACTTAAATTTTAATAGGTATGTCAAGCATCAGAAAAATTAAAACAACAGATTTAGAATTAAAAGACCGCTTGGTTTCTATAAATCGCGTTACTAAGGTAACTAAAGGTGGTCGTACTTTCAGCTTTTCAGCTATTGTTGTAGTAGGAGACGAGAATGGTATCGTTGGTCATGGCTTAGGTAAAGCTAATGAAGTAACTACTGCTATAAGCAAAGGAATTGAAGATGCAAAGAAAAATTTAATGAAAGTTCCTGTAATTAACGGAACTATACCTCACGAACAATTAGCTCGTTATGGTGGTGCGCATGTATTCATTGCTCCAGCATCTAGTGGTACCGGTGTTAAAGCTGGTGGTGCTATGCGTGCTGTACTGGAGAGTGTTGGTGTAAAAGATTGTCTTGCAAAATCAAAAGGCTCTTCGAACCCACATAATGTTGTGAAAGCAACTATTGAGGCACTTCTTAAAATGCGCGATGCCTACGGTGTAGCAAATGAGCGCGGAGTTTCATTAGAAAAAGTTTTTAAAGGTTAAATTATACGACATGGCAAAATATCGAGTTACACAAACAAGAAGTAAGATTGGTAGTACCCAGCGTCAGAAATTAACGCTTGAAGCTTTAGGTTTACACAAAATAAACCAAACTAAAGAACACGAAGGTACTCCTCAGGTTTTGGGAATGATAAATAAAGTTAAACATCTCATTTCTTTCGAAGAAATAAAATAATTTCGAATATGGATTTAAGTAATTTAAAACCAGCAAGTGGTTCTATAAAGACCAATAAGCGATTGGGACGTGGTCAAGGCTCTGGCCGTGGTGGCACAGCTACTCGTGGACATAAAGGGCAAAAATCACGCTCAGGATATTCTAAGAAGGTAGGATTTGAAGGCGGTCAAATGCCATTGCAAAGACGTGTACCTAAATTTGGTTTTAAGAATATCAACAGAAAAGAATATAAAGCTATCAACATAGGCGATTTACAGAAAATTTCTGAAGCTAAGAATTATACTGTTATTGATAAAGACGTATTACTCGATAACGGGTTATGCTCTAAAAATGACAATATTAAAATTCTTGGAAACGGAAAATTAAGCCTTAAGCTTGAAGTAAAAGCTAACGCCTTCTCGAAATCAGCTGTTGAAGCTATTGAAAAGAACGAAGGTACAGTAGTAACTTTGTAAATTTACATTAATGAAGAGATTTATTGAAACCTTAAAAAACATTTGGAAAATAGAGGATTTAAAGTCAAGAATCCTTACTACACTAGGATTACTTTTAATATACCGCCTTGGTACAAGAGTGGTATTGCCAGGTATTGATCCTTCGCAGCTAGCTGCATTAAAAGATCAAACTTCGGGTGGAGTATTAGGACTTTTAGACATGTTTTCTGGAGGTGCATTCTCTAATGCGTCAATTTTTGCATTAGGAATTATGCCTTACATTTCAGCCTCCATTGTTATTCAATTGTTAGGAATGGCAGTGCCTTATTTCCAAAAATTACAGCGTGAAGGTGAAAGTGGTCGTCGTAAGATGAATCAAATTACCAGGTACCTAACTTTAATTATATTATTAATGCAAGGTCCTAGTTATTTAGCCAATTTACATTCGCAATTACCAGCTTCTGCTTTTGTTTTACAAGGTGCACTTTTCACAGTTTCTTCTATTATGATTCTAGCGGCAGGTACTATGTTCGTGATGTGGTTAGGTGAAAGAATTACCGATAAAGGTATTGGTAATGGTATTTCACTTATAATCATGATTGGTATTATTGCACGTCTCCCATCTTCATTATGGGTTGAACTTGTTTCAAGAATTAATGAGCAAGGTGGTGGTTTAGTAATGTTCTTGGTTGAAATGATTGCTTTAGCAGTTGTTGTAGCCTTAACAATATTATTAATACAAGGTACAAGACGTATTCCTGTTCAATATGCTAAGCGTATTGTTGGAAACAAGCAGTATGGTGGTGTTCGCCAGTATATACCTCTAAAGGTAAATGCTTCCGGTGTAATGCCTATCATTTTTGCTCAAGCAATAATGTTTTTACCTATTATTTTAGTAGGATTTTCTGATAGTGATTCTGCTACAGGATTTGCAGCTCGTATGGCTGATAACACAGGGTTCTTATATAATTTTATAACCGCTGTATTAATCGTTCTTTTTACTTATTTCTACACAGCTATTATTATTAATCCAACACAAATGGCTGAAGACATGAAAAAGAATGGTGGATTTATTCCTGGAGTAAAACCTGGAAGAAAAACTGTTGAATTCCTTGACACTGTTATGTCGAGGATTACTTTACCAGGTTCTATATTTTTAGCATTTGTTGCTATTATGCCCGCTTTCGCGATGATAGCTGGGATAGATACTAACTTTGCTTATTTTTATGGTGGTACATCGCTTTTAATTATGGTGGGTGTTGTGTTAGATACACTGCAGCAAATTGAAAGTCACTTATTAATGAGACATTACGATGGTTTAATGAAGAGCGGCCGAATTAAAGGTGGACGTTCTGTAATATAGTCGTAATTGTTTAAGTTCTTTGATGTTATTTTATAAGACAGCCGAACAAATTCTGTTAATTAAGGAAAGTTGTCAACTTGTTTCAAAAACACATGCAATGTTAAAAGGTTTTATTAAACCTGGCACAAGCACTTTGAAACTTGATAAATTAGCCTATGATTTTATAAACGATCATAAAGCTAAGCCTGCTTTTCTTAATTACAATGGTTATCCAAATACATTATGCATATCCGTCAACGATACTGTTGTGCATGGTATTCCATCGAGAGATGAGTTGCGAGATGGAGATATTGTGTCGATCGATTGTGGCGTAGTAAAGAATAATTTTTACGGAGACTCATGTTATACCTTCTATGTAGAAAGTGTGGATGAGAAAGTAAAAGATTTTATATTATCTGTAAAAAGTGCTTTATTTAAAGGGATAGAATTAGCGTGTGAAGGAAATCGTATTGGTGATATAAGCTTTGCAATACAAAAATACGTAGAAGCAAAAGGATATTCTGTAGTACGCGAAATGGTAGGACATGGAATAGGTAAGAACCTACATGAAGACCCAGATATAGCAAACTATGGAAAAGCAAGAACCGGACTCAAATTAAAAAGAGGTATGGTTATAGCAATTGAACCAATGATAAATATAGGAAGTCGCCAATGTAGATTGGAAGACGATGGCTGGACTTTGAAAACAAAAGATGGTAGCTTGTCAGCACATTTCGAACATACCGTAGCGGTAGGAGAGAAAAAAGCGGAAATACTATCGAACTTTGAACTAATAGAATAAAAAAGAAAAAATTTAATTATGGCAAAACAGCCTTCAATTGAACAAGATGGAACCATTATCGAAGCATTAAGTAACGCTATGTTTCGTGTAGAACTTGAGAATGGACATGTTATTACCGCTCATATTTCTGGTAAAATGCGCATGCATTATATCAAAATATTGCCCGGTGATAAAGTAAAAGTTGAAATGTCGCCTTATGATTTAACAAAAGGGCGCATAACATTTAGATACAAATAAAAGAACTTGAAAGATGAAAGTAAGAGCATCAGTAAAGAAACGCAGTTCTGATTGTAAAATCGTACGAAGAAAAGGACGTTTGTATGTGATTAACAAAAAAAATCCGAAATTTAAGCAACGTCAAGGATAATTTATTTAACTTTGCAAACCAAAATTTTAAACTGTAATTTATGGCACGATTAGTAGGTGTTGATTTACCAAAGAATAAAAGAGGCGAAGTAGGACTTACCTATATTTTTGGTGTTGGTTCTAGCTCAGCTCGTAAAATTCTTGACGAAGCTAAAATTAGCTACGACACCAAAGTGAGCGATTGGACAGATGCTGAAATAACAAACCTTCGTGAAATACTTAATGAAAACTTTAAGTTAGAAGGAGAGTTAAGATCAGAAATCCAATTGAATATTAAACGGTTAATGGATGTAGGTTGTTATCGTGGTATCCGTCACCGTACAGGGTTACCTGTTCGCGGACAAAATACACAAAACAATGCTCGTACTCGTAAGGGTAGAAAGAAAACCGTAGCAAATAAAAAGAAAGCTGTTAAATAAGGGATAATTTATTATGGCACAAAAGTCGAAGACTACGAGAAAAAAGGTTGTAAAGGTGGAAGCAACCGGACAAGTGCACATTCATTCGTCATTCAACAATATTATTGTTACAATTTCGAATAATGAAGGGCAAGTTGTTTCCTGGTCATCAGCTGGTAAGAACGGTTTTAGAGGTTCTAAAAAGAATACTCCATATGCCGCACAAGTTGCCGCTGAAGATTGCGCTAAGGTTGCCTATGATATGGGCATGAGAAAAGCAAAAGTGTACGTTAAAGGACCTGGCACTGGTAGGGAGTCTGCTATTAGAACTATCCATAATCAGGGAATTGAAGTAGTAGAGATTGTAGATGTTACACCTTTACCACATAATGGATGTCGACCTCCAAAGAGGCGTCGTGTTTAATTTTATTAAATAGATTAAAATTTTAGCAGATGGCTAGATATACTGGACCAAAAACAAAAATCGCCAGAAAGTTTGGCGACCCTATTTATGGGCCTGACAAATACTTTGAAAGAAAAAACTTCCCTCCTGGGATGCATGGACAAAACAAGAAAAGAAGAAAATCTTCTGAGTACGGTGTTCAGCTTAAGGAAAAACAAAAAGCTAAATACACTTATGGTGTGCTTGAGAAACAATTTGCAAATTTGTTTGGAAAAGCACAGCGAAGTAAAGGGGTGACAGGTGAGGTATTATTACAACTATTAGAATCGCGTTTGGATAATTTAGTATACCGTTTAGGTATTGCTCCAACTCGTGCAGCTGCTCGTCAGTTAGTGTCGCATAAGCACATTACTGTAGATGCTGATGTTGTTAATATCGCTTCTTACATTGTAAAACCAGGTCAGATAATTAGTGTTAGAGAGAAATCAAAATCTCTAGTAGTGGTTTCAAGCGCACTAGATAGTGCAAACCACTCTAAATACCCATGGATTGAATGGGATAACGATAATAGATCAGGTAAATACCTTAATATTCCAGAGAGAACAGAAATCCCTGAGAATATTAAAGAACAATTAATAGTTGAATTATATTCTAAGTAATATTATATTATTATGGCAATTTTAGCTTTTCAGAAACCCGATAAAGTTATAATGCTGGAAGCGGATGACCATTTAGGAAAATTCGAATTCAGACCGTTAGAACCTGGTTACGGAAATACAGTAGGTAACGCTTTAAGAAGGATATTACTTTCTTCGTTGGAGGGTTATGCTATTACGACTGTTAAGATTGAAGGCGTAGAGCACGAATTCTCTACTGTTGCAGGTGTAATTGAAGATGTTTCTGAAATTGTGTTGAATTTAAAACAGATTCGTTTTAAACAACAAATTGAAGATATCGACCACGAAAAAGTTTCTATCACTATTTCTGATCAAGAAGTTTTTACTGCTGGTGACATTTCAAGGTTCATTACTGGTTTTGAGATTTTAAATCCCGAATTAGTTATATGCAAATTAGAACCTTCTGTAAAACTTCAATTAGAGATTACCATTAACAAAGGTCGAGGTTACGTTCCTTCAGAGGAAAATATGCCCGTAGATACTGAGTTTGGAGTAATTGCATTAGATTCTATACATACGCCTATTCGCAACGTAAAGTATACAGTTGAAAACTATAGGGTAGAACAAAAAACGGACTACGAAAAGCTTGTTTTTGAGATTAGAACTGATGGTTCAATTCACCCAAAAGATGCATTAAAAGAAGCTGCAAAAATTCTTATTTATCACTTTATGCTATTCTCTGACGAAAAGATAACTCTTGACACAGACGAGAAATACCAAGCTGAAGAATTTGATGAAGAGGTGTTGCATATGCGTCAGCTTCTAAAAACCAAACTTGTTGATATGGATCTTTCTGTTCGTGCATTAAACTGCCTAAAAGCAGCCGATGTTGAAACATTAGGAGATTTATGTACTTTCAATAAGAATGACCTGCTTAAATTCAGGAATTTTGGTAAAAAATCCTTAACAGAACTTGATGATCTGTTAGATTCAATGAATCTTACTTTTGGAATGGACATTAGTAAGTATAAACTTGAGAAAGAATAATTGAGATGAGACACAATAAAAGTTTTAATCATTTAGGTAGAAAAACGGCACACAGGCACGCAATGCTTTCAAATATGGCAACTTCATTAATTCTTCACAAAAGAATTAATACTACAGTAGCTAAAGCAAAAGCATTAAAAAGTTATGTAGAGCCTTTAATTACCAAATCAAAAGTTGATTCAACTCACTCAAGAAGGGTGGTATTCAGCTACCTGCAAAATAAGGAAAGCGTTACAGAATTATTTAGAGATGTTGCAGTGAAAGTTGCAGGACGTCCAGGTGGTTATACGCGCATCCTTAAGACAGGAAGCCGTCAAGGTGACAATGCTGAAATGTGTATTATTGAGTTAGTAGACTATAACGAAGTATACACACAAGCTAAAGAGGCGAAGAAATCAACTTCGAAAAGAAGAAGAAGTGGTAAAAAGAAAACTGATGCTCCTGTAGTTGAGCCAACAGAAACTGTTGAAACAACTGAAGTAGAAGCAAAAGTTGAAGAAACCCCTGCCGTTGAAGAACCAAAAGTAGAAGAAGCTGCTAAGGTAGAAGCAAAAGTGGAAGAGGTTAAAAAAGAAAAACCACAGAAAGAAGAGAAAAAAGAAGAATAGTAACATACTTCTTTAAAGCATATAAAAAGAGTACACTCATAGGAGTGTACTCTTTTTTTTTGATACTTTCAAAGTATAAATAGTGCTTATTTATAGTGATTAAAAACTGTGCAAAATCATAAATTTATCGCTAAATAAATGTGTTTTTTAGCTATTTTTAGTGCTTCAAAATTAAGTATTATTGCATATGTGTTTTACACATGAAGGTGAAAGTGAGATTTGTGAACCTGCCATAATATCTGAAGAAACTTAAATGTGTAAGGCAAAACAAATTGTCGATATATCCGAATTAACTCTGGGTATTGAATGTACTCCACAGCTAGGTGCATTTAAACTTACATTAAATGTGAAAGACGATATTATTGAGTAGGCTTGGATTGAGCCACATTATTTTAGCACTTTGTTAAGGGGAATAGAATCCATAAGTATATGGAGCTTAGCTTAATTCCTGCAAAAAAGCAAAGATGCCGACGGCAAAACATGAAGAGTTTCAAGGAAAGAGTAACGATAAAGAAAAAATAAACATGCAAGCAATGCTGAAATACAAGAAAGTAAGCAGTATATATTAATGTGCCAGAAAGTTGTGAAACAAACTGCGATATATTGCGTGAAATGGTTTCTGAAAATATTTAAATATCTAATGTAGGCTATTAGTATTTGTAAATTTTAATAGAACAGTTTAGTTTATAAACTTGTTTTTATTTTGGTTAATATAGTTTAAGCGTTAACCTCTTTTTGCAAACAATTACGCCTATCTTTATGTTATATTGCAGACAATTATAAATTTTAAAACAAAATAATAATCAATATTATGGGAATAATAGCAAATGTACATGCTCGTGAAATAATTGATTCACGTGGCAACCCAACCGTAGAAGTTGAAGTATTACTCGATTGTGGAATTATTGGTCGCGCAGCAGTTCCTTCAGGGGCTTCAACTGGTGAAAACGAAGCTTTAGAATTGCGTGATGGTGATAAAAACAGATATTTAGGAAAAGGAGTTCTTAAAGCTGTTGAGAATGTAAACGAAAAAATTGGTCCAGAATTAGAAGGTTTGCCAGTGACAAATCAAGTTGGTATTGATACAATGATGCTTGCTTTAGATGGAACAAAAACTAAAAGTAATTTAGGTGCAAATGCTATTTTGGGAGTATCGTTAGCGGTAGCTAAAGCTGCTGCTGAGTATTCTGGTTTGCCATTGTATCGCTACATAGGTGGAGTAAATGCAGTAACTTTGCCAATACCAATGATGAATATTATTAATGGTGGTTCGCACTCTGATGCACCAATAGCTTTTCAGGAATTCATGATTCGCCCAATAGGGGCACCAAGTTTTAGAGAAGGTTTAAGAATGGGAGCTGAGATTTTTCATAATCTTAAAAAAGTATTACACGACCGTAACTTAAGTACTGCTGTTGGCGATGAGGGTGGTTTTGCTCCTGCATTAGATGGAACCGAAGATGCTCTTGAATCTATAATTACAGCCATTAAAGCTGCAGGTTACAAGCCGGGCGAAGAGGTAACTATTGCTTTAGATTGTGCAGCATCGGAATTCTTTAAAGATGGTGTTTACGATTATTCACTATTTGAAGGCGAAAATGGAGCCAAGCGTTCAAGTGCAGAACAGGCTGATTACCTTGCTCAATTATCTGAGAAATATCCAATTGATTCCATTGAAGATGGAATGGATGAAGGTGACTGGGATGGCTGGGTTAAACTAAATGCTAAAATTGGAGATAAGTGCCAAATTGTTGGTGACGATTTATTTGTTACGAATGTGGAATATTTAAAGAAAGGAATTGAGTTAAAAGCAGCAAATTCTATCTTGATTAAGGTAAACCAAATTGGTACTTTAACCGAGACTTTAAATGCTATTGAAATGGCTCATCGTGCGGGTTATACTTCGGTAACAAGCCACCGTTCAGGTGAAACGGAAGATTCTACCATTGCGGATATTGCTGTTGCAACTAATTCAGGACAGATTAAAACTGGTTCAATGAGCCGTTCAGACCGTATGGCAAAATACAACCAACTACTTCGTATTGAGGAGGAGTTAGGTGATATGGCTGTATATGGCTATAAAAAATAGTACAATGCCTTTAAGAAAATACCAATAACTGCGTTTCGCTCGTTATTCTTGTCAGTCATTTACAAAAGTAAAATACTGACAAATCTAACTCGCAAGCCTTGTTTTTTAAATTTTCTTAAGAGTTATTCAAGTAAAAATTATAGGTAATAAAAAAGAAAAATCCCAATCAGAACGATTGGGATTTTTTTAGTTGCAAATGAATAGTTGTTTTTTAATTGATTATAATAACCAAATATTTTGACACGCTCCAAAAAACATACATATCTGTAATTTCAAGACTATTAATAGGTTTTTCTCCAGCAAATTCATAAGAATTGCTAGGGTGAGTAGTAAGTATTTTAACTTTCTGTACTTCTAAATCAATAGAGATTAATTCACGAATATCTACTTTTGTAAAAAGTGTTTTGTCGAAATCTTTATTTAATTTTTTAGTTCCAATAAAACTTCCTTTTTTATCAATTATTTTGTTCGCTTTAAGCTCTTTAGCCGAGCCAATTATGTAGTAAGCAGTATTAAGACTTTCTTCCTGCGTTTGAATAATGGCAGTTTTTACTTCATTATCAAATTTTAAAGTGTCAATTTCGTAGGCTAGTTCATCAACTTGTATATTCATGGTTTTAAGTTCCTCGCGTAATTGAAGAATTTCAACATCTTTTTCTTGAAGCTTTAAGTGTAAGCTTTTAATGGCTTGTTGAAGCTCAGAGCTGTTTATATTGGCTCTTTTTAGCTGTCTTTCCAACTGGGCAACTTTACTTTTGTTCTCTAGCATTAAATCATAAATAGCCTGAATCTCGTCGTTTATCTTATTTTCGCGATTCGGCTGATTCAAATCATCGGAGGTATTAATGCTAATAATATTCTCTTTAGCCTTTATTTCCTGCAAATTACTTTCAATAGTATTAAAGGTTTCCATAAATGCATACAGAGCTGAATCGCGCTCAATTACAAGGCGTTGTAAACTGTCGTTTGTAGCTTGTGTTTTCTGAATCTCAGTTGTGGATGGTCCTTGGCACATCACAAAAAGAATCGGGAGTAAAAAAAATAGTTTTTTCATAGTTTTTTTAGTCTTAGTTTTTATAAAAAGTATAACGGTTTAATTTTGCATATATTATTTGTGAAATTAGTTAAAATGGATGTATTAATGAAATAGATTAAATTTATGGTATGTAGAATTTAACTAATAAGATGATTTATTCAAGATAATATTGGCTGGTAGATAGCAAAAACATATATTAGC
>JAUXEM010000056.1 GCA_030620515.1 Salinivirgaceae bacterium
CGAATTATTAAGTTGTAATTTGTTTCGAGAAATCGGCTTCTAGTTCAAACATCAAATCTGAATTATTCATTGCTACTTGTGTTGTTATAATTGGTGCAGCCGGAATTCCTTTCTCTTTACAAATTTGCTTGAATAGTTTTATATCTTTTGAATCTACAAAATATGCAATAGCTCGAACCATATTTTTCCAACTAAAATCATTTTCTAATAGTATTTTCTCCATTTGGGCAAGGCTTTCTAAAACTTGAGTTTCGCAATTTGAATTAGAAGTTTTATTGTCTGGTTTTATTAAAGAGCTGGTTTCTGAAATTAAAATAGTTTCGCTTTTTGGGGTTCTAATTTTTATCGCTGGAACAATAATACCTCTTGTGCGGTCCAAGCCTTCAGCAGAACTTGCTTGGATAGCTGTAACTTTTATTTCATTTGTAATTGGTTTAATAGCTAAAAGGGAACCAATGATGGCACTTTTGTGTTGGTTTTTACAGCCAATGTTTGTAGCAGCTAAAACAATGCTGTTTTCTTTTGCAAAATAGTTTAATGAGCTATATAAACTTGCACCCCATTCTTTTATGTTACTATTATACAACCATGTTCGCACAGTATTCCTTGCCTCTAGTCCGGCAAAAGCAAGAGCTCCTAAAAATGTATCAAATACCTTAGTGGCTTGAATGGAAATTTCATTTTTAGAGTTATCATGATATACTTCCCCTGTAAAGCAATAGCGAGCATGAGCTGTTTCAAAAACCTTATTTATAAAGTTACTACCTAATAGCGTTTTTACGGTAGTTCCGCTTATACCTGAATAATAACCCGAAAGTTTATTCTCAGCTTGCTCATTATTTAGCCATGTTATTGGCCAGTTTGGTTCTCCAAAAGTTTTTTTCTCTGCTTTTTTATGAATTTTGTATAAATCTCTATTACCACAAATTGTTGCTTCTAATAAAGAAATTTTATGTTCATATATGAACTCTGATATTGCGTCTGCAAGATTATTCAATTCAGATGAAGAAATATTTTTAAAGAACACATAATGTTGGCAATAGCCATCATGTTCAATTTGTTTGTGTGAGAGTTGTATAGACATACTACTTATTTATTTTACTAGAATAAAGCTAAATTAAACATTTGATTTTTAAATCAATCAAAAATCAAAAAATGAACACTTAATATACAATTATCGTAGAACACTCATGTTATTCATGTCCATTTGTGCAAGTCTATTGTATAAGCACTTCATTTAATAGACTAGAAATTCTTGCCTTCATTTGGGGCGAAGTATTGGGTATTTTCTTTGCTCTTTTAAGCAATTTTATTGCAGATTCAGAATCGTTATTTTCATGATACAATTGAGCTAAAAGCATGTAAGCATCAATATAATAAGCATTTTTCTCAATCAGTTCAATAAGCTCAAATACAGCTTTTCGTGGTTCTCCCTTTAACATTAAATAATAAGCGTATGAGTATTGATAATTAGAGCTTCCAGGGTCTAGCTTGCTTGCAATTCCTGCCCATTTTTCTGCTTCTATATAATTATCAGAACCATTTAAAACAGCAATATTATAAGCAGCTTGTGCCGAATTTGGGTTAAGCTTAAATATTTTTCTATAAACAGATTCAGCTTCCTTCAAATTTTTAGTTTCAATCATTAACAAAGCATAGTTTGTTAGTGCAATTTCATTATCTGGATTTAATTCCAATGCATGGTTTAAAAATTCCTTTGCCTTGCTATAATCCTTCAAATACATATGCGCCATTCCTAAATTTACAATAGTATTTATTTGGTTTTTATCAATGTTTAAAGAATTATTATAAGCTTCAATTGCTTTATTGAACTTTTTATTTTTAGTATAAAAATTACCTAAATCATATTGTAATTCTGAGTCATCTGAATTTGCAAACAGGAATGATTCATATTCAACTATGGCTTTCTCAATTTTTTCTAATTCTATTTTAGTAAATATTTGCTTCGACCATTGTTGAGTTGTGTAAACAGCTTTAATACGAACTATTTGCTTTTTATCTTTAATGCATTTAAACACAGCTTGCTTTGCCTCCTCTGATGGATATTTGGCAAGTGAATGAACTGCTGAAGCTCGTACTTGGGGAGATTTGTTTTTAGTAGCATTTATAATTACCGGCCATTTAGTGTTGCCAGCGTAATTGCCTAAAAGCTCAATAAACGAAACAATGTATTTTTCATCATGGGTATTTTTCTCAATAAAAGTGAATACCTTCTCTACATTTTCCCAATTATTATTTTTTATTTGATGTAAAAGAGTTGCTTTATAAATGAATGATTTTTCATACCTGTTAATAGGCCAGAATAAGAAAATTATTGAGGCAAGTAATAATGGCAATATAACTATCAATATTTTACGCATGGCAAAAGTATTTCTGTGTTAAAAATAAATATGTTAGTATGAAACAGCTCATGACTATGCAAACCTAAGGGATAACTATCGAGAGAGACACATACTAATAATAATTTAGAAGTGAGTCATACCTGTCTGCCGACAAGGTAGGTCTCAACCTGAGCGCAAATTTTAAACGAATGAAAATATACTTTTTCAAAGAAGATTCAATGTTACAGTCCTGTTAAAACATCTTCTTTTTAGGCCTTGTAGCAACAAAATCTTTTAAATAGAATGGCTCAAAGTAAGCAACATCTTTGAAATCGTTATTTTTAAAAGCTATCTGCGCTAACTGCGCCATATATTTAGCCGATGGATAAATGTTGTCAAGAAAGAAGGCATTCTTATGTTGTATTATGTCTTTGCATTTATTGGCACCGTTTCCAAAAAAATATACTGGGTGCTTATTTAGCTCTTTGTGATAAATATTCTCTTCAATTATTTCTGCTCTGGTTTCTCTAATATCGGTTAAACGATTATCGAAAAGTGCAGAATAAACTTCCATTCGCCTTGCATCAATCATTGGGCAAAGCAAGCTGTTTGTTTCAATATCAACATTAGTTTCTTTTGCCATTATGGCCATTGCTTTTAGAGTATTTATTGCAATTAGCGGTTTGTTTTGTGCAAAACATATTCCTTTTGCCACAGAAACCCCAATACGCAAACCAGTGTATGAACCCGGTCCTTCACTTATCGATACGGCATCAATATCAGAATATTGTAACTTATTTTTAGTAAAAAGCTCTTCAATATATACCGTAAGCAGTGAGGCATGAGATCGGTCATCAAAACTTTCCAGTAAATCAAATACTTCGCCATTTTTTGAAATTGCCGCCGAACAAACACTTGTAGCTGTTTCGATATTTAAAATAAGAGCCATACAAAATTATTTTTGACAAACTTACAAAAGAAAAATATAATATAGGAGAGATTGTAGAAAAACGACTCGTTATGTTTTTGTAATATACTGATATACAGGATTGCACAAGCTGCCGAATACTAATTTAATTGTGTAGGTATCAAGTGAATACACCTATTGTCTTCCTGTCGCAGGCAGGTTTAGTATCTAAAATCTAACGATTTAATTAAGAAAAGGAGGGCTAATAAAAAAGTCCGGCAGAACCGGACTTTAATTAATGTACTATTTAAAAAGCACTTATTTTTCGATGCTTAAAAGCTCTACTTCAAAAATTAATGCTGCAAATGGTTCAATTGGACCACCCGCACGAGGGTTAGCTCCATAAGCAATATCTTGCGGAATATATAATTTCCATTTAGAACCAACAGGCATTAATTGCAATGCTTCTGTCCATCCTGCAATAACTCTTCCTACTGGGAAAGATGTTGGCTCACCGCGATCAACGCTGCTGTCAAAAACAGTACCGTCAATAAGAGTTCCGTGGTAATGAACTTTTACAGTATTGTTAATTGTTGGTTTTGGTCCTTTTCCTTCAACCATTACTTCATATTGTAAACCGCTAGCAGTTTCAACTATACCATCAACACCTTTGTTTTGTGCTAGAAACTCTTCACCTGCAGTTTTTACTTGAGCAAACTGTTCATTAATTTTTGATTCTTCCGCAATTTTACGACTTTCTTGAAGTTTTTGGAAAAAATCTTTAATCATTTGCATGTTCTCTTCTACTGGAATGCGAGATTCTTCACCTTTTCCAGTAGCAAATAAACCTTCTAAGTAAAGTTCAAAAACAATAGTTGTATCTAACCCAGCATCAGCAAAACCTTTAATCATTCCTTGCCCGTCAGATGCACCCATTATGTAACTTATTGAGTCAACTCTAGCCACATCTGGAGTAAAGCCTGAAAGCAAGCCAGTTGTATCTGTAGATTCTGCCATTTTAGAAACTTGATATTCCTGGAAGAATGCTTCAACTTTTGAAGATTCTGTTTCTGGATCGTATTTTAATTCTGCCTCAGTAGAAGCATCGGAAAGACCTTTGAAATATAGATCAAGATTTAGTAAAGTGTCTAGTTTTTCTTTTTCAAAACTTGTAATTAACCTATCACCATCGCTGGCACCCATTAAGTAGCTCACTGAGTCAACCTGAGTTTTAATAGGATGTGTTGAATTTAGACTTTGGCAAGATACCATTGTGACAGTTGCCATAATTAATAAAAGCAAATTTTTCATACGTTTTAAATTTTAGTTAATTTCATGAACCCATATAAATTTCTATAATTTTTTACTTAGGGGCTTCATATTATTTTTTATAAAGTGCGAATATACATTAATTAATATAAAATATAGAGGGTGTACAGAAAGTTAGTTTTGGTCATTGCTAACACGATTGACTTTTTTTGGTTTACCTTCAGGTAGGCAAAATTGAAGCAATCCTTACATTCTGTAAATCGATCGATTGCTTGGTCGTTCATCTTAACAAAAACTTTTTTGGTCATTTTCTATACATCTCTAAGTATCTTATATTTCTACTCAGCAACAACAATTTTCTCAATTACATCACCTTGGGTAATGGTGTCGATTATTTCAAGACCTTCATAAACTTTTCCAAAGCATGTGTGTTGTTTGTCTAAATGAGCAGTATTATCTCTGCTATGGCATATGAAAAATTGAGAACCACCTGTATCACGACCTGCATGAGCCATCGACAATACTCCTTTATCGTGGTACTGATTATCGCCATCTAATTCGCATTTTATAGAATAACCTGGCCCACCAGCACCCGTTCCGTCAGGGCATCCACCTTGTATCACAAAGTTTGGTAAAACTCTGTGGAAAGTTAGTCCATCGTAAAAGCCTTTTTCTGCAAGTGTAGTGAAATTCTTTACTGTTTCTGGAGCATCGTTGTCAAAAAATTCAACTTTCATTATACCTTTTGAGGTATGTATCTCAGCCTTTTTCATAATTGGTGTTTAATTTTCAATAAAAGATTATTTAAAGTATTTTTAAAGTAACGTATATATGATTGTTTTCTTGCTTATTTTGCAGTTAATATATTATCAAATTAATAAAATTGGGTTCTTTTTTTCATTTTTTGTTTTAGGTTTTGCAAAAATACTTAAAATAATTGCATATATTTTGTATTTTTATGCGTTTAATACCTAATTAGTTAGCTTTTTTATGAATTATCCTTTAAATAATAAGAATTCAATTGATTCTGAGTTGTTAGCATCTATTGCTTTAAACGCTCATAATTCAATACTTTTGCTCGATGCAAATGGGAACATTCATTGGGCAAATAAAGGATTTGAGAATCTTTATGGATATTCTTTAGAGGAATATAAGGTGTTAATGGGTAAAGAAAATCAAGGCTTTATTAAATTGTTTAATGAAATAGAGACTGATTTTTTTAAGAATAACCCTGCTTTAACTTTTTCAAGAGAATTTTTTACTAAAAGTGGGGAACGAAAGTGGATTCATTCTACTTTAACACCTGTAAAAAACACTAAAGGAGAAATTATCCGTTTTATAGTTATTGATACTGATTTTACCAAGCAAAAGGAAATGGAAGAGGAATTGGTGCAAAGACAGGAGAATTCTCAAACCTTATCAGAACACCTTGAATCAGTAAAGGATTATGCTGAAGATCAAATGAGTGAATTAAGTGATCAGAAGAAAGCTTTGGAAGTAGCTAAGGAAAAGTCAGAGGAGGTTTTAAATAAAGTTTTACCATACGAAATAGCTATTCAGTTAAAGAAAAAGGGCTATGCCACACCACGGTCGTATAAAAAAGTAACTTTATTACAATTGAATGTCCGTAATTTCTTATCGTTAACAGAAAAAATTCCAATAGAGATGTTGGTTGAGCAATTGCATGAAGTATTAGTGTTAATTGATGATATTCTTGAGCAACATTATGTAGAGAAAATAAAAACTGTTGGCGGGGTTTATCTTGGAGCAGGTGGTGTGCCATTGCGCAACAGAAGCAACCCAATCGATGTTGTATTAGCATCTTTAAAAATAAAAAATACTTTTGAACAAATTAATTTAGACAGAAAAATGTCTAATTTACCAGTTTTTGAAATAGGGTTTGGTATTCATTCAGGAAAGGTTATTGCAGGCGTTGTAGGTAAAAATAAGCTTTCTTATGATATATGGGGAGATACTGTTAATGCTTCGGCTGCAATTGAGCGACAGGCTGATAGTGAAAAAATTATTATTTCAAGAATTACATTAAATGAAATTGGGGAATATTTTATATCAAAGCCAGCAGGCTCATTAAATACTAATAATATTGAGGATTTAGAATTATTCGAAGTGGAACGAATACATCCAAATTATTCAGAAGATGAGGATGGAATATTACCGAGCTCAATTTTCTTAAAACTCTTATCAAAATTATAAATTATGTCAATTAGAATAATATACCAACTTAGTGTAATTATTTTGTTTACTCTAATGACTCCATATAATGGATTTTCGCAGAAATGTTCTTATGAAGTAAATGAAATTGATGGCTTGCTTGAAATTCCTATAAAAAGAACAGAACCTGAAATGCTTTGTAGAATAAATAATCAGCCAATTTATATAAAGGCACAATGCATAGGCACAAATAAGTACTTAAAACTCAAATACTATAAAGATTCGGAGTTTTCAATTCAGGAGGATCGTGAAATAAGCTTTGTTTTGCCTAATGACGACGAGATTATTCTTTTCCCAAGACATATGCCTGTTGATTCTACAGAGTTAGATGATTATGTTGACCTATCTTCTATGATTATTTTTAAATTATCTGCCGATCAGTACGAAATACTTAAAAATGCGCCTGTTAAAATATTTAAATACCATAGGGTTTCAGGATTTATCGAAAAAGAAATAAAGGACTCAAAGCAAACAACTTTAATGCAAGTATTAAGATGTGTAGAATAATACTATAAGGTCAAAAATCATTTTATATATTTGCATTGTTTTTTATTTAGATAATCAATATTCAATAGTTATATATAAATAATTTAACATTATGAGCGAGAAAATTTTTGACAAAGTAAAGCCTGGAGTATTGTCAGGGAATGATGTTTCAGAAGTATTTCGTATTGCTAAGGAAAATCAGTTTGCATTACCGGCAGTAAATGTAGTGGGTTCTGATTCTATTAATGCAGTATTAGAAGCAGCAAAAACAGTTAATTCTCCTGTTATTGTTCAGTTCTCGAATGGTGGCGGTGCATTTAATGCAGGCAAAGGTCTTAAATTAGAGGGGCAGGAAGCAGCTGTTTTTGGAACTATTGCAGGAGCGAAGCACGTACACTTAATGGCTGAAGCATATGGTATACCGGTAATTTTGCATACCGACCATGCAGCTAAAAAATTATTACCTTGGATTGATGCATTATTAGATGCAGGTGAAAAGCATTTTGCAGAAACAGGTAAGCCTTTATTCAGTTCTCATATGCTTGATTTATCGGAAGAGCCTATTGAAGAGAATATGGCTACTTGTAAAAAGTATTTCGAGAGAATGAACAAAATTGGTATGACCATTGAAATTGAATTGGGTATTACTGGTGGCGAAGAAGATGGTATAGATAATACGGATGTTGACAGCTCGAAACTTTATACTCAACCTGAAGAGGTTGCTTTTGCTTACGAAACTTTAATTAGTGTAAGCCCTAACTTCACAATTGCTGCATCTTTTGGAAATGTACATGGTGTTTATAAGCCAGGTAATGTTGTGCTAACTCCAAAAATTCTTGACAATTCGCAAAAATATATTCAAAAGAAATTTAAGACAGTTGAAAAACCAGTGAATTTTGTTTTTCACGGAGGTTCCGGTTCTAGTAAAGAAGAAATTCGCGAAGGAATTAGCTACGGTGTTATTAAAATGAACATTGACACAGATACTCAGTGGGCTACTTGGGAAGGTGTAATGAATTTTTATAAGCAAAACGAAGCTTACCTTCAAGGACAAATTGGAAACCCTGATGGCGACGATAAACCAAACAAGAAATTTTATGATCCACGTAAATGGTTACGTCAAGGTCAAACATCGTTAGTTAATCGTTTAAAAGTTGCATTTGAAGATCTTAATTGTATTGATAGAAACTAAGGTTAATTATATAATTTAAAAGGAAGCTGCTTAATTTATTAGGCAGCTTTTTTTTATTGCCATTACTTTGGGGTCACGCTGCTAGAAGCTGCGTGGAAACAGAAATACAGCTAGAAGCTAGGTGGGTCATGCGTGCAATCTTGCCGCATGATTAATATCATTCAGTTAGATGCTGAATAGTCCAATACACCTGTGTTTGCTACCGTATAGGAAATGAGCATGTTGTTTGAGGTTTAAACAATATAGAATGAAAGTCGTGTTGCGACTAACCAACCCATTTATTTACTATTACATTTTTTATTTTCAGGATTGATGATGTTTTAAAAAAATCTACCTTGCATTTAATAATATTTACAAATATAGTTTCATGAATAATTTAATAGAGCATTTAAACCATTCAATATTAACAATTGACCATTATCAACTTACATTGGTCAAAATCTTATTAGCTTCCCTTATTCTTTGCTTAGGCTTTCTAGTTTATCTGTTGTCTCGTAGGTTTCTTGGTAAAGCAAAAACGGCAAATAAATTAAGTAAAAAACAGGCTGCTTCATTGCTTCGTTTTGTAAGGTTTATTACATTGTTTGGTACTGTTGTGTTCTTTTTTAAAGGCTTGGGTGTTAACACCTCAAAAGTACTGAGTTACGAGCTAATAGGGACAGAAACAATTGTTTTTAATGTGTACCATTTATTGGTTCTATATTTGATTTTTGCCGGTACTCGCTTGCTCATTTATTTGCTTGAGATTATTTTTACAGACAGGGTAAATGCCAAAAAGATTGAAAAAGGGAAGGGGCAATCCTTATTTCAAATTGTAAAATATTTTGTTTGGGTAATTGCTATTACTATTTACCTAGAGTCTATTGGGTTTAGTATAACCTTTATGATAGCCAGTATGTCAGCATTACTGGTTGGTTTAGGACTAGGTATTCAACATTTCTTTAATGATATTATATCTGGTATTGTAATTCTGTTTGATCGCTCGGTTAAGGTTGGCGATATTGTTGAAATTCATGGTGAAATGGTAGGTAAAATTGAGGAAATTAGCCTACGTACTTCAAAAATAATTAGCCGCGACGATGTTATTGTCATTGTCCCTAACTCAATGTTTACTAAAGAGAAAGTTATAAACTGGAGTCATAACGCTTTCAAAACACGTTTCTCAGTATCGGTTGGGGTTGCATATGGCAGCAATGTTAATTTAGTAAAGCAATTGCTTGTTGATGCAGCTACAGAACATTCGCAAATAGAAAGCAAGCCTGAACCAATGGTTCTTTTTAAAGATTTTGGCGATTCATCGCTCGATTTTGAGTTGCAGTTTTATACCGAGGAATCGTTTCGGGTAGAGAGGATAAAAAGCGATTTGCGTTTTACTATAAATAGCAAATTCATAGATGGTAAGGTGACAATTCCATTCCCACAGCACGATGTGCACCTCTTTAAAAAAGAATAACCGCAAAGCTACTTTACGGTTATTCAATAATTAAATATCTTGAATTGTTATCGTCCTTCTTGAGTAAGAGCTTTGGTTTTGTGTTTTAAAAATTTCAAAATTAAATAAATGCCCATACTAGTAATAGTAGCTATGCTCCAAAAATCAAAGGTAAAAATAAACGCTTTGTTTTCGATAAGCATTTGGATTATCATAAAAAAGTAGAATAAAACAAAAATAGCAACGAAGCCATTTTTCTCACTTCTCAATACCTTTTTCATACTGAAATCTAAGTCGCTACCCGAAAAGTTTTTAAAACTAGGAATAAAAGCAGGAGTCTTTTTAGCCCAATTTAAATAAGTGTCGCCAAATTTATCAATTAAAAAACTTTCTTCGGCATACATTATACGTTCGTAATAAACCCAATAGGCAAGAACAAATGCAACATTAAACCAAATATCTTGTGTTAATAGCGAAACACCAAGCCACATAAAAAAGTTACCCACATAAAGAGGATGTCTTACTGTTGAATAAATTCCTTTTGTATTTACCTCATCGGCTAATTGACCCACAGCAGTGTTTCGTCCTGATGTGTTTTTTGGTGTATAACCTACAGTAAGTACTCTAACGAGTAATCCTAAAAGACAAACAGCCAAGCAAGCTAAATTGTAATAATGTTGTTGAGTGCCGGTAAATGATAATTGATTGAAATACACTTGATACACAAAAACAGCAAGTCCAGCTAATAAAATTAGTAAAGGTAAGTTGCTTCTGTACTTAAATAAAAAATCTCCCTGCGTTCTGAATTCATCCTTTAAAGCCATCTGTTACTAGTATTTATTATAAATTTATATTGTAAAATATTTTGAAAAAAAACCTTTTGTAAATTTGCTGCTATATTAGTAAAAAAATAACACTTATATATTAGAGCTATAGGAATTTTGTTTTCAATTACCATTGGCAATAAAAAAACCACCCCAGAAAGGGGTGGTTTAAAGTTTTTAAACAAATAAATGCTTTCTACTTTAATTTATGTTCTTTCCTAAAATCTTGTAATATTCCATCAAGATTAGGATCGCCTATTTCTTGTAAATCGTAAAACACACGAGTTGTAGGTTTGTTAATATTTACAATTCGCGATAAATCGATTGGTGTACCAATTATAACAGAATCGCAATCGGTATTATTAATTGTGGTTTCTAAATCTTTTAATTGTTCGGCACCATAACCCATTGCTGGTAATAATGTACCAATGTTTGGATATATTTTGAATGTTTCTGATAATTTACCAACGGTATATGGTCTTGGATCAATTATTTCAGACGCACCAAATTTATTTGCAGCAATTGTTCCTGCTCCAAGTTTCATTTCACCGTGTGTTAAGGTTGGTCCATCTTCAACAACCAATACTCTTTTACCTTTAATTAGCTCAGGGTTTTCAACTTTTATTGGCGATGCTCCATCAACAACAATAGCTTTAGGATTTACCTTTGCAATGCTTTCGCGAACAGTTTGAATTCCCTCAGGCGAGGCTGAATCCATTTTGTTAATTACTATTACATCGGCAATACGCATGTTAACTTCACCAGGGTAGTATAATAACTCATGTCCAGGACGATGAGGGTCAGCAACCGTAATGGTTAAATCTGATTTGTAAAAAGGGAAATCATTGTTTCCACCATCCCAAAGTATAACATCACATCCATCAGGATCATTTTCTGCTGCACGTACAATGGCTTCATAATCAACACCTGCATATATTACGTTTCCACGCACTACATGTGGTTCATATTCCTCCATCTCTTCTAAAGTACACTTGTGTTTTTCAAGGTCAGAAACCTCAGCAAAGCGCTGTACTCGTTGTGCATTTAAATCACCATAAGGCATTGGGTGTCGTATAGCAACAACTTTCAATCCTTTTGCCATAAGGTTTTCAATAACCTTACGTGATGTTTGGCTTTTTCCGCAACCAGTTCTTGTGGCAACAACTGCAATAACAGGCTTTGTGCTTTTTACTTGTGTTTGTTTTGGTCCAAGTAATCCAAAATTAGCCCCAGCTGCATTTACAATTGAACTCATCTGCATTACTTTGGTATAAGTAACATCACTGTATGAGAAAATACAAGTATCTACATTAAGTTCAGCTATTAGCCTTGTTAATTCTGATTCGTTGTAAATAGGTATTCCACTTGGGTATAATTTTCCTGCTAATTCTGTAGGATACTTTCTGCCATCGATATCAGGAATTTGGGCAGCAGTAAATGCTACTACGTTATAATCTTCATTGTCACGATAGTAAGTGTTAAAGTTATGAAAATCGCGACCAGCTGCGCCAATAATCAAGACATTCTTTTTTCCCATAATTTCCTCCATTTTTAAAAAGTTTTCTATTAATTAATTGTGTTGCTAACAAATATATATTTTTAAAAAACTAAAAGGTAGAAACTTAAATATGTTAAGAAAAATGTATTTGAAAATATCAGTTTTGTGATACATGGCAGTAAAAATAAAGGTATGAAAGCATTTAATCTGAAAGTATTTAGTTACTTTGGATACTTATAGAATATTGAATCGCAAAAATGAATATACTGGCACACCTGTATTTATCCAATGGAATTAATCAATTAATGATTGGTAATTTTATTGGTGATTTTGTAAAAGGAAACCAATACTTAAAGTATCCGGATGAGATTCAGAAAGGAATACTTTTACATAGGAGTATTGACACCTATACCGACCAACACCCACTTCATAAACAGAGTAGGAATTTATTTAGACCTAAGTATGGTTTGTTTTCAGGTGTAGTTGTAGATATACTTTATGATCATTTTCTGGCTAAGAATTGGAGTTGCTATTCTAATGAATCCTTGCATAGTTTTTCACAAAAAGCTTATGCTTATATAAATGCTAACGAAAATATACTGCCCAATAAGCTTAAAGAAATTACTCCTTATATGATTAGTAATGATTGGATTAATTTGTACAAAAGCATATCGGGAATAGGAAGGGTTTTAGAAGGAATGGCAAGAAGAACATCGCTACCAGATCATGTTACTTTTGCAATTTGCATTATTAATAAACACTACGATTTGTTAGAAAAAGAGTTTAAATTATTTATTATTGATTTAAAGAGTTACATTGTTATTTAAATATTTTTTTTATTTTTGAGCAAGATTGTATCAAAAAGCTGAATTTTATTAGGAATAATAGAGAGTATTGTTTTTTTTTTAACAAAAACGTTTTAGATTTGTACAATCGCTGAAAAATAAAATCATTGATGATAAATCAACTAATTAGGCAATTATGAAAAAACTAATTTTAGCATCATTTGTTGTATCAACCTTAATACTATCAAGTTGTGGTGGGTTGAACAAAATGGTAAAAATGTCACCAGACGTTAGGTACGAGGTTATTCCAAAAGCACTTGAAATGCATGGTGATAGTGTTGAGGTTACTGTAAAAGTATCTTTCCCAACAAAGTATTTCCAGAAAAAAGCTATTTTGGAGATGACTCCAGTATTAACATTTGAAGGTGGAGAAAAAGTATTTAAAAGTTTAACACTACAGGGAGAATCTGTTCAAGATAATAACCAAGTGGTTTCCTTTACTAGTGGAGGAACTTTTTCTATGACTTCAAAAATTTCGTTTGAAGAAGCAATGCGTTCATCAGATTTAGTAGCAAGAGTAAAAGCCACAATGGGTGATAAATCAACTACTATTCCTGATATGAAAATTGCTGATGGTGTTATGGCAACAGCTCTACTGTTAGAGAATGACCCTATGCCAATTGCTGCGGATGATAAATTTGTAAGAGTTACAACTGAATCAAAAGGTGCAGCTATTCATTTCGTTATTAATAAAGCTAATATCCAAGGAAAAGAGCTTAAGAAAGAAGAAATGAAAGCGCTTAAAGATTTTGTTAAAGAATCAGCGTCGCAAGAAAATGTTGAGTTTAAAGGTGTTGAAATTTCAGCATATGCTTCTCCAGATGGAGAACTTGATTTAAACACAAAGCTTGCTGATAAACGTATGGTAAATGCTGAAAAGTATTTTGCTAGCGAACTTAAAAAAGCAAAGGTTGAAGGTTTTGAGGATGATAATTTCCTAAGCACTAAAGCTACTCCAGAAGATTGGGACGGATTTAAGAAGCTTATGGAAGCATCTGAAATACAAGATAAAGAACTTATTTTACGTGTTCTTTCAATGTATTCTGACCCGATAGTACGTGAGAAAGAAATTAAGAATATTTCTGCTGCTTATGAAGTAATTGCAGAAGAGATTCTTCCTAAACTACGTCGTTCTAAATTATATGTTAATATAGCAATAATTGGTTACTCTGATTCAATGTTAATTGAGCTTTCAGCTTCTAACCCTGATACTTTAAAAGTTGAAGAGTTAATGTATGCTGCAACTTTAGTTAATGAATTAGATGCTAAATTGGCAATTTACCAAAAAGTAGTTAGCAACTTTGCTGATGATATTAGAGGACATAACAATACAGGGTATATTTTAATTAAGCAAGGAAAATTAGCTGAAGCAAAAGCTGCTTTAGAGCAAGCGAAATCTTTAGATGCTACAAATACAATGGTATTAAATAACTTTGGTGTAATTGCTCATCTTGAAGGTGACCTTACTGCTGCTAAGGAATTCTATTCTGCTGCTTCAGGTGCTGGTAACCAAGTAAGTTACAATCAAGGTATTTTAGCTACAAAATTAGGTAACTATGAGAATGCTCTTAACCTATTTGTAAGTAGTAAATTAAATACTTTCAACTTTGCTTTAGCAAAATTATTGAACTATTCTCTTACTAAGAATCCAGATACATACGATGCTTCTCTTGGTATTATTACGAAAGTTGAAAATCAAGAAGCTGCTAATGTATATTATTTAAAAGCTATTTTAGGAGCTAGAAAACAAGACACTGATCTTTTATTTAACAATTTAAGAACTGCTGTTGAAAAAGATGCTGCTTTAGCTGCTTACGCTAAAAAAGATGTTGAATTTGCTCAGTACTTTGAAGATGCTACTTTCAAAGGTATTGTACAGTAAATAGAAATACTAGATATAATTGAAAGGCTGCATCTTTGATGCAGCCTTTTTCTTTGCGCTAATTTTTAGTAACTCTTATGTCTTTTAAATTTTATAGCGTGATAACTAAATAGTGATTTGAGTTTGCTTTCCAAAGGCTGTAGTTTATTTTAGTGTTGTTATACCAATTGTGTATTTAAATGCACTGAAAGCTATTTCAATAAATATAATAGGCTGTTCCGCACTTGCTTCGGAAGTATATACCGATACATGATAAAAGTACCTTAATTTTAAGGCGCAATAAGGTTTTGAGGTTATGTCTGACATATTGCATTTTCCTCACAGTTAAACTTCGACAAGCTCAGTTATCTATAAGGATGTTAATCTTTCCTGAAATTGGTATAATCAATAGCCTAGGGCAACGCCCCTGATGTTGTTGCATGGTACTAAAAACGGCACAAATACCAAGTGTCGCAATAAAGGTATCGCCTTTAAATCTGACAAAGCATACATTATATCAGATATACCTCAAGTTAAGCCTATAGGGTCAGTTATCGCACTGGGTGAGAAATTACAAAGACAAATGTGGAGCGAGTAAAAAATAATTACTTAGCTGATATCCCGCCTGCTTGCGTGGGGTAGTTTATTTAGTTGTTCTGAATTTAAACAGGAAAAAGTATAGTAAAGTTGCTAAAAGCTTCTTGTTTAGGGCAAAAGCAAAAGACGTTTTTCAATTTGTGAAAGAATAAAAAAGCCTTTAGATTGTAGCCTGTTCTAAACAGTTACCTTCTAAAGGCTTTTTTAGGATATTGTAATTTGCTATTTTCGAATAAAGAAGAACGTTCCATTTTCATCTTCAAACCCAGCAATTTTACCAAATTGAGGTTTTTGGGTAGCTTGATTTGAAACAGCATTGGTAACTTTCACTACAATTGATTCAATTGGTATACATGAGTGGTCGTTGAATTGAAGCGATTTTGCAAAAGTTTTGGTAAACTGCGAATCGTCTGATGCAAGTTCATAACCTGCTGAGGAAAAGACCTGCGATGATTTAAATTTTGTTGCCGTAGCGTCGTCACACGAACGAACTTTATTGCCGGTGCGCATTGCTTGATAAAACGATGGTCCTGATTCGCAAGCATCTGTTACAACTAGTGTATGAGTTATATATGATGAATAAGACTGCATTCCTGCTTTTAATGAATTAATATTAAAATATGTGAATTCATCATCACGAGTAGCATCTACCGGAATCCAATAACCTGTTTCGTTTATAAATTTTCCATGGCCTGCATACCAAACTAGTAATGAATTTACGTTATTCTTTTTTACCTGATCTCTTAATTCAATGGAGAAAAACCTTTCCATATCGCTTTTCGACATATCTTTTTTATGAATAAAGTTATGAACTTCATAATTTGACAAAGCAGATTTCATTGTTGAAACATCTTTTGTTGGTCCTTCAAGACTTGCGAATGTTTTATAGCTAGAATTTTCAATAAAGACAACCCATGTTTTTCCCATTGGATTTTCCTTGGCTAACAACGCCCCTTTTCTATTTAGGGTATAGGTAGTAATGGTTTTATTATTGAATATATCTACTACTTTAACGGTAATTATATTTTTATTCATAATATCAACAGTAGCGGTAAATTGAGGGTTTACTTCCGTATCGTTAAAGCTTGCCCGTATATCGTTAATGTATATATCTGAAATTAAACTTTGATCTTCAATTCTACCTTCAATAAACAAGTTTGGGTCATCAGAATCCAAATAAATCTCTCCATTATCGCCAGCATATGGCGTGGTTATGAATACAACAGGTAGTTTTGCTTCAACATTTTTTAAGCCAAAATCTACAATAGTTTCATTATTATAAACATCAACTGCTTTTATTGAAATAGTATTAAGATCTACAATGCTTAAATTAAACTCAAAGCTTTTCTTATCTACGGTAATCTCCTCATCATTAATTATTAATGATATAATTTCACTACTATCTTGAACCTTACCTTTAATTGTAATCCTATCGGCATTATTTAATACTGCTAAGTAATTGTTGTCAATTACCATTGGTGTATCAATAACTACAACAGGAGCAATTTCTTCTCGGTTTAATTCAAATACCCTTTGTTTTGCGTCAGTCGTATATTCTGACTCGAAATTATGAATAGCTAATAGATTTAAAAAAAGATTGAAATCATTTATTGCAGGAGCAATCTCCATCATTTCTTCATTTGAGCGAGCTCTCCAATAAGCTGCGTCAACATTTTCCTCCGATTTTTCTAACAGTTTTGAGAAGTCTGATTTTGCATTTTGGTACTGACCATATTCAAAGAAATATTGACCTCTTTTACAAAGAACTTCTTTGTTGTCTTCTACCATTGTTTCCAATTTTGAAAGGTCGTTAATTGCATTTGCTAATTCTCCGCGTTTATGATAAACTATACTTCTTACTTCGTAAGCTCTTGGTTTGCTAGCAAATTTGTCAACGCCTTGGTTGGCAATTACAATAGCATTTTCTTGGTCGCCATTATTTAAGTAGGCAATACTTAATGCAAAATATGCTTTGCTGTAAAGGCTATTAATAGATATTGTTTTATTATAGTCAGTAATTGCATTTTGATATTTTGCAAGACTATCATTTGCTACAGCTCTAGTATAATAGCATAAATGTGTTTCATTAATTGTTAGAGCTTTATTTATAGCAACAATAGCGTCGTGAAATTCATGTAATTTTATATGTGAAAACGATTTGTATTGCAATACTTGAAAGCTCTTTGTGTCTAATAAAACAGCTTCATTCAGATACTTTAAAGCATCGCTGTAATCTTTCGTTCTGTAATTTAGCTTTCCTGCGAAAAACAGATTGTCGACTGAATTAGGATTTAATTCTACAGCTTTTTCGAAATCGGCAGTAGATTTTTCCCAGTCTTGTTTTGCTTCAAATATTTTTCCACGTAAAACATAAGCGTCGGAATATCCTATTTCTATTTTAATAGCTTGATTGACTTCTGCTAAAGCTTCATCTAATAATTGACTCTCAAATAATTTATTAGCAGTTTTATAATGTTTTTTTGGATTTTGAGCTACAGTACTTAAAGTTATAATGACTGCAAACAATAGAATGAAATTTTTCATGTTCGTCTCCCTTATATTAAAATTACATGTTAATAGATTCTTGTAAAGAAATGCACCTTCTCTTCACTAATACAAAGATATAAATAAATATGCTACTTCTTTTATAAAACGCTGGTATTGTTACTAATCCGTGTTTTGTATTGATATATCTGTATTACAGATGGATAAATGTTTTTTTTGGTTGCGTAGAGATATATTTTATTTGAATTATAGATGTTTATTATTGTAGAATAAAGGCTTAAGTATTATGAAGCAAGCATTCAATTTTCATTAATATATCGAAAATTAAGAATGAATATAAATTGATATAGTAGTTTTGTACCACAATTTAAAATCAAACTTCATACACATGAAAAGAGAAAGAGGTTTTGCTAGCGATAATAATGCCGGGGTTCATCCTGATATTTTGAATGCATTAACTAATGCGAATAATGGGCATGCAATTGCTTATGGTAATGATGAATACACTCATGCTGCCACAAAGCAGATTAAATCCTTATTTGATATTGAACCCGAAGTGTATTTTGTGCTTACAGGTACTGGCGCTAATGTTTTAGGAATACATATGATGGGAGGTTCATTCAATTCTGTTATTTGTGCCGAAACTGCACATATTAATGTTGATGAATGTGGAGCTCCTGAAAAGTTTACTGGAATGAAAATAATTTCAATTCCAACAAGTAATGGTAAGCTAACTGTTCAGTGCATACTCCCGCAAATGCACGGTATTGGTTTCGAACACCACTCTCAGCCCAAAATAGTATCAATTACTCAGCCCACTGAAGTAGGCACATTATATAGCCCAAGTGAAATTAAGCTCTTGGCTGATTTTGCTCATGCCAATAACATGTATTTGCATATGGATGGTGCTAGAATCTCAAATGCAGTGGCTGCTTTAAATATAAGTATAGATGAAATTACACGCAAACCAGGCGTTGATATACTTTCGTTTGGTGGAACCAAAAATGGTATGATGTATGGTGAGGCTGTTTTGTTTTTTAATCAACAATTGGCCACTAACTTTAAATACTTTAGAAAACAAGGCATGCAGCTTGGTTCTAAAATGAGGTATATTGGAGCCCAATTTTCTGCTTTCTTTAAAGATGATTTATGGTTAAAAAATGCTAGTCATGCTAATAAAATGGCATTATTATTAGAGCAGAAAGTCAAGAGTATACCTAATGTTAAAATTACACAAAAAGCACAAGCAAATGGTGTATTTGCAATAATTCCAAAAAAACTTATACCTAAGCTACAAGACGAATATTTTTTTTATGTTTGGGACGAAGAAACGGGTGAAGTAAGATGGATGTGTTCATTTGATACCACTAAAGAAGATGTAAGTGAGTTTGCATCTTTACTTGAAAATTTTATGAAACAAAACTAGTATGGAGCCATTACCGTATACTTGGGGGCATAGCAGAAGGTATAATGACTTTCCTACCTATGTGAAGTCTCATTTTGGAGGAAGAGTACAGAAAATTTCAGTTAATGTTGGTTTTACTTGTCCAAACCGAGATGGTACAAAAGGAAAAGGCGGATGTATTTATTGCGATAACGAAACATTTAAACCAGGTTATTGTGAGCCAGAGAAAAGTATTCCATTACAGTTAGAAAATGGAATTAGGTTTTTTGAAGACAAGTATCCTGAAATGAAATACATGGCTTATTTTCAATCTTATACAAATACTTATGCACCCATTAACGATTTAAAGCAAATGTATGAGGAGGCATTGAGCCATAGGAAAGTAGTTGGCTTAATAATAGGAACCAGACCCGACTGTATTAATGAGGAAATATTGGATATGTTACTTGAGGTAGCAAAAGAAAAATATTTATCGGTGGAATTTGGACTTGAAAGCACTTTAGATAGAACTTTGCTTGCAATTAATAGATGCCATTCTTGGGCTGATTCAGTAAATGCAATTGAGTTGTGTAACAAAAAGGGAATAAAAACTGGGGGTCATTTAATTTTAGGATTGCCAGGAGAAAACAGAGATGACTTTTTACATCATGCAAAGGAAATATCAAAACTACCTTTGCATACACTTAAATTACATCAGCTACAAATAATCAAAAACACGCAACTGGCAAAGCAGTATCTAGAAAATACTAATGCTTTTCCTTTATTCACTTTCGAGGAATATTTGGATTTAATTATTAATTTTCTTGAAATACTTAATCCTAAAATAATAGTTGAACGCTTTGTTAGTACATCTCCTATAGATAAACTGATTGCACCCAAATGGAATAAGATGAAGAATTTTGAGATTGTTGCCAAAATTGAGAAAACATTAAAAGAAAAAAATACTTGGCAAGGAAGGCAATTAGAAAGATACAAGCCTAACAAGTAAAACTTAAGCCTTTATATGGTAACTAAAGGCTTATTTTTTTCGTTTTTGCCAACTTAAGTATTATTTGTATTGTTTCTGCTATGGTAAAGCTTTTACGATTAATTGTAGCATCAAATAAATAATCGAGATTACCAGGTTGCTTTTCTAAAAAAGTATAAAACAATTTGTGTCTTTTCTCGTCAGTATCAATAGACCACTCTTCAGCTTCTTCTATATTTGTGTTTCTATTTTTCAGTATGGTATCAATGCGCCAAAAGAAAGGAGCCGTAAGTCTTATATTTAGTGCATTTGGTTTATCTTGTAATATTGCAGCACCAGCCCTACCTACTAAAATAATGTTCCCCTGCTTACATATTGATAGAATAATATCGCGAATTGTATTTTTAATTTTTAAATCGTTAACGTAACTTTTGCTAAATGAAATAAACAAGTCTATGAAATTTGACTTTTCATGTCCTTCATAAAAGTGTTCTAATTTCGAGTTTGATAGGTTTAACTCACTAGCTGATTTTTCAAGAATCTCTTTATCAACCCATTTCCAAGGAACACCATCATTGTTTTTATTAAGCTCGTTAACAAGTTGTGTA
>JAUXEM010000041.1 GCA_030620515.1 Salinivirgaceae bacterium
AGTTATTTTTAGCGATAAAAAAAATATCTTTTAATAACTATTTAATATATGGTTTATACAATTGGAGAGTCAGTACTTGATATTATTATTAAAGATTTTGAAAATGCTAAGTTAAAGCCTGGTGGCTCAATGCTCAATTCGGCTATTTCACTAGGGAGATTAGGTATTTCAACTAGTCATATTTCTTATTTATCATCGGATATTACTTCTGATTATCTAATTGATTTTTTACGAAAGAATGGTGTGGGTACTAATGTTATCGAAAGGAAAGCAAAAAAAACAAATTTAGCACTTGCTTATTTAAATGAGCAAAATGATGCAAATTATGTTTTTTATAAAGAAGATAACCAAAAAGAAGTAGAATTTCAATTCCCTACAATAAAGGCAAATGATATAGTTTTATTCGGATCGCTTTTTTGTTTGAATAGTAGTTATCGGAAATCATTAGTTAATTTTTTAGAGCTTGCTAAAAAGAATAATGCACTAATTATTTATGATCCTAATTTCAGAAAACCACATTTGCCAGAATTAAATAAACTTTTACCAAATATTCATGAAAATTTTCAATTTGCTGATATAATTAAAGGTTCTGATGAGGATTTTAAAAATATATTAAATATTAATACTGGGGAAGAGGTATGGAATTATCTTATTAAGTTAGATGTAAAAGCATTATTATATACTAAAGGCGCCAATGGTGTTGAAATGTATAATTCTAATTCGTTAGTTAAGGTTAAAACAAGTTTTGTTAATGTTAAAAGTACAATTGGTGCGGGCGATACTTTTTCAGCTGGTGTTATATATTCATTAGTTGAGAATAAATTGAATAAAAACAATATTCTAGAAATTACTACAAATAATTGGAAGGAAATACTAGTAATTGCAAATGACTTTGCAAGCGAAGTTTGTGGTAGTTTTGATAATTATTTAGATGCTGGATTTATAAAGAAATGGAAAAATGTACAATAAAGAAGAGGCAAAAATATTAATGAAGGAATTCTGGGAAGGATTCGATAGATATACAAAGTTTTATTCTCAAAAAGTTAATCAGCCTATTAAATGGATGTATTATAAAACTGGCGTAAAAGGATTAGAATTGAAATTCGATATTTCTAAAAAGCTAATTCAAGTATTAATTGAGGTAAATTCAAAAAGTGATAACAGACGATTTGAAATATATGTTGAGCTAGATAATTATAAAGCGATACTTAACGATGGGTTTGCTGGCGAGCTAAAGTGGGTAGATGACTATATGAAAGAGGAACAGAGAGAAGTTTCAAGAATATTAATTGAAAGCCGAGAGTATAACTTTCATAACAGAGACCACTGGAATGATTTATATAAATTTATGGCAACAAATATGTATAAGTTACAATCTAATTTAATTGATATTTTGCCAATATTAAGAGAAAAGTTTCACTGATTTGAGCTTTATGTCAAAAGTGAATGCAAAAGTATTTGTTGAAATTAACAAAACCGGTAATAGTATTTAACCAAATACAAAGAATACTTAATATTTATGGTATAGATAATCTGAGCATTATTCTCGAATTTTATGAAAAAATAAATATACTCAATGGAAAATTTGGAGTACTATTCACAGATATTTAGGAGTGGGAAAATAAATAGTGAAAGGGATTTTTATAATAATTATTTTGCAGAATAAACTACCTAATAAAGAATATCATGCTTTATATAGTATTGAAGTTTTGGTACTACGAATTTCATAATAACTGACCTAATAAACCTAACTATCTTATTATATGATATATTAAATTTTGAGTTTGCATTTGAGAATGATACCTTTTATCAACTAGACTTGCATTAGATAAAACTTGAGATAAGCACCCTGAATTATCCGGGTGAGATGAATTTGTCAAAAATATACGCCTCAAAACCTTATTGCGCCGAAGGAGCAATAAGGTTTTGAGGCTATGTCTGACATGTTGCATTTTCCACCCAGTTTTAACTGGGTGTTATACCATTTTAATTTCAAAGTTGCTGGTATAATGCCGATGTATAAGCAATGTTGATATATGAATGTAATGAAATGTATCGGCAAATTGGCTTCACAATCGGAATTAATCTCATCTGAAATATCAAATGTAAATTTTGGTCTCATTTTAAATCTGCTTAGATCAGTTGTTCTGAATTTAGTGGGTATTGAACAGTAATAATATTTCACAAAATTAGCAATATGAAAGCTGTTCGCCGTGCAGGGTAGTAGTTTGAAGCTTGTGATGTATTTTAATAATTTGTATTTGTAATAGGTTTGTGCTTACTAACAGTCATAATTACCATGATAAGGGAGTTTTTTGAAATAAAAAGCAATTATTATAATTAGTAAGCCCGCCCTGTCTGCCGACTAGGCAGGCTGACTTATTCAGGTTTACCTTCCATGCAGGTTTCAATAGATTTTTACTCATAAAAGAAAATGATTTTTAAAAAAAATCGTAATAACGCTGCGCTAAATTGTCACTTTTCATCATGGAATTGCGAAGCACTCATGAGCACCTTTGAAAATTATTATTAATGTAAATAAAAGTGAAAGAAGATAAATGTTTAAAAAAGAAAATTCAGACAATATTATTAGAATTAATTTGATTACACACTAAATTGGTAGTAGTACCATCCACTAGTTATACAATATATGAAGGCACTAGTAGTTTTAAATTAAATATTGAAATTAGGAATATAAAAGCTTGAAGTTAACTGAATAGTATGTTTATGTGCTGTAATTTGGTTGTAGTAATAGTTTAAAAACAACATTAATCTATCGAAACATATAATTACTTTGACAGTTTAGCGATGTTGGATATTAATGCTATGAATGTTAGGGAATTATAGTTAAATCATTATATTTGTTATAATCTATATGCTATGCTTAATAAAATAAATATACTGATTGTAATCTTTTTTTCATGTGTTTTGAATGTGTATTCAAATGAAAATACACAAAGTATATTACAACAAATAAAATCATTTCCATCTGAGAAGGAAAAGGTTAATTACTTATTGAATTTTTCAGATAGTATTATAGCTACAAATTCAGACTCGTCAGAACAATATGTTTTATTAGCTGATTCGTTGGCTAAATTAGCTGGGTTAAATAGTTTTAATGGGGAGATATCTTATTTAAAAGGTCAATTGGCTTTTAAAAAGGGGAATTATATAGTAGCTCAGGAACTTTTTTTTATAGCAGAAAAGCAATATCATAATTATAATAATATTTTGGGTGTATCTAAAACTTACGATAAATTAGGATTGGTAAATATTTCGCAAGCAGATTTTACTTTAGCATTAGATTATTTTCTAAAAAGTTTAGCTTTAAAAGATAGTATTGGCGATACTCAAGGTATATCAGATACATACAGTAATATGGGTAATGTCCTGTTTGAAATGTACGATTTGAATCAGGCATTAGTATATTATCTAAAAAGCATTGAAATTGATAAGGAAAATAACAACGAAGAAGATATGGCAAGAACTCTTATGAATGTAGGAGTTGTTTATAAAGAACAGTTTGATTACGAAAAAGCTATTGAGTATTACCAACGAAGTTTGAAAATTCATGAATCTATTGGGAATCAACAAGAAATAGCAAATTGTTTTTTTAATATTGCTCTTGTCTACCTGGAAAATGGCAATGGTACCGATGCGTTAGATTTTTATAATAAGGCTCTTAAGATATATGAAAGTATGGGAGCCAAAAAAGGAATTACTTCGGTTTTATCTGATATTGGTTTTTATTACAGTTTGGAAGGGAAGTATACCATAGCAATTGATTATTTAAAAAAAGCAATTCGCATAGCCCAAGAAATAAATTCTGTGCAAGATATTGAAAGAATTAGCCAGGCGATTAGTGCAGTGTACCAAAAGATTGGAAACTACAAAGAGGCTTATAATTATTATATGCTGTATAAGTCTATGTACGATAAGTTGAATAACGATGAAAATGCTCGCTTATTTACCCAAATGGAGATGAATTATGATTTTGAACAACAAAAAAAGGAAATTGAATATAAACAACAGCAAAAAGAAATTGAACATCGGGCAGAAATAAAGCGACAACGTATGCTTTTAATATTTATGCTTAGTGGGGCAGTTGCACTGTTGGCTTTTGCTATTTTTATTTACCGTAGCTATCAACAAAAGAAGAAGGATAATGAGCTGTTAAGAACCCAGAAAAATGCCATTGAAGAACAGCGTGATGAAATCAATAAACAAAAGAAAGATATTACAGATAGTATACATTATGCTAAAAGAATACAAACTGCACTATTGCCTCCCGATGATTTAATGAATAAGTTGCTATTGGAACATTTTGTTTTATACAAACCTCGCGATATTGTAAGTGGTGATTATTATTGGATTTCAGAAAAAGAGAATAAAACCGTAATTGTTGCAGCCGATTGTACTGGACATGGGGTTCCAGGTGCTTTTATGAGTATGTTGGGAATGTCTTTCTTAAATGAGATTATTCAATTAGAAACGGATTTAAGTTGTAGTAATATTCTAAATAAATTGCGTGAATATGTTATTAAGTCGTTAAGGCAAACAGGTGCAATAGGAGAAGCAAAGGATGGAATGGATTTGTCAATATTAATTATTGATAGAGAGAATAATAAATTGCAGTTTTCTGGAGCATACAATCCATTATTGCTAATAAGAAATGGAGAAATAATTCTGTATAAAGCAGATAAGATGCCAATTGGAATTTCTGATAAATCAGGAAACTCCTTTTTAAACCATGAAATTGAAATGGCAAAGAATGATACTTTTTATATGTTTTCGGATGGTTATGTTGACCAGTTTGGAGGGCCTAGTAATAAAAAATATAAATCTAAACATTTTAAAGAATTGCTATTGGGAATTCAATCTAAAAGCATGAATGAACAAAAAGAAATTCTTGATAATACTATTGAAAAATGGAGAGGAGAATACGAACAAATTGATGATATTCTCGTACTAGGAATTAAAATGTAATGATAAATATTATTTGTGCCTGAATAGACTTATTTTCATAAACTAATGAATGAAAAGATTATGCAAAAGCTGCTTAAAATAATTATTTTATTATTTATTACAACGCAATTATTTAGTCAGAGCCTGAATGATAAATGGTTGGGTCAAATAAATAAAGGTAAGGAAGAGTATGCCGTAAATAATTACTCCGAGGCTTTAGCTTTTTTTATAAAAGCTTCTCAAATAGTTCCAACCGATACTACAGCTTATACCTATATTCTCGATTGCGCCTATAAAACTCAGGATGCCAAAGCGTTTTTCAATAGTTTTGATAAACTTGTTTTTCTAGAGTATGAATCGGAAAGAGCTTATAGCCTAGCCGTTAAAACTTGCGTTGAGGTTGAAAAGGATTATCAGAAAGCAGTTATTTATGTTGAAGCCGCCAAAGAAAAATACCCTCTTAGCAAAGATCTTTTAATGACAGATATTCTACTGTATTTTAAATATGGGGACTATGATACAGCCAAAGATAAATTGAATGTATTTATTGAAAAGTTTCCGGATAATGAAAAGGCAATAAATTTGCTTTATACCATAGCCTATGATATTAAAAAAGATTACGATGAGGCATTAAAGATTCTTGAAAAAGCACAACAACTATTTCCAAATGAGCAGGAGTATGTAAAAAAAGAAGTAAATATATATATTGAAACCGACCATATTGATGCTGCCGAAGAGAAGTTTAGAAAACTAATTGAACTGAATCCGTTTGAAGCAAAGCATTATTATAACTTGTCATTAATTTTATATAATAAAGGGGAGTATGAAAAGTCGGTAGAGTTAGCATCAAAGGCAATAGAACTCGATCCTGATTTTTTAGAAGCTATTTTTAATGTAGGAACATTCTTTTATCACCGTGCTTTACAATATAGCGAGGCTTTAACAAAAATGTCTCCTTATCAATATACTTATCAAGGGCAGGGTAGGGATGTTGAGCTTACGGCAAAATCGTTTTTTGATGCTGCTAAACCTTACTTTGAGCGTGCTGTTGAATTAAATACAAATGAATTAGGGGCTTTTGAAAATTTGAATACAATTAATGTTTTATTATCGAGTATTGAGAGAAACCAACAATTAACAGATCCTTATTTTGTTGATTTGGAAAATGAGGAAAAGCACAAAGTGTATCCTGATTATGAAATGGTAAACTATCAATTTTCTTATCCAGTAAATCAGACAACGTTGAACAAGGGGCAAGTGGGAGAACTAATAGTTGAGGTTAAGAATACTGGACAAACGGTACTAGATAGTATGGAAGTGCGTCTTTTTCAACCTTTTGTTAACCCAATGTTAGCATTTAATGATACGGTTTCTATTCCTGTTTTACAACCAAACCAAGATACTATAGTTACTATACCCATCAAATATCTTTTAAACAACCCAAGTACCGTTGGTATGGAAAAATCGGAGGATGCTAAAAACTTAATACGATTTTTTATTACTGGATCTGATGAAAAATATACTGATCTAAATCAGATTGATATTCTTACAGGAAAAGAACAATTATTGGCAGAAAAATCAGATGGAAGTTTTTCTGAAACCATAGATATTGATTTTACACCTAATGCAAAAGCGGTTAATTTCTTACTAGTAATAGGGATAGATAATTATACACATTGGCAACCATTGAACAATGCAGTGAATGATGCTAATAATATTAAGAACGTATTATTGAGCCAATATGAGGTTGATGCTGAAAATGTTTTTGAACTGTATAACGAGGATGCTACTAAAAGCAACATGATAAACGAGTTAATTAAAATAAAAAGAGAATTATCCGATCAAGATAATTTAATTATTTATTATGCTGGTCATGGCGATTATAATACAACTACAGATGAAGGAGCCTGGGTGCCGGTTGATGCTAATTTAAATACCGACAAAGAGTACTTAGATAATACTACCTTGCTTAGTTTTTTAAACTCTCTTAATACAAAACATACTTTTTTAATTGCCGATGCCTGTTTTTCAGGAGCTCTTTTTGTAGCAAACGATGAAATGACCTACAAGCCAAATAACGACAAGGTTAGATCGCGTTGGGGATTTACCTCTGGAAATATTGAATATGTTGCTGATGGGGCAACTGGTGAAGGCAGTCCATTTGCGCAATACTTAGCTGAAGCTTTAATGGAGAATAAAAGGGAGTATTTAGCGGTAACTGAACTTATTTCATATGTGAAATTTAAAGTTAGGAATAGTGCTATTCAAACACCTATTGGACGCCCGCTTAAAATTGATGGTAATGAAGGGGGTGAATTTTTACTATATACCCGATAATAGACTATAATATTAAACAAATATATATAAGATGAAGTATTTATTAATTATTGTGTTTTTTATTGCATTTGGTGCAATACATGCTCAGGAAACAAACATTTATAATGTTATACGCGTTAATGGTGAAATATTTAATATTACACAAAGCCTCCAGTTAACTCAGGGTAAATCATTAGTACCTCAGGATGAACTCAATTTTAAACAGAATTCGTTTGCTTATGTAATATCAAACTCACAAAAGAAATTTATGTTGCGTACTCCAAATATTGAAACCGATGATGGTGATATTTTTGCTAATGCCGAATTAGCTTTGAGTCCAATTCGAAGCAGAGGTCAGTTAAGTACACGAGGAGCTATGAGTGAAACAGGCGTTAAAGATTTAAAAACTTATCTTGGAATAGAAAACTTTAATGTGATTGGGAAAGAGATACAAATTCCTATGGATTCAAGTAGGTATCCCTTAAATAGTGATGAGTATATTGTTTTCTATTATAAGATTAATGGCAAACAAGTTTCAAAAAAAATTGGATTTAATACACAGATACTAAAAATTGAAAAGGAGAAATTATTTATAAGTAAAGGCGATACTTTATTTGCAGATACTATAAGTGATTTAAGTGTGTATAGATATAAACAATCTACAGGTGATTCTGAGTTGATTACAGAAATCAACTTGAGCTTCATTAATCCTACGCAATTAAAGAATGAATTCGATGCAATTAAACCAGTTATTACCACACAAGATATGACTCCCGAAGCTATTAAAGAGTACTTGATTCAATATGTTTTCGATATATATGGAAATGTTGATGAAGGGCAGCTGAATGCTTTTATTACACAGCTGGGGTATTAGTTACAAGATATAACATTTAAAGAAAAGAGCCTGTCCAAAAAGTAGGTTTTGGGTCATTGTGACTAAAATGAAGCAATCTCTTTCTTCAGTAAATCAAAAGATTACTTCGTCGTACCTTATACCATTGACACAATACCGTTTTCACATCTGACAGACTCCTTCTCTTGCCTGAGGCTAGAGAAGGAGTGACCCCAGCTTGAAGGAGTCTGTGCGATGAGGTACGAAGAAGCAGTCTCATGCAGTAAAAAGTGTCATCATACATCTAGTAGAATGAAAATTGTATAACCACTCGCAAAGACTCTCAGGTTAATCTTTTTGGACAGCCTCTGTTAGTTTTATAATGTTTGTGAATTGCTACAATTAATATTTGTAAATAGATTTTCCTGTAATGTCAATTAGTCTATAATCCAATTTATTCTTTTTATTACTGTATGCTTTTTCAAGATTTTTTTCGTTAGTCTTTAATCCCAAAAAGTTAATGGTTTCACTATTTAATTTAACTGCATTTGTTATGTAATAGGCATAATCTTCATCAAAAGTCACTGTTTTTTCAATATTTCCTTTGCCATCAATTATCGATAAAAAAGCATTTGTTTCGTTATTTTTTAATCGTTTAATAGTATTTACATCAATTAGTTCGGTGTAATTACCTACAATTAGCATTTTCTGGTTAGAACGAACAATGTTAACAATGTTGCCATTAAAAGCAATTGGAATAGACCACATGGCATTCCCAGCAGAATCGGCATGCTCAACGATTAAACTGTCTGTTATATGCGAATGAATTGGCAAATACTTGCCTTTATAGGCTGCTATAATTTTTGTGTTAATATCATCGTAAATTAGTATTCGAGGTACTAAAGCCGGACCTGTTTTATTTTTAATAATAGCTTTCCCAAATCGATTAAAGGTTATCATTTGGTTTTTAATACTAATGCTGTTGTTCGAAGTATCTCTGGAATGAATAATTACCACACAGCCATTTTCTGTTAATGCTAGGTTACATGCATAGTTGTCAGCTTTAGGTTTCCCCTTTTTAGTGAAATCATATTCTTTTATCCATTTAATTTTATTTAAACTATCGCACATAGCTACAAAAGCCTTTGTATTTTTTGCTATTCGATTTTTGTATCCGCAAAAATATTTATCTCCATTGCTATTTTTAGAAATTGCAGAAGTGTAATATCTTTCATCGGTGCCATTTAGTATATCATAGGGTATAGCTAAAGAAATTACTCCTTTATTTGTACTAACAATATTGTTATTAATGTATTTTTTTTCATTATGCTTAATTACGCTATATTTAAGGTTGCCCATTGATTTATTAAAAAATACTTCTATCTGTTTGGGTTCTTTTTCAATATAATTATTTAAGCCTTTTCCTCCTTTGTAATTTTCGGTAATGTAAGCTTCATATTTTAAAATATTGAAATCACTAATTTTTGCAGCTAAGGCAATTATATTTTTATCCGCTAGTATTTTTTGGTTAACTAACTCGTTATAAAATTGAAGCTTTTTCATTAATTCAATTCTGCTTTTTTCTACATTTGCAGGATTGTTCATTGGTTTTTTACTACTTATTTGCAGATTTAATTTGCTTATTTTATAGTTGAATATGTCTAAAATTAGTGGTTGAAAATCGAAACGGCCAATTCTGTATGTTAAATCCTTATTCAATACATAATTGTCTAAATTTGCTGAATAATCTTTAGTTAAATTAACTAAATTAATCATCGAATCTATTTTTTTTGATTCCTCATCAATATCAAATCTTAATTTGCTTATGTCATTATCTATTACTGAAATTACATCATCTGACCATGTTCTGAAATTCCATAAATTAATATCGTTTTTTAAGAAATTCGATTTTGTTAAACCCTCTAGTCGATAGGTCTCAATTGGAAGTATTTTGTAGTCTTGCTTGTAATTTTTAATAGGGAATTCAGCAATAGCTTCTTTATAAATATCAAAATAGAAAATAGTGGAATCAAAATTCATTCCTATTGTTTTAATCTGATTAGCTAAATCACTGTTTGCAGTTAAGTAAATGTCTTTCAATTTGGCATTTTTCTCTACTATCTGAGTAAATAAAGCCAAACTTTGGTTATAATTCCTTACTGCGGCAAAATAGTTTTTGCGAATGTGATTTATATTCTCTTCAAAACCTTTAATGCTAGATGCTTTTTCAGTTACATCTCTCATTATCTGTTCATGTCCAGTTTTTTTTGCTCCTTCAAGAGCTTTTGCCTGTTGATAATATTGCCAATTCTTTTTACTCTCCTTTTCGTCTAGGTATTTTTTGCAAAGAGAGTAATATAAGCTTGCATGGTAGGTAAAGTAGTATAAGTTTTCATAGTCAGTTAACGGATCGTATTTTTTAGCCCATTGTTGAGCTATGATGCCAAGTTGATAGTAAGCATTTGCATTGTATGGGTCTTGCTTTTGATAGGTTGATAACATTTCATATGCTTTATCTTCGGATTCATTAATCACCGTACTGAATATATCTTTATATTTTAATGGCGCAGTTTGAGCATTAGATGTATTCGCAAAAACTAACAATACTGAAATTAATATAAAAGCTATTTTATTCATTTGTATTTTGAGTTTTAGTGTTTGCATCAATAATTTTTAATTCTACTCTTCTATTTCTTGCACGGTTTTCTTCTGTGTCATTCTTAACAACAGGAGTAGTTTCCCCATAACCTTTTGCAATTAGTCGATTAAATGGTAATTCGTTGGTAACTAAATAGTCAACAACAGATTGTGCTCGTTTTCCAGATAGTTTAGTGTTGTATCCATTTGAACCTACATCATCAGTATGTGCCGATATCTCCATTTTAATTTCAGGGTTATCAATTAACAACTTTACAACCCTATCAAGTTCTTCATAAGAACTGGCGTTAAGGTCAGCTGAATTAGTTTCAAATGTTATATCGTTTAATACTAGTTTTGTTTTTGCAGTTAGTGCTTTTAGTTTAACATCTAACTTTTTGTTATCGGTTTCGCTCATGTCTACTTTTGTATTGTAGAATGCATAACCTTTTGGACCGTTTACATTAATTTCATATTTGTCTCCATCTCTTAAGTCCACAACAAATTTTCCATTTTCATCTTTTCTAACCTTTTTTACAATTGTCTCGTTTTTTTCAAGGTTGGTAATAATAATTTCAACTTCGTCAATAACTGAATCGGTTTCTATATCGGCAATGTTAATTTCAAATTGAGTTTTTGATGGCTTTAACTCAATGTCTCGTTCAAATTCATTAAACTGTATAGCTCCAGTAAGATCAAAGTCAAAACTATATTCTTCATAATTAGATGCTTGAATATTTATTTTGTACACTTCATCAATGTCTAAATTAATTTCATATCGTCCATTTCCTTTATAACTAACTCTTCCTTCTGTTATGTTTTTATTATTGTTATAAAGAGTAAGCACCCCTTCAAGTGGTTCGAAAATTTCCTCGTCAAACACATTTAAAATTAATATTGACTTAGAAAAAAGTTCGAAATTTATTTTAACTGGTTCGTCAGGATTAATAGCCTCGGTTGTAGTATTGAAATTAAAATAGGAATAGGAATATTTTTCACGTGTTGCTTCAAATTCCAGAATACGACCTTTAGGAAAATAGAAATTAAAAGTTCCATCGGGCATTTTAGTTAGTATTTCTCCAATTTTCTCCATGCTGTTATTATCTGTAACTGTAACTATTGCCTCAATTGGTTCCTTAGTTTTCATATCGATAACAGTACCTGTAAACTCAAATATTTGTTTTGGAGTTAAAGTACCTATTAAATCTACCTGATATATTGAACCAAAACTTTCTTTTTTCTTTTTTAAAAACTGTGCGTAGTAAAGTTTATTGCTGTTTGCAGATATTACTGGGCGAATATCATCAAAATCAGTATTTAAAGAAATTAAAGGCTCTGGATTTGTCCATACGTTTTCAGCGTGCCTTCTTGAAAAATATAAATTGTATCCATCTAAATCATTTTCTCTTTTCGACGAGAAATATAGTATTTTATTATCGGGTGAAAGAAAGGGATAATTCTCATCCACTGAATTTATTGTAGATGCAACGGTTATGGGTTCACTCCATTTTCCTTTATCGTTACGTTTAGCAAATAGAATTTTATGGTGAGATTCATCATCTTTTTCCCCAGTATATCTTCTAGCTAGAAACAAATAGTTTTTGTCGGCCGATACCATAGGTGAACTTTCATCCATAAAGCTATTTACTTCTGATACATTTTTTGGCTTTTGCCATTTCCCATTTTTTAAGGTCGATACATAAATGTCTTTTCCTCCTTTTGAATCAGGTAATTGGGCCGCGAAATAAAGTTTCTCGCTAGTTGGGCTTAATGCAGGATCTTGTAGTTCAATACCAATCCCTAAACTTCCGCCTTCAAAAATAATAAGCTCAGGTTCTGACCACTCGTCAATTTCATTCGAGCTAGTTAATTTACTCTGGTATATTTCCCAAGCACCGCTTTTATTTGATGCGTAAACAATAGTTTTGCCATCGCAGCTTATATAGGGAGTTGTTTCGGCAGATGATTCTTTGTTTATATTGTTTACAAGTTTTTGGGCTTGAATAGCGTGTGATAATAGGGTTATTCCAAATAGTGTGGTTAGAAAGTATAAATACTTCATTTTATCTTTGTAATATGATTTATAATTGAATAATTTGTAATGTAAATGTATAATAAATACTTATAAAGATAAAATTTTGAACGTTTTGAGTGTAGAATGTTTCTATAGCTAAACTATGAAGGTACTATTATTGTGAATAAACTCTACAAAATTTATCTACCCTTAATCAATTTACTTTTGATTCGTGGATAAGTAATGAGTAAATAAAGAAAGCTGAGATTTGTTTATCTCAGCTTTCTATGTCGGGATGATAAGACTTGAACTTACGACCCCTGGTCCCCCAGACCAGTACTCTACCTGACTGAGCTACATCCCGATTAATACTGCAAAAATAGCAGAAAAAATGTTATTAGTATTATAGATTGATATATTTTAAGACCTCTCGGACTATATGGGCAGATTTATTTAAAAATCATTATTCATCTGAAAAATACACTAAAATTTTTCTATAGGCAGTGTATATCTTTGATTTAGAAAGGAATCCCTCATACTTACCTTCTTTTATGACAGGTAAATTCCAGGCTCCGGTTTCTTCAAATTTATTCATCACAATATCCATGCTTTCATTATATTCAATGGTATCGGGCGGAGCAGTCATTAAATCACGAACAAAAGTCTCATCATAAATTTCATTGTTAAACATTATGTCTCTAATATTATCAAGAAGAACAATACCAAGCAGTTCATTATTTTCATCTACTACTGGGAATATATTACGTTTAGATTGAGAAATAACGTGAACTAACTGACGCAATGTATTATCGGGGTCAATAGTTATCAAATCGCGTTCAACTTCACGGTCAAGTCGCATTAATGTTAATGCAGCCTGATCTTTGTTGTGCGTAATAAGTTCGCCTCGTTTTGCTAATCGTTTTGTGTAAATTGAATGTGGTTCAAAATACATTATGGTTATGTACGATATAGTAGATGAAATTATTAATGGAATAAAAAGACCATATCCACCAGTAATTTCAGCAATTAAGAATATTGAAGTCATTGGAGCATGCATAACCCCAGACATGAAAGCAGCCATACCTACCAAGGCAAAGTGAATTTCGTTTACTTGAATAAAACTAAATTTATTAAGTATTATGGCCACTAGGTAACCTAGAATACCACCCATAAATAACGAAGGAGCAAATACACCACCAACACCACCAGCACCATTTGTAGCCGAGGTTGCAAATACTTTAAATACTAATAAAAGAATCATAAATCCTATAAGTACAAGGAAGTGTTCTTTATAATCGTAAAATATAGAATGATCTAGTAGTTGATCGCCATTACCAGAAAGAATTAACTGGAGCGAAGTATAGCCCTCTCCAAAAAGTGGAGGGAAGAGAAAAATAAGTAGTCCTAATGCCAATCCTCCTGTTAAGACTTTTACCTTCTTCTTCTTAATTTTCTCAAACAGGTTTTCAACTAGCATAGTAATACGGGTGAAATACAAGCTTAAAAGTCCAGCAATAGCACCCAGAACAAGATACCACGGTATATTTCCAATTACAAAATGCTCTTTTAGTTCAAACGAAAACAGAGCTGCTCCATGCCCCATAAAAAAATAAGCCATAACAGCTGAGGTTACTGCCGATATAAGCAAAGGTATTAATGATGCCATGGTTAAATCAAGCATCAGTACCTCAAGAGTGAAAATTAAACCAGCCATTGGGGCTTTGAAAATTCCTGCTACAGCGCCGGCAGCACCGCAACCAATCATTAAATTTATTTGCTTTGAATTCAAACGCATAGCGCGAGCAAGGTTCGATCCTATAGAAGCCCCAGTTAATACAATTGGTGCCTCAGCACCTACTGAGCCACCAAAGCCAATGGTGAAAGTACTACCAATAATGCTTGAATAGGTATTGTGAAGTTTTATTATTCCGTTTTTTCGTGATATTGCATAAAGAATTCGACTTACTCCATGCCCTATTTTATCTTTTACAAAATAGCTTACCCACACAACAGTAATTATTATTCCAATTCCGGGTAAGGCTAAATAAAGGAAGTTACCACCACCAATTTCCATTTTACTTTCCAAAAAATGGTGAGTGTAGTGAATGGTGTTTTTTAGTAGAATTGCTGCTAGGCCACTTAATATACCAACAACAAAACTTAATAAGAGAATAAACTGGCGTTCTTTAATATGTTGCCCTCTCCAAATTATTATTTTTTCAAAAATATTTTTCATTAAATAGTAGGTATTCTTTTAGATACGTATTAAAAATGCTGCAAATTTATATTAATAATTAACGACTCTATTATTTTTATGAAAAATTACGAATAAAATGTGAAATTTGCAGTTCAATTTGAAATAAGCGTATAATGAGCAATAAAATAACTGAATTATTTAATATTAAATATCCTATTATTCAAGGTGGAATGGTATGGTGTAGTGGATGGGAATTAGCTTCTGCAGTTAGTAACGCTGGTGGATTAGGACTACTAGGAGCAGGGTCAATGCATCCTGATGTATTGCAAGAGCATATTCAAAAGACAAAGAAAGTTACCTCTAAGCCCTTTGGAGTTAATGTGCCTCTGCTGTATCCGGAAATTGATAGAATAATGCAAATTATTATTGAAGAAAAAGTTTGTATCGTATTTACAAGCGCAGGGAATCCAAAAATATGGACAAAACATCTTCAAGATAATGGAATTAAAGTAGCACATGTAATTGCAAATACAAAGTTTGCATTAAAATGTGTTGAAGCAGGTGTAGATGCAATAGTTGCCGAAGGGTTTGAAGCAGGTGGTCACAATGGACGCGAAGAGACTACTACAATGTGTTTAATTCCTCACATACGAAAAATGATTAATGTTCCATTGATAGCGGCTGGGGGCATTGGTTCAGGAAAAGCAATGGCTGCTGCTATTGCATTAGGTGCCGATGCTGTGCAAGTTGGTAGTAGGTTTGCAGCTGCTAAAGAGTCGTCTTGTCATGATGTGTTCAAGCAACTAATTGTTAAAGCTAAAGAAGGCGATACTAAATTGTCGCTTAAGAAATTAGCACCAACTAGGTTATTGAATAACGAATTTTACCAAAAGGTATTAGACTACGAAATTAAAGGTGCTTCTGCTGACGAATTTGCAGAACTACTTGGAAAAGGCAGGGCTAAAAAAGGTATGTTTTTAGGCGATGCTCAAGAAGGAGAACTAGAAATTGGGCAAGTTTCTGCAATGATAGATAAAATTAGTAGCGCAAAAGAAATTATTGATGAAATGGTGAGCGAATACAATTCTGTTGTTGCACGAATGAGTAATGCAAGCTTTTAGTGTATTCACAATTTAAAACTAGGATAACGCTTTTAAAAATATCGGTAAAACATTGTCATTTCAATTGAAGATGATAAATTTTTTCAGGTCATCAACCCTGCTAAACACATTAAAAACGTATGAAAGACTTTTCAACGTGTTTAAAAGTTATTAAAAGCGATTGCCGCAATATAAATAAAGAATAATAAAAGAAAAGTAATTTACCTACCTTTATACCTTTTGAATGAATAAACATTAGACTTTTTTGAATGATATTATTTGATAAATTTATTTTAGATAATGGATTAAAAGTTCTTGTACATAAGGATAAAACAACTCCTGTTGTAGCTTTTAATTTATTATACGATGTTGGAGCTCGCGATGAGAATCCAAATAGAACTGGTTTTGCTCATTTGTTCGAACATTTAATGTTTGAAGGTTCAGTTAATATTCCAAGTTACGATACTCCTTTACAAAAGGCTGGAGGTGAAAATAACGCTTTTACCAATAACGATATAACAAATTACTATATAACACTACCCAAAGAAAATATTGAAACAGCATTTTGGTTGGAAAGTGATAGAATGTTGGGACTTGATTTAACACAAGAAAAACTCGATATTCAGAAAAAAGTAGTTATAGAAGAATTTAAACAACGTTATTTGAATCAGCCTTATGGCGATTGGAATTTGTTTTTAAGACCAATGGCTTATAAAGTTCATCCATACCGATGGTCAACAATTGGGAAAGAAATCTCGCATATAGAGAATACAACATTGCAGGAGGTGAAAGAATTTTTCTTTAAACACTATGCCCCAAATAACGCAATACTTGTGGTTGCTGGAAATATTGAGCTTGATGATATTAAAAACCTTGCTGAGAAATGGTTTGGTCCAATTCCCAAAAGAGATATAGCCAAAAGAAATATTCCACAAGAACCACCACAAATAGAGGCAAGGAAAGACGAGGTGGAACGACCAGTCCCTTTAAATGCAATTTATCAGGCTTACCATATGAGTGCAAAAATGGAACAGGATTATTATGCAACTGATTTAATTTCAGATATTTTATCCAATGGAAAATCAGCCAGATTAATGCAGCGTTTAGTTAAAGAACAAAAGCTTTTTTCTACAATAAGTGCATACATATCGGGCGATATTGATGCAGGCTTGTTTTTAATAAATGGAAATTTGAACGATGGAATATCCTTTGAAGATGGGGAGAAAGCTATTAGTATAGAGCTTGAATATATAAAGAATGAGACCATTGAAAAATATGAGCTGAATAAAGTAAAGAATAAAGTGGAGTCTACCTTAATATTTTCAGAAGTTAGTGTATTAAATAAAGCCATGAATTTAGCTTACAATGAATTGTTAGGCGATGCTAATTTGATAAATTTGGAGGCAGATCAGTATAGGAAAGTAACAGTTGAACAGATTAAGGAGGTTGCAAATAAAATATTTCAACCAACGAATTGCTCAACATTATACTACAAGAAACAGCCAATGGCTGAAATAAATATTGAGAAGCCCATAAGCAATGATTGAAAAGTTAATCATATTGCAATACGAGTACATGTTTTATGTAGATTAAATAGCTAATAATGGATAAACTAGATAGAAAGATACATCCTGAGTATAAAACAATTTCAAATATTGTTATACCACAGGTGCAAAAAATAAAATTGAGTAATGGTATGCCAATTCATATAATGAATGGTGGCTCTCAAGATATTGTGAAGATTGATTTATTGGTAAAGGCTGGAGCAATTTATACGAATCATAAACTGGAGGCTCCTGTTACATCTATAATGTTGGGCGAGGGAACTAAAGATAAAAACGCCCACGAAATTGCCGAGGTGTTCGATTATTATGGTGCTTATTTCATGCCCTCCGCCGAAAAAGATAATGCTTTTGTTAGTATGCTATCTCTAAATAAGTATTTAGATAATACTTTACCGGTATATATTGATGCTCTTACACAAAGTACAATGCCTCAAAAGGAACTATCTATATTGTTAGAAAGACGTAAAAATAATTTCTTTATTGAAAGTGAGAAAACCTCCTTTTTGGCACGTGAAGCTTTCTTTGAGCAATTGTTTGGTGAGAATCATCCTTATGGGTTAAAAAGCAAAGAAGAACATTATAGTCAGATTGATAGTAATATTTTACTCAGCTTTTATAAAGAGCACTATAATGCTGCAAATTTTGAATTGGTGCTTTCTGGTAAAATTAATGAAGCTGTTTTAAAAACCATCGATATTAATTTTGGAAAAATGCCTTTTGCTAAAGCAATTACAAGTAATAAGATAGCAAACAGCAAAAATAAGAAAAAGCTAATTGTAATAAAGAAAAGCGATGCGGTACAATCAAGTATTCGTATGGGATTTAAAACAGTTACTAAAAGCCATTCTGATTTTTTAGGTTTAGAAATACTAGTTACTATTTTTGGTGGTTATTTTGGTTCACGTTTAATGAAGAATATTCGCGAAGAGAAAGGTTATACTTATGGCATACATGCAATGCTAGTATCTTTACAACAAACAGGATATATAGCTGTAGCTGCCGATGTTAAGGCTGAAAATGCCAAAGATGCAGTTGTTGAAATAGAAAGAGAAATAGAAAAGTTGCAAAACGAAACCATAAGTGAAGAGGAATTAGCTTTAGTGAAAAATTTCATGATGGGGGAAATGTTACAATCTTTAGATGGAACTTTATCTACTTCGGAAGTCTACAAAGGGCTTGTTCAGTTTGGATATGGCTTTTCGTATTTTGAAAAATTGAAAGATAAAATATTGGGAATAACAGCCCAAGAACTTAAAAACCTAGCAAATAAATATTTTGTAAGCGAAGAAATGATTACAGTTGTAGCTGGAAAGTATTAAGAAGTAATATTTTAACAGAAAAGGCGTTATTTAAACATTGAAAAACTATAATTACATATTTGTATTACTTTTGTATTTAATTACATGCTTAAATTCAAGTGCACAGGTGTTTCCTGTGCCGGGAATTGAATCAGTAACAGTGGATACTTTCCCAAACGATGGGCGAGTTACTATTACTTGGGAAAAAATAGATCACTCTGATCTAAATTCATATATGATTTATGAAATTAGGGAGGATGGGAGTTTATTTAAAATTCATATCGAAAATGATGTAAGTAAATTATCTTACCAAGCTACTGAAGCAGAAGCTGATGAGAGTTCCGTAGGATTTGTAATGGCAAATAAGTATATTTCAAGTGATACTTCATTGAGATGGGCTAAGCCACATTATACTATTTTTGTAGATTCAAGTAGTTTCAATACTTGCGACAGTACGCTTGAAGTCATATGGAACAATTATATAGGTTGGAAAAATGGAGTAAAAATATATAACGTTTGGCTTAAAAGGAATAACAAACCTTATGTGTTATTAGAAACAAAATATGGCGACAACGATACGGTAAGTATTATTAAAAACGTTATCCCAAATTCTACTTATAAAGTATATGTTGTAGCAATAAGCAATAGTGGAGTGGAGTCTCTTTCTAATATTGCTGAGATGAATACTGAACCCGAAAATCCGATTAATCTAGAATTATTATATATTGATACAGTACTTTACGATGGAACAAGCGTAGAGTTAAAATATAACGTAGATAATACAATAGAGATTCTAAAGTACGATATTCATACTAAGAACATACCCGAGGAACCATTTAAGCACCTAGTTTTTGTTGAAAGCACAGGGGCAGAGCGCTACAAATACACGCATAATGGAGTTGATAATACAAACCCCGGATATTATCGTATTGATGCTATTGGTGTTTGTGACGATTCTTTAGCAACAACTAATACCGTTAAACAATTGATATTGCAAGGCTTTGTTAGTAATAATATTGCATCTTTTACGTGGAATTATTGTTTTGAGGAATATGGGGATAATTACACCGTTTGGCTAGATGTTGATGGAAGAGGGTTTCAAAAATTAGAGGAAACTATAGATAAACAAGGTGCTCAAATCAATTTAATAGAGTTAAGTGATAGTGAGGGTTCAGCAGAATATTTCTGCTTTAAAGTTAGTGCTCATAATTCAAATAACTATTATGGAGAATCCAATACTATTTGCTTTACATTAACTCCCGAAGTGAATATGGCCACAGCTTTCACTCCTAATGGTGATGGGCTAAATGAGACTATTGGACCAACAATTGAACATGCCGATATAAGCGAATATTTATTTATAGTTTACGACAGGTATGGTGGAAAAGTGTTCGAAACAAAAAGTTATGAGATGCGTTGGGACGGAAAAGCAGGAAGCAAAAGTGTTTCAGAAGGAGCTTATCTTTACTATTTGAAGTTTTCTACTAGCCGAGGTCAGTCCTTTGAAAAATCGGGTACCATAAACCTAATTTATCCATAAAAGTTTCTGTTTAAAACATTTTAATGAGATTAAAATATTTAACTTTGAATTAATGATATATCTAATAGCCGCACAAAAAATAATAATGTTGTGAAAGTCAGGGCTTGACTCAAATTTCATTATTCACTCAAGGTATTGATTTGCAATAATTTAAGCCCTAACTTGCGGATCTAAGGAAATATGTTAATTTAAAGTTAAACGATTTTAATTATATGGCAGCATTCTCTAAAGAAGATAAACAACTAATAGAAGATAATTTCCAGGAACTTTTAGATGTTTCTAAGCGATCATCTACTAAAGAACAACATGAATTAATTGAAAAAGCTTTTAATCTAGCCAATAGAGCGCATAATAATATGCGACGTAAATCAGGTGAGCCATACATATTGCATCCAATAGCTGTAGCTCGTACAGCAACTCATGAAATAGGACTTGGAACAAAATCAATTGTAGCAGCACTGCTTCACGATGTTGTTGAAGATACAGATATAACTGTAGAAGACATAAACCTTCAGTTTGGAGAAAAAATAGCATCTATAGTAGATGGATTGACAAAAATTTCTGGTGTGCTGGTAAATAAAACTACTATGCAAGCTGAAAATTTTAGGAAAGTTCTTATGACTATGTCTGAAGATTTACGGGTAATATTCATAAAATTAGCCGATAGATTGCATAATATGCGCACCTTAGATTCAATGCCACCAAATAAGCAACTTAAAATAGCAGGAGAAACATTGTTTATTTATGCTCCCTTAGCCCATAGGCTTGGTTTATATGCCATAAAGGTTGAATTGGAAGATTTGTGTTTGAAATACCTGCATCCTAACGACTATATTGCTATATCGGATAAAATTAAGGAAAGTGAGAAAAAGAGACTAACTTACATTAATCGTTTTGCTTTGCCAATAACAAAAAGACTAAATGCCGAAGGTTTTGAGTTTGAAATTTCAGGACGACCAAAATCTATTTATTCAGTTTGGAATAAAATGGATTCTAAAAATGTAACGATTGAAGAAATATATGATCTTTTTGCTATACGAATTATCTTTGAACCTAAACCAGAGATGCCTGAAAAGACACAGTGTTGGAATATTTATTCCATTATTACTGATATGTATTTACCTCGTCCGGATCGAATTCGCGACTGGGTTAGCCAGCCTAAAACAAACGGGTACGAAGCTCTTCATGCAACCGTTATGGGTCCAAACGGAAAATGGGTCGAAGTTCAGGTGCGCTCTAAAAGAATGAACGAAATAGCTGAGCGTGGTTATGCTGCACACTGGAAGTACAAAGGAATAAATCAACAAGAAAGTGAGCTCGATAGGTGGATAAAAGAAATTCGAGAAATGCTCGAAGACCCAAAATCCGATGCTTTTGAATTTCTTGATGATTTTAAAATGAACTTGTTCTCATCAGAAATAATGGTATTTACCCCCAAAGGCGATATATATACGTTGCCCGCTAAAGCTACTGCTCTCGATTTTGCATTTTATATACATTCCGAAATAGGATTCCAATCCATAGGTGCAAATGTAAATCATAAGTTAGTTTCGCTTAATCAGGAACTTAAAAGTGGTGATCAAATTGAAATATTAACTTCTCCAAAGCATGAACCAGAGGCTAATTGGATGGAATTTGTGACTACTGCAAAAGCAAAGTCTAAACTTAAAAATAGGTTTAGAGACAATAGAAAATTATTAGCCGAACAAGGTAAAATTCATTTAGAATATTTATTAGTTGAATTGGGAATGCAGCCAAATTCTAATATTTTCAGAAAGCTTTATAACCACTATAAAACAAGAAATAAAGAGAAACTTTACTATAAAATAGGAGAAGATAAATTTAACAAAGAAGAATTTAAAAAAATTTTAGATAAACGTTCCAAAAGTAAGTGGATAAAATTCTGGAGTATTGAATCAAAAAAAACAAAGAGTGCATCTAAAAAATTTGATAAAACCAAGCTATTAGTTGTTGATGATAGTACCGATAATTATAAAATTGCTCGATGTTGCAATCCAATACCAGGAGATGATGTTATTGGCTATCGGAAATCAGACGATGAATTTGTGATTCATAGTTCATCTTGTTTAAATGCAATTAAGCTAAATTCAAGCGAAAGCGACAAGGTTGTAAAAGTGGAGTGGACAATACATAAAATATTGGCATTTTTAGGCAGAATTAAGCTAAAAGGCATTGATGCTGTTGGTATAGTTAATGATGTTACCACTGTAATTTCAAAAGAACTTAATGTGAATATGCGAGCAATTAATGTTGAAAGTCACGATGGTATTTTTGAAGGTGTAATTGATGTATATGTGCATAACGTTAATGACCTTAATAATCTTATAATGAATTTGGGTAAAGTGAAAGGAATTTCACAAGTATATCGACAAGAGATTCAAGACGAAAGTATACAGTAAAGGTAGATTATAATTATTATTGCTTGAGGTTTGTTAGTGCAATATGGTTTCACAATTTAATGGGTAATTTTAATAATTAGTTTTTTGCCAACTATCTGAGTAAACAGTTCTCAGCCTACTACATTATCAACTATTAACTGCTGACTGAAACTACAAAATTGTATTATTTGTAAGCTTTTCCACTAAATTCGCAGTAGTACCTGCAATATGTTGCACTATTTTTAAATTAACCCTTAGATGCTTAGTATTATAGTAGTTTAGAAA
>JAUXEM010000229.1 GCA_030620515.1 Salinivirgaceae bacterium
ATTTTAACGCAGCATAAAGAAAAAAGATGGACAAATATGTGATGTTAATTTATGGACGCACTACTAGATACCATAGCCGTCAAGTTATGATATATATATTATAACTTTAGCCCTTACAGGCACATGCATCAACTTAAAAGATAATATGTTGATATACAGCTAGTTCAGAGTTTTAGCTCGGTGTATTTAGTGAAAAAAAAGTTTTGGTCTAAAATTGGCTATCAATATTTTGGCTAAAGCCAATAATCATCTGCTTTTCAAACTGCGGCATAAATGCCGTATCTAATTACATTCCTGCTACTAACGACTTAGAGTGATGCATATGCCTTACAGGATTTGTGTTACTCATAATAAATTTACCAAAGACTATTGCCATTGACTGTTTGCTTATAGCCCTGACTGCCGTCCAATGTCATTAAGTTAGTAGGCAATGTTCAAATAATTAGACATTTGTGGCGCAAAAGACCTATCGGATCTCAAATTATTTTTTACTTGCGCCACTTTTGTCTTTTGTTTTTTAACCCAGTGCGATGCACTGGACTATTAGCTTTCAGACCTTCAGTTTGATTGGATTATACTCACGTAAAACCCTGAAAGCCTTAAAACAATAGCCCTGTGCAGCGCACATGGTAATTTAAGAGTTTTAATAACAACCCTGTAAGGGCGTAAATATTTTGTTAGCCTGACGACTATACCTTAAATGGTAGGCAGGTGTAGTATAAATAGCCTTACCTTGCGGCTTTGTATATAACATATAATACTCAAAACAATAGCATATATGGGCTTAAACAACATTTATAACAAAGTTACAACTTGACTTACACATTAGTTGCTTTAAATAAAAAAAGCGCCCCTTAGGACGCTTTTTTATATCTATTTATAGTAAATTATTATCTTTTAATAATGCGCTGTGTAGCTACTTCATTATTCTTACCTACAACAGTTAAAAAGTAAAAACCGTCGTTAAAATCCGACATGTTTATTTTCATATTGCTGGTAATATTTTTTGTAGAATATACTGTTTGCCCAATTACATTAGTTAAAACCAATTGTTGAGCTTCTTCAATATTTGTAATGCTTAAATTACCTGAACAAGGATTAGGAAATACATTCACATTAGCAAACATGGCAATTTCGTTAATTGCAGCTGGTAAATCATTTAATTCCCAAACTACAACAACGGTATCTTGTGCTACCATTGTGCTTTCATCAACAGCCCAATTAGGGTCGTTATCAGGATCCTCATTGATATCAACAGTATCAGCATAAAAAACAATATAGCTTATAGTTGTTTTACCAAGCTTATTATTATGATAAAATTTAATTTGCTCACCACCTGGATTAGGATACAAATCGAATTTTTTACCAGCATTAATATCTTGATACATGGTATTTTCAGATTGCCATTCTAATCTTTCATGATCAAATGGATTTAAACAAATACTTCCCCAACAAATAGCATCATTATGCCCAACCGTATATTCAGCAGTTTTTGTTGTTCTTTTTAATACAACAGCCTTGTTTGATGCCGATGAGTTAATTACATAACCATCTAAAATAAAATGATCGTGCAAATCATGATCGTTAATACTGTGCGCAATAAACACGGTATCTTTCATTTGAACATCATTTTTATCTGTCCATTTAATATCTTGCGCCATAGCTACCATAACAAATGATACAGCTGCAATTAATAGTACTATTTTTTTCATTTTATAAATTTTTATTTTTACTCTTTAGGCACTTACGTAATATCCATACATAAGTTACTTGAAAAGCAAATTTATTAATAATATTTAATGCTTTTTTTTAATAATTGTTGTTGGCAAAAGATTATAATTGTCTTTATTATATACAAATGGCACCATGTGTAATTTATCGTTATTTTGCAAATACAAACCTTCAACAGAAACTTTGTAGCTTTTTTCAAATTCACTATCTGCAGTAGGGTTAGTAGAAATTAATTCACCATATGTTCCATTTTTCATTGAACCTCGCAATACATGTTTATGTACATAATCGTTAATAGTACCAACATTTTCTTTTGTTTGAGGCGCAATAATACTATCTTCAACAATGTACACACATAAGAATATTTCTCCTGTAATATCGGCATCAAAACGTCCATTTATAGTTATGCTTAGTTCTGTTAATGATATTGATTCTTCAACAGTTAAAACAACTTCCGATTCTTTCTGTAAAGCTTTTACAACATCACCGGCCCATGAATCTTTCCCTTTCACATCATTTTTATTAAGGCTATTTACTGAGCCTGATGGTTGAAACGATATACCTTGGTCCGTATATAATTCTGTTCCTTCATCAACTACAAAATCCAATGTAAACTCCGGTTCAGAAGTTTTAGCAAAAAAACCTGCATGTATCCCAATTGGGTTAAAAGAATATGGAAAGCGCTTAGATAATTCATCAATAACATCATGACCAAAGGGGCAGCCTATACACTTATGTCCAGTATGTTCAAATAAAAGTACAGACTTAACAGTATCACTTTCTTCTTCAATGGGTCCAAAATCTTCTAAATAATCTCCCTCAATGGTGTCGCAAGCTAAAAAGCCAAATGCTACAATCGCTAATACAAAAAATATAATTTTATTAGTTTTCATTATCTCTCCTCCTTCTAAAATGTTGTACTTATTGAAATATTAAAGCCATAAGCTGCTGGCACGGCTCTACAAACACCACCAACACACAATATACCTTCGCGTTGTTTACCATAACTCATTTGTATTCTGCTTGCACCTTTACTATACCCCATAGCTACTGAAAAGAAATGCGATCGGTGTAAGTCACTTGCATGGTTTATTAGTGCAGTATTTTTTGCTAATTCATCATCGGCACTCACGTAATTAAACTGATCCGATAAAGCAAAAAACCAATGTGGCGAAACCGAATATTCTAAAATTAACATGGCCCAGTTTCCATAATCTTGCTTAATATCAATTTTTTCACCAGTTGCTGTCATATGATTAAAATTGCCAGTAAATAAAGCCTGCCCTTCAATCCTTAACGAGTGCTTTGATTTAATTTTCCAAGTAACATCGGCTATAACCGTATGTGCATTTACTATTCCATCATACTCAAAACCATGTCCCTCAAGAGCTAATTGGTTGTAAGTAAGATATTGATAAGTAAAAATACCCTTTAGCTTTTTATTAAACTTCTTGGTTATTTCAATATTTATATCTTGATGAAATAGAGAGTCGGTCATTGAAAACAAGCTAGTTTTATAGCCATCAGTTGCAGGCTTTCCAATTCCTGTTGTTGCATCAATTGAATCTCTTTTAATATCGACCACCCTAGCAAAATTCAAAGCTAACATAGTGCCGTATTTTCCACCCAAAAATGTTCCTTTTTTCAATTTGTAGAATAATTCTGCTTGCATACCTGCTTCGCCCATAATTTGAGTTGCATAAGGATACATAGCTGCAAAAGCATAGGTGTGATTTTTTGATATAGCTGGTAATGAATTCATTAGCAGGTTGTTGATTTGAGCATCTCTTTCTGATCTAGAACTCATATTATCAACCCATTTGTATTGCAACATTACCCCTAATCCTTTTTGAGAATAATTACCATTCAACAAAAGAGCACTACCCGGTTTATAAATAAAATTATTATCACTACTAGGGTCTTGCGATTTATAGGCATATTCACCAGCCAAACTAACCTTACCTATTGAGTAATTAATTCTAGCACCACCAGTTGCAACATTTTCAGGCAGTATTAATAATGGGCTTTCATCTTTTTGAAATTTGCTTACAAAACTACCACCAATAGTAATTCGGTGGTTAGAGCTTGCAAAGCCTTCAAATAAATTATTTAACGCAAAGTCTCCATCCACACCTCTAACTATTCCCTCTCCTTTTTCCCAGTAAATACGTTGGTTTCCAATTATACCTGTTAAAACCACACCATCAGCTGGTTTTAACTTTACACGCATACCGTCCATTGCATTGTCGTAACCAAGATCACGATCTTCGTATGTTCTAAACACCAAGCCATTACCAAATTGCTCGTAGTAATTTCCCGCTGTTACCTCTAAAACGTCTCCACTATAAGTTGCGTATCTTGATGCTAAGCCAAAGCCGTCATAAGGTTTATCGTAACCCAACATGGTATTTAAATATCCTTCAAAACGAACGCCAGCAGTAAACTTACCGTTGTTATATATGACATTCATATACGAATTCGAAAGTATTTTTTCAGGTACTTCATTAGCACCAATTAAACTATCAGCTTGATATGTTTGGGCATCTAATTTAAAGTTACCCGAAACTGATCCTGCGTTAAATTTTTTCTGAGCATTAATTGTTCCTGCTATTATAAGCATAACAGCAAACAATAATCCTCTTTTAATAAAAACATTCATTATTTAATGCTTTGTCCGTTAGTTAATTTTTTTATCAACTCGTATAATTCATCCTCATCGCCATCGGCGTAAGAGGTGTGTTGCCAAACTATTTTACCATTACCATCAATTAAAAAAGTATGTGGTACATTAGGTACATTCATGGCACGTTTTAAATCACTATTTGGGTCACAATAAATTTCATAATCCCAACCTTTACCATTAACAAATGGTGCAACACGTATCATACTTCTAGCATCGTCAATAGAAATAGCAATAACTTTAACACCTGTCTCTTCAACCCACTCGTCATATACTTCGGCAATGTTACTTAACTCACGCACACAAGGCTTACACCACGTTGCCCAAAAATTAATTACCAATGGTTTGCCATTGTTTGTAAAAGTAGATGTATTCACTATTTTTCCGTCGGTAGTTTTCACATCAACAGAAGGTACTGTTTTATCGCCTAGTTGACTAAACCCAACAAACACTAACAATGTAAAAATTCCAGTTATTAATATTCTTCTCATTATTTCTATGATTTTATTAAAAATTAAATTCCTTACAAAGATAATTAATAATTTCAGAATACCCTATGACAAAGATGGACATAGGCATAAACAACATAAATACACATTATTAAGCTATTAAATGCTAGCCGTTTAACGAATGCAAAAATGTAATTTCATATTAATGCTGCCTTATGAAGTTAAATTAGCTTGTAAATGAGTATGCAAAGCTGAAATAATTAGCGGGATAACGCCCCGTGAAATTAAATTGATATACAACAACAACCCAAAAAGTACTAAGCTATAATAGTTATTTCTTAACTTGACGGCTATGTAGTAATGGGAGGTTTAGTTCAATGCAAGCTAGATAATTTTGGTGATTGCTTTTTACCCAAATTGAGCGATTAGTTATTACTAATTCGCTCAATCGACTGAGTAATTGTAAGTTCTAACAAATCTTCGTTTCACTTGATTTGTGACAA
>JAUXEM010000034.1 GCA_030620515.1 Salinivirgaceae bacterium
AATTATTATTTTATAGATGTTCCCCGAAAGGAATCGGGGCAGGCTGTGAACTAAAGTTTCTAGGGTTTCGCAACAGCCTGTTCCGAACTTGATTCGGAAAAACAGATGCATTGAAATAAATGCACTTGAAAACTTTTTCAAAAATTAATTTTTTACAAATGTAATCTTATAGTTTGATAATCAATTAGTTAGTTACTTTTTGAAAAAGTTTATGAATTAATCAGGTTAGGTGTAATACCGACCTAGGAATTGCTAGCAACAGGCAGGTTGTTTATCACAAATGTAGTGAAATAATGATTTGTGAAACTTGCAATTACTCAGGCGCTTGAGCGAATTAGCTATAGCAAATAGCTCAATTATATTAATAGTAATTTATAATACTAAATGAGTACCGTTAAAAAATATCTCTATATGACTAGCATGTATTTAATTTTAATAATTACGAAATCAAGGTCATTTCTAAGAGTATCTTTCTTTCAGTGTTAATAGTATATTAGTTGATTAAATTTCTTTTCTTTATTGCTGACTTTGCTTGAAATATTAATAATAGAATATTTTAAATGACTGCACTCTTTAAAATAATAATAATTTATCTTATTCAATATATAATGAATTTAAAACTGCTATATACATTAATTCTATTATTCTCAATAACTGTTGCGAATATATTAGCTCAGGAAAATTTTAATAATTTAATAATTAATACAGACTCTATAAATAATGATACTATTAACGAAAATATTTTTTCTGACTTTGTAGAGTCAGTTGAAGATATTAATCTTGAAATGGTTGCTATTAAGGGTGGTACTTTTAATATGGGAGGTAAGATAAAAGAGGATGAGCAGGTTATTCATAAAGTTTTAGTTGATGATTTTTATATTGGTAAATTTGAAATTACACAGAAGCAATGGTTGGTAGTAATGGGATATAACCCTAGTAAAAACAAGGGAGAAAAATTGCCTGTTGAACAAGTGAGTTGGAAACAAGTGCAATTATTTTTAGTAAAACTAAATACACTCACCAAGAAAACATATAGATTACCTACCGAAGCTGAATGGGAATATTCGGCTAGAGCAGGAACAACAAGTAATTTTAATACTGGCGACTGTTTAATTAGTTCTCAAGCTAATTATAATGCTAATTATCCTTTAAAAAATTGTACAAAAGGGGAGTATCGTAAAAAAGAAATTCCAGTGGGGAGTTTTTTGCCAAATAATTGGGGTTTGTACGATATGCACGGAAATGTTTGGGAATGGTGTAACGACTGGTATGGTGAAAATTATTATAATGAAAGTCCACAAAATAACCCAAAAGGTCCCAATTCAGGAACACACCGTGTAATACGTGGCGGTGGATGGGGCTATTTCGCATCTGGTTGTAGGTCGGCAAATCGTGGATTTTATGGAACTACTATTAGTTTTGATGATATAGGATTTAGAGTGGTTTATTAGAAATAATGGTTTATTTTGTTTTTGTAATTTACTGTAAACCACGTATCTAAAAAATTTATAAAAAATAATTCACTTTCGCACTAGGGTATTTTTAAGTTAGCTGGTCATAGAATTGAAAACAGAAATATTAACTTAAAAATAGAAACCATGAGGACACATCAAACTACCCGAAAACTAGCTTTAAGTTTTGCCATAATATTATTTACAGGCATACTTAGTATTGCTTCAACATCTTTAAAAAAAGATAAAGTACAAGATCTTAATAACTATACTACTTATAAAGGTAAAGTTATCGACTCAGAATCTCTTAGTCCATTAGTATTTGCAACTGTGGGAATTGAAGGAACAAATATTGCTACGGTTACTAATGTTGCAGGAATATTTTCAATTAAAGTTCCTAAAGAGAATGAAAATTCAACTCTAAAAATATCCTTTATAGGATATGAAACTTTAACTCAAAGTATTCAGGAATTAAAAGAAGGAAAACAGAATACACTAAAAATGATATTGGTAGCTGTCCAATTATCTGAAGTGAATGTTTTCCCAAATAATCCTAGGTTAATTATTGATAAAGTAATGAGACTAAGGGGTGAAAACTATATGAGTAACCCAGTGTTAATGACTGGGTTTTATAGAGAAACCATTAAAAAACGCAAATCGTTTGTTGGATTGTCTGAAGCTGTTGTGCAGGTTTATAAACAACCATATACTAACTATAAAACAGATCAAATAAAGCTATTTAAAGGACGTAAAAGCACGAACTCAAAAAAGTTAGATACACTATTGTTTAAACTACAAGGAGGTCCTCACGCAACTCTTTCACTAGATATTGTAAAAGACCCATATATGATTTTAGATGAAGATGTACTTGATTTATATGAATATAGCATTGTGAATATTACCCGTATTGATGGAAAGCTAAACTATGTAATTGAGTTTAAGCAAAGACCGCATGTTAAAGAACCCTTATTCTTTGGTAAAATTTACATTGATGTTGATAAGTTTGCTATTTCAAGTATTTCATTCAATTTGAATACCGAAAATAGGGCAGAAGCCAGTGCAATGTTTATTAAAAAGAAACCCTTTGGAGTTAATGTTTATCCTACCTCGGCAAACTATATTGTAAATTATAGAGAGCAGGATGGAAAATGGCAGTTTAATTACTCCAGAGGCGAAGTAGTTTTTAAAGTAAACTGGAAAAAGAAATTGCTTAGCACAACGTATACTACTATGGTAGAAATGGCTATAACAGATTGGAAACCGGCAGAAGATAAGCCATTTAAAGCTTCAAATATATTAAAGATGAATGTTGTTATGAGCGAGGCAATTAGTGGTTTTTCTGATACCGATTTCTGGGGCGAGTATAATATAATTGAACCAGAAAAATCTATTGAAGTTGCAATTCGCAAAATTAAGAAGAAGCTTTTAAAAGGTAATAAGTAGATAGTTGTTGATTGTTGCTGGTTGCATAGTGCAGCCAGCTTACTTTTATTATGCTATCTTTGAAATAACTAAAAATGTAATGCTAAGTACCGAGTTGGATACCATAAAAGCCATTAAAAATGGAAATATTAAAGTATTTGAAGATTTATTTCGCTCTTTATATGCACCACTTTGTGGATACTCAAATAAGCTTATAAATAATAAGGAAATTGCTGAAGAAATAGTTCAAGAGATATTTTATCAGCTCTGGAAAAACCGAGAAACTATTACTATTAGTATTTCATTAAAATCTTATTTGTACAAATCGGTTTATAATAAGGTGTTACATAATTTTGAGCATGAAAAAGTTAAAAGTAAATACGCCGATTATATATCTACTCAGGAGCAATTTGGAGAAACACCCGAACAAGCAATGCAAACTGGAGAACTTTATTCAATTTATTTAAAGACATTAAATGCACTACCTCACAATTGTAGGCAAATTTTTCTCTTAAGCAGAAACCAAGGATTAAAATATAAAGAGATAGCAGCGAAAATGTCGATTTCTGTTAAAACAGTTGAAGCAAATATGGGGAAAGCATTGAAAGCATTTAGACAAAGTTTAGCGAATTATTAAGGAGTAATACAATGAATGCAGATAAATTACATACTGATTTTGATTTCGATAGAATGGCTGCGAAGTTGCATGACAACGATATTGATAATTCGAAAATAGAAACTGAGTTAGAGCAAAATAATAAAGTGGAATTTGAGCAGTGTGAGAAAACATGGAATATACTAGAGGAAATGAAGAAGATAGATGAATTTAATACAGATAATGCTTGGTCTGATTTATACAACAGACTGGATAAAGAGAACTTAATTACAAAAGGTGAAACTAAAGTTTTCAAAATTAGACATGCAATTATGGTTGCTGCTTCTGTTGTTTTGCTATTAAGCTTGGGTTTTGTTCTTAATAACAATTTTTTAAAGCATACCCATACAATTGAAAATTTTGCAGAACAGGTTAAAACTATTGATTTGCCCGATGGCTCAGTTGTTTATCTAAATAAAAATGCATCAATTACCTATCCTAAAAAATTTAATAATACTGGGAGGTTGGTTACTTTAAAGGGTGAAGGCTTTTTCGAAATTAAAAGAGATGTAAGTAAACCATTTGTTGTTAATGTTAATGGAGCCGAAGTTAAGGTTTTAGGCACTTCGTTTAATGTGAAAGAAAGCAATAGTATTGGACTAGAAGTGACTGTTAAAACCGGAAAGGTTCAGTTTTGCGATTGTGCAGAATCAGGAGAAAATATTATACTTACTAAAGGTGAAAAGGGTATATTAAATACCAATGGATTAAATAAAATAGGAAACGATAATATAAACTTTTTAAGTTGGAAAAATAAAAAACTAGTTTTTAAAACAACACCTTTGCCAATTGTTATTCGCGATATAAATGCAAGCTATCATTCCGATATTAAAATACAATCATCTGAAATTAACGCAATGAGCATAACAACTACCTTTGATAGTTTAAGCTTGAATGAATTACTGGAAAGTATTGCTTTAACCCTAAACATTAGTGTTGTGCATGAAGAGAATATTTATACTTTAGTAATGCCTTAATTATAAATTATTAAAATGCTGAAAGTACTGAATATTTTAAAATGCAGATTGTTTTTTAGCTTGCTTATATTCTGTTTTTTATTTTTTTTTATAAAAGGTACTCAAGCCCAAACGGTGCATCTTAATAAAGAAATTTCTATTATAGTTGATTCCGTTTCATTGGATAATGTGCTTGATAATATTGCTCAACAATGTTCTTGTTACTTTACCTATAATTCCCAAATTATAGATGGTTCAAAAAAAATATCGTTGAATCTTAAAAATACGCCACTTTCCTCTGTACTAGATACAATAATAGGAAAAGATCAAATAGTTTATTCTGAGTATCTTAATCAGGTTATAATTTCTAGCGAACAACAAGTTTCTTCTTTGCTGGCAAATAAGCAAACCGAGGTTAATTTAATTATTTCTGGAACAATTACTGATATTCAAACCAAAATACCTCTACCATTTGCTTCTATTGCAATTCAAAGCACTTATATGGGTACTATTTGTAACGAATTAGGTCGCTTCTCAATTAAAATTCCAAATAATGTGATAAACGATACTCTGTTAATATCATATGTAGGTTACTATACACAAAAATTTCCCATAAAGGAAATTAGTGGTGAGTTAGAAATTGAATTACTGCAAGGAGTAGTTTCTATTCAGGAAATAGTTGTTCGCTCCGTTGATCCTTCTTATATCATTTTTAAGGTTCGTGAAAATTTAACAGATAATTATCAAATAGAGCCCTTTAATTACGAAGCATTTTACCGTGAAGCTGTAGTAAAAGAAAAAGATTATTCCCTTTATACTGAGGCTATATTACAAGGCTATAAACCAAAACTAAATCATGTATTTGCTTCAGATAAGATTCAAGTGATGCATAGTAGGAAATTCTCTAACATTAAGAACTCTGACACGGTAGCTATAAAAATTAGGGGAGGAGTTGAATCTTGTTTTGGCTTAGATATTATAGACGATTTTCCTGGTTTTTTATTAGATGAAGGAAAAGAATCTTATAACTATGCTTTAGCCGATATACTTATTTGGGAAAACGCCTTAGTATATTGTGTTGAGTTTAAGCAAAAGCATTGCATTAAAGGTGCATTGCCTGAAGGTGTTATTTATGTTTCGCTAAATGATTTTGCTGTGGTTGGTGCCGAATTTGGATACTCTGAAGAGAAATTGCGAAAAAGCAATAGAATGTTTATTGTAAAAAAAAGTAGAGCTATTAAAACTAAACCCAAAGGCTCAAAGTATATTGTAAGATATAAAAAGGTAAATGGTAAGTATTATTTGAATCATGTGCGAGGCGAGCTGTTTATTAATGTAAAACGCAAAGGAAAGCTATTTAGTAACGATTATACTACCCTAATTGAAATGGTAATAACTAATATAAATAACAGTAATGTTGAAAAGAAATTTGGCAAGAACTTATTACTAAAAACAAATACTATTTTTTCTGATTCTGAATTTATATACGAACAGAATTATTGGGGCTTAAAAAACACTATTGAACCTGAGCTAAATATATTAAAAGCATTTAAAAAAGCTGGCTTGAAAATTACCGAATCAAACGTAATTTATTAATAAAATAAATGATATCTATATAAGAATATCTTTAATATTATGTTTATCAGGCAATTAAATAAAAAATATTTCCTAAAAAAACAACTTTTTTTTAAACATTTATATATACCCAATGTTATATATACGCAATTAGTACAAAAGTATTTAATTGTTGTGTAAGTTTACTATAGGTTAATTTTGTGGGGAGGAAGGCATAAGTTAGCAGCTTAGTTGGATTGGTGGAGTTTTTTTTTGTGCTGGCTTATGTCATTCCTTTTTTTTTTTGATTAATTATTGTTTGTTTGTAATAGTTAAATCCTTTTCTCAGTACTGAGAAAAGGATATTTTATTTTGTCCCTATTGGTGTTATTCCTTCCCAAGTATCATTAGACCATGCTACAAAATACCCCATTGCATCTGTACCAAAATTTGATTGAGGATTATAAGGTGTAGATCCACCACCACTATTTATATCATTTAATTGGTAATGGTAGGTATAGGTATCTTCATCAATAGAATATACAGCAATTTTCACCTTTGTATTTCTATAAAAATCTTGAAACCATGAGTCTAGTTCAATCTTACCATCCTTTACATAATATTTATCTTCAACTAAAGTATAGTAATAGTTTAAATCTTCATATTCTTCGGCATCCACTTCTGATCCCCAATACTTCACTAAATAAAAGTTTTCAGTATCTGGGTCGTCAGTAAATATAATAGTTGTTGTATAAGCAGTATCCATTTCTTCAATATCTTCTTCATATTGGTATTTATTCTTCTCAAATTTTACATCAATAATTTCGCAAGGGGCAAAAAGCTTTGAATTTGCGGTATAATTGAAATCATTATTTTCAATTGTTATTGAATACGAGTCTCCAATTTTTCCCAATATGGTATTACCCAAATAATATCCTGAACCTACATTTTGCAATATTTCATTCTCACCACTACTACTGTATAGTGTAACAATAGCATCATCAATAGCTGGTGGTATGTCGGGATCAAAGAAATCAGTAGTGTGATTAATACTTATCCAGGCAACAGAATCTAGTTCAATTTGACCTTCGGTAGTAACAACCGGATTAGAACTGTTTAAGTCAATGTCAATTGTTTCAATACAGGAATAAGCTCCAATTACAATTAGTGTAATTAGTATAAATTTGACTATATAATTAAATGTGTTCATAGCTTTTTTATTAAAATTTGAAATTCCAAGTAAATGATGGTACAATGCCAAATAGGCTTAGTCTTTGCGCTTCAGTTTTGCCAGCAACAGTTTCGCTTTCTTCAAAATAAATCATATATGCATTGTGTCTATTGTAAACATTATAGAGCGAAAAATCCCAACTCGATTTAAACTTATTGGTTTCACGAGCAGCAAAATGCAAGCTTAAATCAAGTCTGTGATAGGCAGGCATTCTGTAGCCGTTTCTTTCGGTATAATAGGGTATAATTTTATTATCATAAACATATTTTCCACTAGGAAAAGTTACAGCATTACCGGTATAGTAAATAAATGCAGCTGATGCTGAGAGTCGTTTAGTAATTTGATAACTTCCAACTACTGATACATCATGTGTTTTATCAATTTTGTTTGGATACCATTGGGAATCGTTAATGCCATCAATTTGAATTTCGGTACGCCCTAATGTGTAGCTTACCCAACCAGTTAATTTACCGTATTTTTTCTTAATATAAAATTCAGCTCCATAACTACGACCATGCCCTTGCAGAATGTATGATTCAATATTTTCGTTCAACATTATATCAGTACCATCCTTATAATCGGTCATATTCTGCATATCCTTATAATACGATTCTATAGAGAATTCATAGCTATTATCTAAGAAATTTCTAAAATAGCCTAAGGCAAATTGATTAACTGTCTGAGGTTTTAAATTTGTTGAACTTGGTATCCAAGTATCTGTTGGAGAACCCGCAGTACTATTTGAGAGTAAATGTAGATACTGATTCATTAAGTTGTATGATCCCTTAAAAGAACTTTTTTCGTTTAAAATGTAATTTAGTGAAATGCGAGGCTCTAAGCCATAATAGCTTTGCATTATTTCGTTGTTTCCATAATGTATTGAATCAATAACCTCATTTTTATTATTGTAGGTATTTGCCCAACCTCTACCTAATTGATTAAACATTGATAACCTTAAGCCATAATTCGCTGAAAATTTTTGTGTTAATTTATGTTCGTTTAATAAATATAAGCCACTCTCTAACGATTTTTTTTCTTCAAGCAAAATATCTGAATTATCAACATTTTCTAATATCAACTCTCCAGGATTAAATTTATGATGGATAACACTAAATCCGTATTTAATAGTATTTTGGGGGTTCATGAAAAATGTATAGTCTTGTTTAAGGCTAATGTCTTCAATGCCTAACTCCATAGACATCTCTCCATTAAAATCAAAACCATAATCGTAATTACTGTATAAAACTGAAGTGTTTGAGAATAATCTACTATTAAATAAATGGTTCCAACGAATTGTTCCAGTTGCATTGCCCCAACTCATTCCAAAAATGTCATCGAAACCAAAATCGTCTTTACCAAAATAACCTGATACAAATATTTTGTTGTTATCGTTTATTTTGTAATTAATTTTAGCATTAAGATCATAAAAATATAATACGAAATCCTCTTCAGAATAACCTGAAGCTTTAAATAGTATATCAGCATAGCTTCGTCGTCCTGAAATTATAAACGACATTTTATCTTTTATAATAGGGGCTTCTATTGTTAATCTCGATGACAATAAGCCTATACCACCCGATGCCGAAAGCTTTTGATTATTTCCATCTTTCATAGTAATATCAACAACCGAAGATGCTCTACCTCCGTAATTGGCAGGAATACCACCTTTGTAAACCGACAAGTTTTTTATAGCATCGGCATTAAATACCGAAAAGAATCCTAATAAATGTGAGGGGCTATAAACAGGAGCTTCGTCAAGTAAAATTAAATTCTGGTCAATAGTGCCACCACGTACACTAAAACCATTTCCGCCTTCAGAAACAGTGCTAATACCTGGTAGAAGCTGTATGGTTTTTAAAATATCTTTTTCTCCCATTAAAACAGGAATTTTATCAAGCTGTTTCATTTCAAGCTTTTCAACACTCATTTGGGTTGCAGTAATGTTTTTGTCTTTACGTTCAGCACTTATCACTACCTCTTTAATAGCTCTTTTTGAAGGTGAAAGTCGAATATTTAGCTTTTGGTTACTATTAAAATCTACTTCTTTAGTAATAGTTTCGTAACCAATGTATGAAAAAGCAATGGTGTGTTTTCCTTTTACCAGCGATAAGGAATAAAAACCATAGGTGTTTGTAGCTGTACCTATATTGTTTATAACATCAGCTATGGTAGCCCCAATTAAATCTTCACCTGTTTCAGTATCTAATATTCTTCCGCTCAAAGTCGTTTTTTGTTGCGAAAAAATATGGAGCGAGAAAACAAGCAAGAACGTTAATAAAAGGATGATGTTTTTTTTTTGCATAAACTAAGAGTTTAATTGCTTAGACTAAAAGACTTAGTACTAAGAAGTTTTAAGTAATAAATTTTATGGTTAATTAGCGACAAATATAAGTAATTGTTTTTTATATGAAGATTAAAAACGGTATGATTGTAATTATATTGTTTAAGCTAGTTAATCTAACTTTTATTGTTAATTTGTATTGAAATTAACAAATTTAATATGAGTTGGATAAAACCTTTTTGTTTATTATCATTAGTTTCAATGACAAGTTGTGTATTAAGGAATAAAATGACATTTTATCCAGATAAAACTAGTGAGATTCCAGCCCAAAATATATCTGAATATGTAGCAGAAATATACTTACAAACATGTGATGGCGAAACTATTCAAACCTTTTTGTTCAATCATGCTGATAAAGAAAAAAGGACACTCGTAATTTATTTTCATGGCAATGCTGGTAACCTTTACCATCGTATTGATAATGCTGAGGCTATATACTCTATGAATAATAATGTATTGTTAGTAAGCTATAGGGGCTATGCAAAAAGCACAGGTAAACCATCCGAAAAAGGAATTTACCAAGATGGTGAAGCTGCAATTAAATATGCTAAAGAATTTTTAGGGTATAGCGAAAATGAAATTGTAATTTTTGGAAGATCACTTGGCACTACAGTAGCAGTTCATAATTCTCAAAACAGAAATTTTAAAGGGGTAATTTTGGTTACTCCTTTAACGTCCGGAAAAGGAATGGCAAAAGCAATGGGCTTAGGTTTTATTAAAATTATTGCAGGTAATTCATATAATTCTTTAGAGAAAATTAATAATTTACAATCGCCAATTCTTATAATACATGGTACTAAAGACAATGTAGTACCTTATAATATGGGCAAAGAATTATATGAATCGTATAATGGCGAAAAAGAAATTGTTACAATTAAAAACGGAGGTCATAACAATTTGCAAGATCTTGATTCAAATACTTATTGGGGAGCAATTAAATTATTTTTAGAATAGTATAGTTATTTAAAAAACAATTCTGTTTCCAGTAGATGTTTTTCATTTTTACATTCCCTCATAGCTAGACTTTAAACCAATTATTGAAAAGTATTCTAACTCAATATCTAATTAAAACAATAAAGCCATTTCTTTTCTGTTTAACTATTAACAATTAATTGTTAATTAAATCATGTATAACTCGGTATTGCAAAACATTATCTTTTTTATCTTTACCTAGTTTTATTTTTTAGAAATTACACACAATATGTTTAAATATAGCGCATTAGCACTGATGTTGTTTTTGTTTTTTCATTCAAAAGCTCAAAATTCAATGTTATATATCGATGAAGATTATAACTATAAAATGGGAATTGAACTGTTTGATAAAGAAAAATACGCACTTGCTCAAGATTATTTTGAGAAAGTAATTGATTATTATGGAAGCGAGCATACCGATGTTAAGGCCGATGCCGAGTACTTTTCGGCACTCTGTTCCATTGAATTGTTTAATAATGATGCTGAGTACCGAATCGCTAATTTTATTGCCGATTATCCAGAAAGTCCATTAACTCGTGTAGCTTATTTTGAAATGGGAAAGCATCAATATCGGAATAAGGAGTATAAGCAAACCATTTTCTATTTTAACAAAGTTTGGAAACAGAATTTGAGTAAAGAGCAACTAAATGAATTCTATTTTAAATTTGGTTATGCATATTTTAAAGAGAAAAAGTTAGAAAAAGCTTCGAAAATGTTTTACGAAGTTTTAAATAAAGAAACTAAGTATAAAAGTCCGGCACAGTATTATTATTCACACTTAATGTATACTGAAGGTAATTACGAAACTGCTTTAAAAGGTTTTAACCAACTGTGCGAAGACCCTACATTTTCACCTATAGTACCATACTATATCATTCAAATATACTACCTACAAGGTAAATCAGATAAAGTATTAGAAACTGGACCAGAGTTGCTGAACGCTACAAAATCAAAGCGCGAAGCCGAAATATCACGTTTAGTAGGTGAGGCTTTATATAAAGGTGAGAATTATGTTGAGGCATTGCCATACTTGGAAAAGTATAAAGAGAAATCGGATATTTATACGCGTGAGGATATTTATCAGCTAGGCTATGTTTATTACCTGACAGGAGATTACGATAATTCAGTAAATACATTGTCGAATATAACTAATGTTGAAGACGAGTTAACACAAAATGCTTTCTTCCATATAGCCGATAGTTATTTAAAATTAGGACAAAAAGACCAAGCACGAATGGCTTTTAGCGAAGCATCAAGACTCAATTTTGATGGTGAAATTAAAGAAGCTGCCATGTTGAATTATGCAAAGTTATCCTACGAATTATCTTATTCGCCATTTAATGAAACGATTACTGCCTTTTATAATTACCTTACCTCTTATCCAAATTCCATTCATCGCGACGAAGCTTATGGCTATTTGGCAAAGGTATATTTAACTTCAAAAAACTACAGAGAAGCCTTAGCATCGCTAAATAAAATTCAAGTTAAATCGCCTGAAATGATGGCAGCTTATCAGAAAGTTGCATTCTATAGGGGCTTAGAGCTATTTAACAACTTGCAATTTGAGGCTGCTCTTGCGGCATTTGAATTTTCGCTCAACGAAAAAGCAATGAATAAACAAATGCATTCTTTAACGCTTTATTGGAAAGCTGAAGCATTGTACAGAATTGATGACTATGAGAATGCTACTAATAACTATAATAGCTTTTTGCATTCGCCGGGTGCTTATCTATTAGAGGAATACAACAAAACTTACTATAATTTGGGTTATACTAATTTTAAACAAAAACAGTATACTCAAGCTATTTCATGGTTTCGTAAGTATATAGATAAAGGAAATGAGGTGGAAAAAATAAAAAGAGTGGATGCATTTATTCGTATTGGCGATTGTTATTTTGTAAACAGCAAATATGTAGAGGCATTGGAATATTACGGCAATGCAGTGGAACTAGATACTTTTGATGTGGATTATGCCCTTTTTCAAAAAGGGTTTTCATTTGGATTGTTAAAGCAATACAACGAAAAAATTATTTCACTTACACAATTGTTAGATAAAAACCCAGAATCAACTTATGCTGCCGATGCCATATTTGAACGTGGTAGAAGCTTTGTTGCAATTGATTCAATAAATTATGCCATAAACGATTTCGATAAATTGGTAGTTGAATTTCCTAATAGTTCATATGTTTCAAAAGCTTTATTGCAATTAGGTTTATTATATTATTCAGGTAATAATAACGAAAAAGCTTTAACAGCCTATAAACAAGTAGTAGATGATTATAGTGGCACATCGGAAGCCAATGATGCGCTACTAGGAATGAAAAATATTTATGTTGATTTAAATAGAGTAGATGAGTATTTTACTTATGCCAAAGAGATTGGTGGTGCTGGAAGTGTTAGTAATACTGAAAAAGATTCGTTAACATATTTATCTGCCGAAAGGGTTTATATGAGTGCCAATTGGGCATTAGCTAGCCAAATGCTTTCGAACTATTTAGCTAACTTTAAGAATGGTAAATTTGCAACCAATGCACATTATTATAGGGGTGATGCTTATTTAAGAACAAATAAAGAAGATTCAGCGTTAAACGATTTTACTTATGTTGTTGAGAAAGCTAAAAATATTTTCACGGAACAATCACTTTTAAATGCAGCTGAGTTAGAATTTAAACAAGCCGACTATACAAAAGCATACAAGTTATATAAGCAGTTAGAAAATCAGGCAGAAATTAAAAGCAACTTATTAATAGCTCGAAATGGTCAAATGCAATCAGCTTTTAAAGATAGTAACTATACTAAAGCTATTGAAGCTGCTCAACGAGTTTTAATTACTGAAAAAGTTCAAGAAGAAGATATAAGAGCGGTTCGACTCGTAATGGCAAAATCCTATGAGGCTACCAATATACTTGATTTATCGGTAATTCAATATCGTTTATTGGCACAAGATATTAAAAATATTGAAGGAGCAGAGTCTAAGTATAAAGTATGCCAGCTATTAATGAAACAAGACAAACCAGATGAGACCGAAAAAGAAATACTAGATTTTATTGAAACAGGAACACCACATCAATATTGGTTAGCAAAAACATTTATTATACTATCAGATATTTATGTTTTAAAAGGCGATGGTTTTCAAGCTAAGGCTTATTTGAAAAGTATATTCGATAATTATGAAATTCTTGATGATGGCATAATTAAAGAAGCAGAAGTTAAGTACGACCAAATTGTAACAGAAGAAAATAGAAAGTTTAAGCGAGAACAACAAGCAAAAGAAAATGACGGTATGCCAGTTGAATATAAACTTGATGATTCTGAAAAAACTGAATAAATAAAAAAATAGACTAATGAAGCGTTTAATAATATATATAATTTTTCTTATCGGGTTTTTATACCAAGGATATGCTCAGGTTGGTGCAAAACAAGAGGTTAAAGTAGTTAAACCCTACGAGCCTGTAATTTCTGATGCATTTAAGATTGGTGAATTGCCTAAAATTAACGATACCTTAAAAATAGTTCCATCTTTTTCTTATGATATAACTCCGGTGAAATATGAAACATCATTTTTACCTAAACCAATTAAACCAGCAAGGTTAATTAACGAACCATTGTCAAAACTATATTATGGATATGCAAAAGTAGGTTTTGGCTCATATTTATCGCCTTTAGCTGAAGTATCAGTTGGTAGCAAACGTTCTAAATTATGGCAGTGGAATTCCATGGTTCATTATAGCTCATTAAACGGAAAAGTGAAAAACGATGTTGGCGAAAAAGTATATGCTGGCTTAAGCAACTTTTCTACGGGGGCAAATGCTAAGCGATTTTTTGAAAATTCTACAGTTATAGAGGTTAATGCACGGTATACTAATACCTCTAGTTACTTTTATGGATACAATCCTGATGTTATTAGTAGTATAATTGAAGCACCCTTATTAAAAGAAGATATTGAAAAGCAAACCTTAAATAGTTTTAAAATTGGTGCTAATTATGCTTCAAACCATATAGATTCTGCGCATATTAACTATAATATAAATTTAGATTGGAGAACTAGTAATACCATTGATAATTATGGTGAAAATGAATTATTGGTAGGGACTAACATAGATTACTTTTTTGAAAAAGAATTTATTGGTGTTGATGCATCTGTAAGGGCGATTAGTAACGATGGATTTCAAGATACAGTAAACTATGGTTTAGTTAACTTTAGTCCATGGGTTGGCGCTTTTGGTAAAAAATGGCGTGTTCTTGTTGGTGTTAACACCTTCTTTAAAACCGATAGTTCTACCTATAATTTATATCCTAGAGTAAGTTTGCATTATAATATAATCGACTTTTTCTTGATTCCTTACATAGAGTATTCTGGTAATTTAAAGGTAAATACATTTGCATCACTTTACAATGAAAATCACTTTATTAAGAACGACTTAACCGTTAAGCCAACTAATAATAAATATAATATTACTGTTGGGTTCAGAGGTAATATTAGCTCGAAAATAGCCTTTAATATGAAAGTTGATTTTGCCGGTTATACCGATCATTATTTTTATGTGAACGATACTACCATAGATTTGCAGAATAAATTTGATGTGGTTTATGATGATATGACTAGGGTTCGTTTCCTAGGTGAAATATCGTATAAGAGCTCTAGTAAACTATTTTTATCTGTTAAAGGGAACTATTATAGTTATAGCCTCGATAAAGAGAAATATGCATGGCATATGCCAGATTATGAGTTGAGTTTTAATGCAAAATATATAATTCAAGATAAAATAATAGCCGATTTAAATCTGTTCAGTATAGGTAAGCGTTACGCACGTGAATTTGATATAAATAATCAAGAAAAGGCTGTTGAATTACAAGGAGTAATCGATTTAAATATAGGATTGGAGTATAGATATTCGAAAAAACTTTCTGCTTTTGTAAAGCTGAATAATATTGCAGCCATGAAATATTATAAATGGAATAATTATCCAACCCAGCAGTTTAATATTATGCTAGGTTTAACCTATTCTTTTTAACTTATTTTTTTTTAATATCGTAAAACAAAAAGGTAGCAATGGTTTAATACAGCAAAATTCAAAAAAATATTGATTTTGGAAATATCGTATATCAGTCTGATTATTAGCGTATTGCAAGGTGTTTGATTTTAGCTATTTATGTATGTAGAAATTGTTAATTTCTTGTTTAAAAATACCAATAAAATACACCAATAAAATAATCTAAAATACTATCTTTGGATGTTTAGTGAAATATAGATATTTCCGCATTAAAATACTGAAAATAAGATACTTATAATAATATTTATTATATGAGCGAAGTAGAAAAAAATAAAGATCAGCAGAATGAATATTCGGCTGATAGCATTCAGGTACTAGAGGGATTAGAAGCCGTACGTAAAAGACCTGCCATGTACATTGGTGACATTGGTGTTAAAGGACTTCACCACTTGGTTTACGAGGTAATAGACAATTCAATTGATGAAGCCTTAGCAGGTCATTGTAATATTATTGATGTTATAATAAACGAAGATAATTCAATTACTGTTACAGATGACGGTAGGGGTATTCCTACTGAAATTCATCAAGGAGAAGGAAAATCAGCTCTTGAGGTGGTAATGACAGTTCTACATGCCGGAGGTAAGTTTAATAAAGATTCTTATAAAGTTTCTGGTGGTCTACATGGTGTTGGTGTATCTTGTGTTAATGCACTATCTAGCGATTTAAGAGCCGAAATTCATCGTAATGGAACAATTCAGGTTCAGGAATACAAAATTGGTATTCCCCAAGGCGATGTACAAGAAATTGGCAAAACAGATAAAACAGGTACCATTATTACTTTTATGCCTGATGCATCAATTTTCACCTTAGTTGTTTATAATTATGAGATTCTTGCAGCTCGACTTCGCGAATTATCTTACTTAAATAAAGGTATTAATCTCACATTAATTGATAAAAGAGAGAAAGATGAAGAGGGCGAATTCAGAAAAGATAATTTCCATTCTGATTTAGGGTTAAGCGAATTTGTTCAATATTTAGATGGTACACGTGAAACCCTAATTGAGAGAGCAATTCATATTTCTACTGAGAAAAATGATGTACCTGTTGAGTTAGCAATGCAGTACAATAACTCATTTTCTGAAAATGTACATGCTTATGTAAATAATATTAATACCATTGAGGGTGGTACTCACTTAACCGGTTTCCGTCGTGGTCTTACTCGTACCTTAAAAACATGGGCTGAGAAGTCTGGTATGTTAGCTAAGCTGAAGTTCGATATTAGTGGCGATGACTTTAGAGAAGGATTAACTGCAGTAATTTCAGTAAAAGTTGCGGAACCACAGTTCGAAGGGCAAACAAAAACAAAATTAGGTAACTCTGAAGTAAGCTTAGCAGTTGATCAAGCTGTTAGTAACATGCTTACTAATTACCTTGAAGAGAATCCTAAAGATGCCAGAACAATTGTACAAAAAGTTATTTTAGCAGCACAAGCTCGCCATGCAGCACGTAAAGCACGTGAAATGGTACAGCGTAAGTCTGTTATGATAGGCGGAGGTTTACCTGGTAAACTTGCCGATTGTTCCGATAAAGATCCAGCTCTTTGCGAAGTATTCCTTGTGGAGGGAGATTCTGCCGGTGGTACAGCAAAACAAGGACGAGATAGAAAGTTTCAAGCTATTTTGCCTTTGCGTGGTAAAATTCTGAATGTAGAAAAAGCTATGCCTCATAAAGTATTTGAAAGCGAAGAAATTAAAAATATTTTTACGGCATTAGGTGTATCCATAGGAACCGAGGATGACTCAAAAGCACTAAATCTAGAAAAGTTAAGATACCACAAAACAGTTATTATGTGTGATGCCGATGTGGATGGTTCGCATATTGCTACCTTAATTATGACATTCTTTTTCAGATTTATGACCGATTTAATTATGAATGGTTACTTGTATATAGCAACACCACCATTATACTTAATTAAAAAAGGAAAAAATCAGGAATATTGTTGGAACGAAGAACAACGAGAAAGATTAGTACACGAATGGGGTGGTGGTAATGATGCTTCAGTACATATTCAGCGCTATAAAGGTTTAGGTGAAATGAATGCTGAGCAATTATGGGATACAACAATGAATCCTGAAAATAGAACATTACGTCAAATTACCATTGAAAATGCTGCTGAAGCTGATCGTATTTTCTCTATGTTAATGGGCGATGAGGTTCCACCAAGACGTGAATTTATTGAGTCGCATGCAAAATATGCCAATATTGATGTATAGTTAGAGTCTGTCCATAAAGTCCGCTATCTGCGTTACGCTCGCAAATAAAATGTTAATTTACGAAAAGTAAACTTCGCTTTTATTGACTTGCAAGTCTTGATAGTACACATTATGAATCATACCCCGAGTTTATAAACAGGGGCTAGTTAGACTTATTAGTAAATAGAAAAAGCTCTGGTTTGTGTAAAATCAGGGTTTTTTTTATGGTAAAAAAATATATTTCTATCAAAATATAAGGATTTTACTCATTTCATTTTTCATTTAGTTTTGAATGCAATTAATTAATATCTATTTTTATAAGTGAAATTACCGAATATACTTGCAATGAGCTCAAAAAATAGTAAGGATATAAGTACAGATATAAAAATAGAAAGTGGTTGGCGTATATTTGTGTTTTCTGAAGACAAATCATTTTTAGATGTTTATCAAAATTGGCTTCATGATATTTCAATTGAGTATAAGGAATTCAGTGCAATTATAGTAAGTGATGAATTAGAATTTCAGAAATATTTAGATTCATTGAATGTTTATACTATAGTACATCTAGATAGTTCAAACAAATCTCAAGACTGGTTACTCTCGCATATTAAAGCTATTCGTGAATCAGAAAACTCTAAAAACGTATTTATTACAGTATGGTCTAATCAAGAGTGGGATAAAATTCCAAATGAGTTAATTAAAGGTAATAATATAAATGAAATAAGATCTACAGATAGCTTTGCTGTTGATAAAGTGAATTATATTATCTTATCAAATATTCAAAATCAAAAACAGATTATTGAATTGTTAGATTTAAAACTGAGCCTTGAACAACAAGTTTGTAATCGTACAGAGTCATTAACAAATCTAAATAAGAAACTACAATCAGCAATTATTCAGAATAGCAACATTAATACTAAATTACATCAACAAAAGTTACAAATAGAAACTCAAAACTATGAAATAAATGAGCATAATTCTGATTTAGAAAAGGCATTTAAAAAATCAAGTAAGCAGCATATTAAGCTTTATAAGGTTTTGCATGAGAATGAAGAACAAAGAATTGAATTACAAAATGCACTCAAAGAAATTCAACATAATAATTCAAAGCTTACTCATAAAAATGAAGAAATTAGCGCACAAAATGATCACATTGCTCAACAACGAGAGGAGATTCAGTCGCAACATGATAAGGCAATACAGCAACATAACCTTATAAGTATCCAGCAAAATGAAATAGAAGAGAATATTACATATGCTAGGAGAATTCAGAAAGCCATGTTAACTCCTGAGAAATTGATGAAACAAATTATTCCAAATCATTTTGTATTAAATAAACCTAAAGCAATTGTGAGTGGTGATTTCTTCTGGGTTGCACAAAATAAGAATTATACAATAGTTGCTGTTGCCGATTGTACTGGACATGGAATTTCTGGTGCTATGATGAGTATGCTTGGTATAGCATACTTGAGCGAGATTGTTAATAAGGATAATATAATAAATTCAGCTCTTATTTTAGAACAATTACGTGAGCGAATAATTAATTCACTTCATCAGGAATATAGCCATGACATAAGTTTTTCTAGAGATGGAATGGATATTTCTATTTGTGTAATTGATATCTTGGAAAATACAATGGAGTATTCTGGAGCTAACAATCCAATTTATGTATATAGGAAAGACGAACTTATTGAATTGAGACCAGATAAAATGCCAATTGGAATTCATGAGTTTTTTGAGGAATCGTTTTCAAGTCAGAACATTTCAATGGAAGAAGGAGATACTATCTATATGTTTTCAGATGGTTATGCAGATCAGTTTGGCGGTCCCAAAGGCAAAAAACTTAAATATAAAAGATTTAAAGAATTGTTGGGATCAGCAAATGAAATTTCTATTAATGAACAAAAGGAATTCTTAAACAAAGAATTTGAATTGTGGCGTGGAGAACATGAACAAATTGATGATGTTATAGTACTTGGATATCGCTTTTCGTAATATTATAGATTTGAACATATTATTTTTAAAAAACATACGAAAAATGAAACTGCTATAATTTTTATAATTATAATAGTTAAATAAACATTTATATGGATTTATTTACTCAACTTATTAAAAAGACAATTAAGTATTTCGTTATTAGCAATTTACTGTTAATGAATTCTTTTAGTTGTTTTTCTCAAACAAAAAAAGTCCCTGACGAAGTTCAGTCTCAAATAGATAATTACAGAACTAATGCTATTAAAAATAGAAATGTAGGAGACGATAATTCGGCAGCTACATATTTAAATAAAATAGCATTCTTATATTGGGAATATTTTATTTACGATAAAGCAGTAATAAATTTCAAAGAAGTATTAAAAATTAATCAAAATATTGGAAATAAATCAGGTGAAAAGAAAGTTCTTGAGAATTTAGCATTTGTATATTCAGATATGGAACGGTTTGATAAAGCAATTGAGTGTTTTACTCAAAGCCATGTTTTTTATGAAAATGCTGGTAATAAGAAAGATATTGCTGCATCATTAAGTAATATTGCTCTTTCTTACAATAATAATGGTCAAGCAAGAAAAGCCATTAAATTTGCCGAAAAAGGTCTAGAATTAAGTAAATCTCTTAATAATATTAAACTAATGCGCTCTTTCTATGGAATTTTGCATGAGAGTTATGGAAAAATAGGTAATAAAAAGAAATCGACCAAATATTTTGTATTGTACTCGTCAATGGACAAGCATATTCAGCAAAAAAGATTTCAAGAAAGAGAGAAACAAAATAAAGCTAAAATTTCACAAATTACTATCGAAAAAGATGTTGCTATTCACGAAAAAGAAGTTAAAGAAGAGGAGTTAAAGTATACACAAGATACATTGGAGCAACGGCAATTAGCAATTGATTTATTGAATTTGGAAAATGAAGCAAAAGAAGCTAGAATTAAAGTAAAAGAAGCTAGAATAAAAGCAAAAGAGGCTAGTTTGCAAGCTGAACGTATATTAAGATACTTTTTAGTAGTTGTATTTTTGGTTGTATCAGTTTTTGCATATTACGTATATAGGCAAATGAAAATGAAAAAAAGAGCCAATGCCGAATTGAAAATACTATATAATGATATAGAAAAAAAGAATATTCAAATATTAGATAGTATAAATTATGCTAGTCATATTCAAGAAGCAATATTGCCAGTAATTAATTCAATAAATAAAGAAATTTTTAATTCATTTGTTTTTTATAAACCTAAGGATATTGTTAGTGGTGATTTTTATTGGTTTTCGAAACATGAGGATGAAATATTTATTGCCGCAATTGATTGTACTGGGCATGGTGTGCCAGGCGCATTTATGTCAATGATTGGTAATACTTTGCTGAATGAAATAGTTAATGAACGACGTATTTATAATCCTGCAGAAGTGCTTACTCAGTTAAACGAAAAAGTTGTATTTACACTAAATCAAGGAAAAGATCAAGAGGGGTTTAGTGAAGATGGAATGGATATTACATTTTGCTCCTACAATAAAAAAGATAACCAAATTAAAATAGCTCTTGCCAATCATACAGCTTGTATATTTAAAAATGGTGAGCGTAAAATAATTGAAGGCGATATTTTTAGTATTGGTGGTAATATTGGTGATTTTAATGTTGAGTTTACTAATCATATTATTAATATTGATACCAAAACTACACTATATATGTATTCAGATGGCTACCAAGATCAATTTGGGGGACATAAAAATAAAAAATACATGGTTGGAAAATTCATTAATACAATTACAGAGATGCAGAAAGAAGACTTTAGTATGCATCATGAAATATTAGAACAAGAACTGATTAATTGGAAAGGTGAACAAAGTCAGATAGATGATATTTTGGTAATAGGATTACAATTCTTACCTAAATAGTGTACTAATCTGGGAGTACAATCAATTCAATTTTAACTTTTATTAATCGAGAAAAACGTAAGCCAGAAGACAATATATCCGTATCTTCTTCGAGGTAAAACCAACGTACTTTAATATCTATAGTTTCAGATAAATCCTGTAGTACTAGTAATAATTTAGTAATTTGCTTTGCTGATGCAGTATTAAAATAATCTAAGCGAATATCGAAAATAATAGATTCGCTATGATTCCTATTGTATTCTTTTAACCAAGTAATAATTGGCAAATAAAAAGCTATTGCATTTTCAGGTAGCGATTTTCCTGAAATCTCGTATATATTCTCCTCTTGGTTTAACTCAACCCTAGGAGTATCCTCCGTATGGTCAATAAAAAATTTTTCCATTTACTATTCCACGTATGTTTGAATCACAAAAAACGAGTGTTTATCATCGTGATCTGAAATTTCATATTTTAAATATTTACTGGTTTTCAATCTAAGTTCTATTAAACCTAATCCAGCTTCTTTACTACTATCTATTTGAAAATTAAATAAGCTTTTCTCATAAAATTCATTTAGTTCATCAAAAGAAAGGGAGTTCACATAATTAATTTTTCTGGCTAATTCTTCCACTTCATTTTTTAAAATGTAATTACCAGTATTTAAAAAATACGAGTTATCTTTTTGGTGAATAAAGAAAATGCCTAAATTTTCACCAGTTAATTCATTTACAGCCCCATGTTTAACTATATTCTGAAGCATCTCAACCATAATATTGAATACTTTTTTCTTTAAATTCAAGTTATGTTCCATCATTTGACTTTCCATAATAGATAAAAGATTCAAGAGACTTTCTTGATTGAAAATTCCATTGAATATAAGAACGATATTTTCAGAATTAAGAATTTTATGTATCTCTTTTATAGTTTTTAAAGAGTCAATATCCTTCTTAACCGTTTTTGGCTTTATCTCTTGGCTTGTTATATTTTGACTAATTTCAGTATTTAAATAAAAATAGGAGTAATTATCACTTAAATCAACAAAATCATAGACTAAATTGTTCTCCGATTTTCTTGCCATTTCAATTAATCCAAGTCCAGCACCTCCTTTATCAGAAATAATATTATCATTAAGAACTTGTTTGTAATATTGCTTTAATTCTTCAGGTTCCAAACTGTTAATTTTATTTATCTGTTCAGTAAGATTACTTATATTCTTTTTATAGATTGGATTCCCAGTAGTTATATAATACCTATCATTTTTATTCTGCATTAGAAAAAGACCAGCTTCATTTAATAAAGTATCTTCTCCATCTATTTCCTGATGTCGAGTTATATTTTGTAAGCCTTCAACCATTATTGTGAATACTCTTTTTTTTATTTTTGAACTCTCACCAACTTTTTCCAAATTTGATTCGGTTAAAGATAAAATGTTATCAGTAATGTTCTGAGTAAATAAACCACGATAAATGTAGTTAAGGTTGTCTTTCAACATACCCTTAAATAATTTAAATGCGAAGCTGTTTTTTAATTTGTGATTACTCATTGATTCTATTTGCCTTTTCAATTTTAAATATAAGGCTTTCTTTTTTTATTATCAAAAATAAATATTGAATGTTAATAAAACTTTATAATACCAGAATAAGTTTTAACTGCAGATCCTTCTAACCAAATGTTTTTAATGCTATTATTACCAATACTTTCAAATTTGACTTTAAGTAAGCCACCCTTTGTATATGCAATAATAGGGGAGTTTAGCCCTTTTTTAATACAAGATGCAATAGCAGAAGCTACAGCTCCTGTTCCACAGGAATAGGTTATATTCTCAACACCTCGTTCATAAGTTATTAAGGAAATATTGTTTCCTTTTATTTCTACAAAATTTACATTTACACCGTTTGCTTTATAATTTTCATTATATCTTATCGATTTTCCTTCAGTAAATGTGTCTAATAATTCAATATTTCTATTAAATACAACTAAATGTGGCGAACCTGTATTCATAAATAATCCCAATTTATGTTCTTTAATTTCATAAACATCCTGCATTTTAAGTGAAATGTCTTTATTTGAATTAAATATAGCTGTATGCTCACCATCAGGTGCCCAAAATGTAGTTTCCTTATTAATTAATCCTAAATTGTTGGCAAATGCTACTACACAACGACCTCCATTACCACACATACTACCAGGAAAACCATCAGAATTATAAAAGTCCATTTCAAAGTCATAGCCACTTCTTTTACGTAAAACAATTAAGCCATCAGCTCCAATACCAAAGCGTCGGTGGCACATTTCTTGTATAACTTTGTTAGAAAGATCAGGTATAGTATTATTGTATCCATCAATTAAAATAAAATCATTACCTGTACCTTGATATTTAAAGAATTCAATTTGTTGAGTCATTGTGTATTTCAACTAATTTTGGTTAATAATTTGTTAAAAATATTCGAAATTACAACAATTAAAGCTAAATATGCGTTTTGATCTTGAGTTTTAGCTTTAAATGTAATATAGATTTATGAATTTAATAGATCGTTAGATTTTGAGACCTGCCTTGGCAGCAGGCAGGTATTAGCCCACCCAGTCTGCCGCCAGGCAGGCTGACTTATTCGGGCAGGTAGTGAGATGAAAATCAACAGTTGATAATTAGTGTTTGCAAGAAAACTCAGTCTCAGATAAGAAAGCTACAATAATGAGGCTTTCGACGCATTGAAAATCAGGAGTTTACTTTTGTAAATGACTGATTGAGATGCAAGAATAACGAAATTAGTGGAGTTTTCTTGCT
>JAUXEM010000168.1 GCA_030620515.1 Salinivirgaceae bacterium
TAAATGCTTTTGCCCTGGAAAATATTATATACTATTATTACTTTTTCTCTTTTTTCATGCATTGTAGCATTCTTAATTTTTCAGCTTTTAATACAAAGTGTTTAACTATTGAAAGCAATATTAAATACGCGCCTCAGTCATCAGTATAGTATCTGCTAATAGGGACATAAGTCATATAATTTATAGTATTTTAAAATCGGCCTACTGCAAATTTAGTTGAAAAAACTTACAAATAATACAATCCTATTTAGTTTCAGTTAACCGTTGATAATAAAGTAGACTAAGAACTGAGGCCAGTTTACCCAGATACTACAATAAAAACTAATTATTAAAATTACCCACTAAATTGCTCTGAACTTTCAACTTATCACTAAACGCTCTATTTGCTATATGCAGGTGCAGTTTTCTTAGTTAAATTACAGTCATTTCCACTCCAAGTAACTTCGTTTAAATTTGTAGTAGGATCAATATTTATACATTTATAACGAGTACTAGTAGGTAAGCTAATTTTATTTAAATTGATTTTTATTGCAGTATTAACTCCACCCAAATCAATACCGTGATAACCGGAAGATGAGAGGGATATGCTATTTGAAGACAAATTAACATTAGATGCATTTATTAACAATACTGGCCCATTGTTTTTATTCTTGTTGTATGTAATACCTTTACTTTTTGAAAACACAACAGAAGCTGAAGATTTGAAAGCATTATCATATATATCGATACCATAATTTTCTTGACCAAGTTTTTGGTTAACAGCAACAAAATACAAGTTGTTTGCTTTTACATCAATATAACTGGTTGCAGTATTATGTGAATAAATAGAAACATTATTAGCATAGGTAGATTGGATGCTGACACCTCTACTAGAAGGTGCTGTACTAGTAATTAAGTTCCCATAGATATTGGTTTTTTTCTCAATTTCTTTAAGCTGTATAGCACTACCGTTATTTTCAAGTTGATTATCAAATATATCTACTTCACCAAAGTATGCAGCAATAGCTAATCCATACCCTGAAATATTGTTTCCAGAAATCTCATTGTCAAAAACAGTTTCTCCTTCACCAGCAGCAATTATTGCAGGGCTGGTTTTTGATTTTTCAGAAGCTACAAAGGTGTTGTTCTTTATTTTGGAACCTGAAGTTGCAGAGTATACAATCTTATTTTCCATGTCATTACCTTCTATGGTAACATTTTCACCAATAGAAATTGTAAATCCACCAATTCTACTTCCTCGTTCTTTATTATTACGGATAAAAATATCATGCGCTTTTTCATAGAGAATAAGATTTCCATTATCATCTCTTGTACGTGTTGCTTCGATATTGATAGCATAACCTACAGTACCGCCATGTATATATTCAGAATCTTTTCCTGTATTCAAGAATGTATTATTTTCAATATAAATATTATATCCATCGGTAATAGACATACTCATTCTTCGATTATTGTCAAAAGTACAGTTTTTGATTGTTATGTCATGTGTTGGATCATAGTGTGACTGAAAAGTAAAACCTATAGAAGCTATATTTATTGCTCCAAGAGATCCATCAACAAATTTTACTCCATCAACTATTATATTGCTAGAAGAATGACATGCAAGTAAATGTGTTCCTTTTTCTTTGGTTATGTACCCATCAGGATATGGTTGTATATCACGCATTCCATTTAACACACCTCCACTTATCTTAGAGTTGGAAACTTCTATAAAAGAAAAAATAAAACCACCCTTTAGATTATTGGTAGGAAATACTCTTAATGTCGTATTATCTGACATTTTTAAATGAAAATCGGAAGGAATTTTTACAGACTCTCTTGAAGGATAAAAGTTCTGATTAGTAGTTGTGCTAGTTACTGTATTGATATTAAAATAAGCATCAAGTTTTCCAATTTCAAAAGTGGTAGCTCCTAGTTCTTTAGTAAAAAGGAACAATCTTTCTAATTCTTGATTGTTTTTTAAGGCTATTTCAAAAGTTGTTTCTCCCTCCACAATATTCCATCGTGAGGCATAAAATCGAAATATAGGGCTTATTAATTTTACATCTCCTTCAATTTCTAGAGTTGAGTTTAAAAGTTCACCTGCAATAGTACCACCATTGAAAATGAGTTTGCCATTTATAATATCTCCTTTTCCAAATTCAAAATTTACATTGGCAGGTAGAGTAATTGTATCTGCATTAAGATTCAAAAGACAATTAATGATTATGGTAGAGTTTGCTTTTACATCTGATAAATCAAAACCACAGGGAATCGTTATTGTATTGGGAGTACTGTCACTTACTTCTTTGGGATTGATTACCTCTACAGATTTTTTACTACAGGATATAAAAGCAAGAATAACAAGAATAAATAAATTTAAAGTTTGTACTTTCATAATAAAAGAGTCTTTATATGTGGATTTATTTGTATCATATTGCACGTTATTATATGGTTTTGTGGCAGTTTTAAAACATAATTCTTTAAACTCGGCATTGTAATAATTTTTTCCATTACACATTGTAATTCCCTCAATACTATAATTATAATGTATTTCAAATAGTCCTTATTCAACTTTTTAATTAAACCATTCAAACAAACAGCCTGTGTACATTCATAAAAATTCAAGTTGTCAATAGCAAATATTAAAACACGATATTCATTTCCAGTATTTATCCGAAGTTGATAAAACTTTGTATTTATCAGCTTTTTCACAAAATTTACATAAACAATTCTAACCTCTTCTATAATCTAAATAACCTGAAATAATTTATCTACTACTCTTTATCCCTGTTTGTCTATGAGATACAAGCATTTTTTTGGTAATGTCAGTTTCTCTAACAATACAAATGTAACACACTCGTTACTACGTGTCAAGTTTCTTTTAGAAAAATTTACAACGGAACTATCTTTACTTGCATGAATCCCAACTAAGATATAATAACCATTAAACCTTCTTCAATCTGTCAAGCTCACGTTTAGAGTCACGCTCCTTTATATTTTGTCGCTTATCGAATTCACGCTTACCACGAGCTAAGGCTATGTCAACTTTTGCTAAACCTTTGGCATTAATAAACATTTGAAGGGTCACTATTGAAAGCCCTTTTTCCCTTATCTTTTTTTCAAGCTTTATTAATTCTTTCTTTGTTAATAGTAGCTTACGTTCGCGTCGGGTTTCATGGTTCATGTAACCTCTTTTTTCGTATTCCGAAATATTCATATTCCGCAAATATAGATCGCCAGCATAAAACGCACAATACGATTCATTTAAGCTAGCATTCCCAGCACGTATCGATTTTATCTCGGTACCTAATAACATAACACCTGCGGTAAATTTATCCAGTATCTCGTACGAATAATAAGCTTTTTTATTTTTAATGCGAATTTGTTGATTTGCCATGTATTATAATTATTACAAATGTATAGCCTAAGGCTTACAAAATATTTTAATGCACAAAATTAATATAATAAGTAAAGCAACAAAAATAACTTAATTTTGCAATACATTTGTTTTTATAAATAGTATCAGCAAGAAAACTCCTTGTTTTTGAATGTCTTTAGCAAAAAACGTCAAAGGCAAGGCTTTCGAAGTTTTGAAAATCAAGGAGTTCACTTTTGTGAATGACTGTTTTCAAAATAAGAATAACGCAGTATTTGGCGTGTTCTTGCAAAGACTAAATACTTGGAATAATACATATATGAACAATATCGATTTAATTACCGTACTTGGACCTACTGCAACAGGCAAAACTACCTTCGCAACACATTTAGCATTGCTACTAAATGCTGAAATAATTAGTGCCGATTCACGTCAGGTTTACAAAGGTATGGATATTGGAACAGGAAAAGATTTAAAGGACTTTAATATAGATGGTGCATTAATACCTTATCATTTAATTGATATTGTTGATGCGGGAGAAAAATACAATGTGTTCGAATTCCAATCAGATTTTTTAAAAGCATACCAAGATATAAAGAAAAGAGAATCGTTTCCGATTATATGTGGCGGAACAGGAATGTATATTGAGGCAGTGTTAAAAGGCTACAAACTTATAAATGTACCCATTGACGAAGAGCTTAGGTTAAAACTCGAAAAATATAATTTAGAAGAATTATCCGATATGTTGGCTAAAATAAAAACGCAACATAACAACTCAGATGTGGATACAAAGAAACGAGCTATTCGGGCTATTGAAATAGAAACTTACTATAAAAACAATTCAGATATTGATTTTGATTACCCTACGATAAAGCCACTCATTTTTGGAATAAAATTTGAACGCTCCGTTGTTAAAGAAAGAATAACAGAACGATTAAAACAACGCTTAAGAGAGGGGATGAGTGATGAAGCTCAGCAGCTTTTAGATAGCGGCATACCAGCAGAAACATTAACCTATTACGGACTTGAATATAAGTATCTAACCTTATTCTTAACAAAACAGTTAAGCTATAACGAAATGTTTAAGCAATTAAATATTGCCATTCACCAATTCTCGAAAAGACAAATGACTTGGTTCAGAAAAATGGAACGTAGCGGTTTTAAAATTCACTGGATTGACGGAGAACTTTCTACCGAAGAAAAACTAAATTCTACATTTCAAATTATTCAAAAATACACATAAGCATAAGTTCGAAATAAATTACATTTGATATCACTAAATATCTACATACTATAAAAATATAAGATTAGTATCAAGTACAAAGTATCAAGATTAAGATAAAATATTAGAATAATTCATGACACCCATCTGCTTATACGAAAGGCTTTGGTCTTATTACTTGAAAAATTTAACCAAAAAATGGGTTAATTCGCTAACCAAAAACAAACTGCAAGCCTCTCTAATTTCAGACACAGGCTTAATAAAAAAGCCGACATCAGTCGGCTCTTCAATATTCTTCATTCTAAATTCTTCATTCTATTTCAAATAAGTATCTAACCACTCAAAGAATTCACGTTGCCATAAAATAGCATTTTGTGGCTGTGTAACAAAGTGTGTTTCTTCGGGGAAATACAATAATCTACTTGGAATACCTTGTAGTTGTGCTGCATTAAATGCCTGCAACGATTCTGTATAAGGAATTCTAAAATCTTTACCACCAGTAATTATCATAATTGGTGTATCCCAATTTTGCACAAAACGATGAGGTGAGTTGGCATATGATTTTTGAGCTGCTTTATTGTCTAATTCCCAATATGCTCCACCTAAATCGTTATTTGGAAAGAACGTTTCTTCGGTAGCTGCATAAAAGCTCTCAAGGTTAAACATTCCACAGTGTGAAATAAAAGCTTTAAAACGCTTTTCGTGATGCCCTGCCAAATAAAAAGCAGAGTAGCCGCCATAACTAGCACCAATGCAACCTAAACGATTCTCATCAACATAAGGCTCTTCTTTAAGAGCATCAATAGCCGATAGGTAATCATTTATATTCTGACCTGAGTAGTCGGTAGATATTTGTGCATTCCATTCTTTTCCAAACGAAGGTAAACCACGACGATTTGGCGCTACAATAATATAATCATTAGCTGCCATAATAGAGAAATTCCAACGATACGAGAAAAACTGACTTACTGCCGATTGTGGCCCGCCTTGGCAATATAAAATAGCAGGATACTTTTTGTTTTTATCGAAATTAGGAGGATAAATAACCCATACTAACATATCTTTTCCGTCGGTGGTTTTCACCCATCGCTCTTCGGTATGACCCAAATTAATTTTATCGTAAATATTGCTATTCACTTTTGTTAATTGTGTTCCTTCGCCACTATTTAAATCAATGGTAAATAATTCAGTTGCCATTTGATGGGTTGACTTAGAAACAATAACCTTTTCGTTTACTTTTGAGTAGTTGTTATAATTATGCTGACCTTTTGTTATCTGAGTAAACTCTTTAGTAGCCACGTTTACTTTATGAAGCTGATAAGTGGCATGTATTCCGCTAATAAAAAATATTTCAGAACCGTCATCACTCCAAGTGTAGTTATGAGCATTCTGATCCCAATTCTCGTTTAAAAACTGCTTTGCTCCTGTTTCCAAATTCATTACAAACAAACGCTCTTTATCAGCCTCGTTACCAGCCATTTCCATACTCATCCAAGCGATATTCTTTCCATCGGGGCTATAAGTAGGGTACTTATCGTACCCAACATTATCCTTAGTAATGTTCTTTGTTTTTTCCGACTCGGTATCGTATAAATAAATATCAGAATTAGTGCTAATAGCATATTCTCTGCCGTAAAGTTTTTTGCAAGTATAAGCTATTGTTTTACTGTCAGGGCTCCATGTAATTTCACTATCGTCAAAATAAGGAGCTAAAGGCGCATCCCACATTTCGTCTTTAATAATATCTTTACCTTCAGTTATCATTGCATCAGCAATTTTGGCAACAAAAATATGACTAAAATGATAATCTGTCCAGTCGTTCCAATGGCGGTACATTAAATCATCCATTACCATTGCATTGGCTTTATCTAAGTCGCTATGTTTTTCGGTAACTGTAGTTTCCATTTTAACATCTTTGGTATAAAGCAATTGTTTACCATTGGGCGAGAATTTGAAAGCATTTATTCCGCCCTCAATTTTGGTTAATTGCTTACGTGCCGACCCATCGTCGTTCATTAACCAAACTTGCATATCGCCAAATCGGTTCGATAAAAATGCTATTTGCTTACCATCAGGAGTCCATGTTGCTGCAACATCGGTAAACCTGTCTTCGGTTAAATTAACTGCATCGCCACCAGTAAACGGAATTACAAAAACATTACTAGTACGTTTAAGTGTTTTAGCATCGTAACGAGATACTGTATAAACAACTTTTTCGCCATTTGGAGATAGTACACCACCACCTACACGACCAAATTTCCACATTAATTCAGGAGTTAATATTCCTCCATCTACTTCTGCTTGAGTTAACTTGCCACTAAAATCAGACACAACTTCAGCCTCGGTTGGCTTATCGCTATTACATCCTGCAATTGCAAATGCCAAAACAAAAATTACAAAAAGATTCTTAATCATTTCTCGTTATTTTAATTATTATCTAATCGGTTTAAACCCAAAACAGCAACCTCCATATTTGGTTCAATTTCCAAAGCTTGTTGGTAGCTTTTTCGAGCATTTATTTTATCGTTAAGTTTTTCGAAACAATACCCTTTGTTACTAAGAGCAGCACCATATAACGGTTGAATAGCAATAGCACTATCAAAATAGGATATTGCTGTATTATATTCATTAAAAAAAAGCATTTCAATATACCCTATATTAAAATAGATATTTGGGAAAGCATTAGCATTGCCTTTTAATATGGTTTTATAAACACTAATAGCTTGTTCTGGTTTTTCATTTTGCTGATAAAACATTGCCATTCCATAGTTTGCCTCGTAGCTATTAGGCAGTACCAGCAAAGCATTTCTATAATAATTAAGGCAAACAGAATCATTAAGCTCAGCATGCAAAGCACCTAATACTATATATGCATCGTAGTAATTTGGTTCTCTTTCAACGGCAATCAAAAACTGTTCGATAGCTGTAGCTGTATCACCAAGTTCTTTTTTAATCATACCATATGTAAAATATACTGGTGCATAAAAAGAATCTACTTCTCTTGCCTTTTTCAAATATTCGATAGCTTTTTTATAATCTTGCAAATAGAAATGCAAATTTCCTAAGCGGTATAATACTTCAATATTATTCTCATCTAATTTTTTAGCTTTTAAAAGAAACTCGTTTGTTACATGCGATTTTCCAAACTGCAAATACATATCAGAAAGTCTAATCATATAATCTGTATTTAACGAATCGATACTATGCGCAATAGTTAAATCGTTTAGTGATTTTGTTAATTGCCCAATATTACCATACACAACAGACCTAGAAGCATACAACTCATCTTTCCCCGCCTTGCCTACAGATAGGTTTGAATACTCGTTAATTAGAATAGTAAGAGAATCTAAAGCTAGAGAATCTGTATTTTCGATACCGAGCGATGTACTTGCTACCACAGCATCTTTGGGTGCATTATTACATGCACTTAGAATAACAATACTCAATAATA
>JAUXEM010000149.1 GCA_030620515.1 Salinivirgaceae bacterium
AGTCTGGTATAGGTATTGATCCCCGTAGAGATGAATTTGGCTTTCGCTCAAATTTAACTGGTATTATAGAGCGACCAGTGCTTAAAGGGTTATTGCCTCGACGCATGCGTATTGGACTAGCAGAACAAGGCGAATATGCCTATATTGCTACCATGGAAGCATTAGAAAATGCTAAAATTGATATGGATTTCATGGAGAAGAACGAGGTTGGTATTCTTTATGGGAACGATAGCTCGTCGATACCCGTAATAAATGCAATTGACTTAGTTCGTGAAAAAAAGGATACCGCTTTAGTTGGTTCTGGCTCTATCTTTCAGTCGATGAATTCTACCATAACCATGAATTTGTCAGTTATACTAAAATTGAGAGGAATTAATTTTACAGTAAGTGGGGCTTGTGCCAGTAGTTCTCATGCTATTGGAATGGCTTATTTATTAATAAAGCAAGGATTACAAGACACTATTATTTGTGGTGGTGGGCAAGAGATAAATGCCGAATCAATGGGTAGTTTCGATGGACTGGCAGCATTCTCAGTACGAATGGATGAGCCGCAGAAAGCTTCTCGACCATTTGATCGTGATCGCGATGGATTAGTTCCAAGTGGAGGTGCAGCAACAGTAATTTTAGAAAGTTACGAATCAGCAATTAAGCGTGGGGCAACAATTTTAGCAGAAGTTAACGGCTATGGTTTTTCTTCTAATGGTGATCATATATCAGTTCCAAATGTTGAAGGTCCACAGCGTAGTTTAGAGCGTTGTTTAATTGATGCTAAAATGAAAGCTAGGCAGATTGATTACATTAATGCTCATGCAACTTCTACACCTGTAGGTGATTTAAACGAGGCACAAGCTATTCACAATCTTTTTGGCGATTCAAGACCAATGATTAGTTCAACCAAATCAATGACAGGGCATGAAATGTGGATGGGTGGTGCCAGTGAGGTTATATACTCAGTATTAATGATGCAGAATTCATTTATTGCCCCAAACATTAATTTCGAGAACCCAGACGAATACTCGGCTAAGCTTAATATTATAGATAAAACGATTGAAAAAAATATAAATACAGTTTTATCAAATTCATTTGGATTTGGCGGAACAAATTCAACACTAATATTGTCAAAACTGAAAAAGTAAAATACGGAGATGAAAGCAGAAATAGTAGAGAAGGTGAACGGATTTTTAATTGATGAGTTTGAAATTGATGAAGCCAAATTGAAGCCAGAAGCACAATTAAAAGATGATTTGGAAATTGAAAGCCTTGACTTTGTTGATATTGTGGTAATTATTGAAAAAGATTTTGGCTTTAAAGTTAAGCGTGAAGACATGGTGAATATAAGTACACTAGAGAGTCTTTATAAGTATATTGAGGAACATGTTTAAAACCTATTTTAATGGCTGAATGGTCAGGAAAAACGAGAGGCGGAGTTGCCGGATATAAAATATTTGTTTTTGTAATAAAACATTTTCACGTTAGGGCTGCATATTTCTTATTGAGATTTGTAGCTTTTTATTTCTTATTCTTTTCAGATAAAAAACCCTTAATAGCTTATTTTAGTAAAATACATAAATACAACTGGGTTAAGACTATTGTAAGTATTTATAAAAATTATTTTGTGCTTGGTCAGGTTTTAATTGACAAAGTAGCTTTTATGGCAGGAGTAAATAAGAACTTTACTTTTGAATACGAAGGAGAAGAACACTTGCATCAAATGTCTGCCGAGAAAAAAGGTGGCTTTTTAATAGGTGCACATATGGGAAATTGGGAAGTTGCTGGGCAACTTCTAGAGCGTATTGATACAAAAGTAAATATTGTTATGCTTGAAGCTGAGCACGAAAAAATAAAGGATTATTTAAACGATGTTTTAAAGGAAAAAGAGTTTTTAATTATCCCAATAAAAAATGATTTTACCCACCTATATAAAATTGCAGAAGCGATACAAAATAAGGAGTTTGTAGCTATACATGGTGATAGATTCCTACCAGACACATCAACGGTTACTATTAATTTTATGGGTAAACCGGCTAAATTCCCAACAGGACCATTATACATAGCAAGTAAAAATCAGGTGCCAGTATCGTTTGTATATACTCTTAAAGACTCAAAAACAAAATATCATTTCTATGCTACTCCGCCAAAAGTTTACAAATACCCATCTAGATTAAAATCTAGAAAGCAAGAAATTCATGATATGGTAAGTGATTATGTAAGCCATTTAGAAAAAATGGTACAAGCTTATCCTTTACAATGGTTTAATTACCATGATTTTTGGGATGAATATTAGAATTGAATTTCATTAAGAAAAGTAGTTGATAAAGAAAGAATTGATTATTTTCAATGATAAAAAAATTAGACAATGATAGCCCCTTTAGTTTGTGAAAATAATATATTAGAATATATTCCTCAAAGACCTCCAATTGTTATGGTTAGTGAGATATTGACCTGTAACGAGGAAGGGATTTCAACAAGCTTTTATATTAATAAAAACAATATTTTTGTAGCCGAAAACTACTTGCAAGAAGCAGGTGTTATAGAAAATATTGCACAAACAGCTGCAGCAATGACGGGGTATCATGCAAAAACAAATAACAAAGAGGTTAAACGTGGCTTTATAGGATCGGTAAAGAAATTAACTATTGAGAAATTACCAATTGCAGAAGTAGTTATAAGAACTGAAGTTAAAATAGTAACTGAGGTAATGAATGCTACTGTAATTGAAGGTGTAGTATTTCAAAATAATAAGCGTGTAGCAAATTGCGAAATGAATATATTTTTAGAAGAGTAAAAATTTAACTAAAGAAGGATATTATGAAAAAGCTAATCATTATTTCATTAATTGCTTTATTAAGCACAAACCTATTCTCTCAAGGAATCTCAAAAGTTAAAGAAGCAACTGAAATTGCTTGGTATGGATTAGATTTTACGCAAGCAAAATTAATTGGGGGTTCAGAAGATTTTGCTGATGTTGAAGCAATAGTAAATAGGCATTTTGAATCATGGAATGTTATAATTATAACAGAAACAAAGAAATACGATATTGCTAAGAGTTTAGGAAAAAGTGTTCCTAGTAGAATATCACACGCAGTAGAGATAAATAAAAAGGTAGCAACAGAAGGATTAGTTACTTATGACCAAAATAAATTATTGAAAGCAGATTTGGAAAAGATTGTTGCCCAGTATCAAGAAGGTAAAGATGGTTTAGGGATGGTATTTGCTGTTGAAAACTTAGATAAAATTAATTCTATTGTACGTGTGCAGATAGTATTCTTTGATATTAGAACTGGTAAAGTTGAATACTCAAATTACATGGAAGGTAAATCTAAAAAAGGTATAACATTTAGGAATGTATGGGCTGGTGGAATACATAAAATAATTAAGAGTATCAAGAAAGAATATCCTAACTGGAATTAATATTAATCCAAATTTACAATATAACTATGTTTATATAGTATTTGTTTAAGTTAAAAAATTACGTAGTTTGAAGAAAACCCTCAAAAATATAACAGAAAGTATTATTCGCTTTAGTGAAATAGATTCCATGAAAGTGGTATGGCATGGTAACTATGTGAAATACCTTGAAGATGGTCGTGAAGCATTTGGTAGAGAATTCAATTTAGGCTACATGGATGTATATGCTCAAGAAGTAATGACTCCCATTGTAAAACTCGATATAGATTATAAAAACTATGTAAGCTATGATGAGAAAATAAGAATTGAAACTGAGTTTGTAGACACTGATGCTGCCAAAATAATTTTCTCATATAAAATATTTCGTTACTCGGATAGTAAAATAGTAGTATCAGCTAAAACAATTCAGGTGTTTACTGATATAGATGGTAGTTTAATACTAACCAATCCTGAATTTTATGAAAAGTGGAAAGTAAAATGGGGACTGCGTTAATATAGTTTAGTATGCCGGTATATATTGAATCACATAATGTAATTACATCGCTAGGGTTTTCTACCAAAGAGAATTTCCAGAATATTACTAATGGAAAAACGGGTATCCTGCAGGTAAGTGATGCGAATTTTTGGGATAATCCTTTTCAGGCATCGTTAGTGAATAAAGAGAGACTTAATCAGATTATTCCAGATTCACCTTTCACTCATTTTGAAAAGCTAATGCTGGCATCGGCAAAATTAGCCATCGAAAGCTCATCAATTAATGTCACTTCAAATGACACCTTATTTATATTATCGACAACAAAAGGAAATGTTGAATTATTGGCAACAGAAGATAAAGACAGTGAAAAGACATATTTGTGGAATAGTGCCAAAGTTTTAGCTAATTATTTTAACAATCCTAATAAATGTCAGGTAGTTTCAAGTGCTTGTATTTCAGGATTAATGGCTATTGTTATTGGTCAACGTTTTATTGATGCTGGTTTATACAATAATGTTGTCGTGGTAGGAGCCGATGCTTTATCTAAATTTATTGTAGCGGGTTTCCAGTCTTTCCATTCACTTAGTACTGAGCCTTGCAAGCCATTTGATAAAGACCGCGATGGCTTAAGCCTAGGGGAAGGGGCAGGAACAATTATTCTTACCAATAATGAAGATATAATTAAAGGACATAAAATTGAAGTAAAGCAAGGAGCTATAAGCAACGATGCAAATCATATTTCAGGACCATCTAGAACAGGTGAAGGCTTATTAATAGCTATTAATAATACAATCTTTAATAATGTAAAGCCCGATTTTATTTCGGCGCATGGCACGGCAACTCCATACAACGACGACATGGAATCAAAAGCAATAAGCAGAGCTAATTTAGCAAAGGTTCCTACCAATAGTATGAAAGGATATTTTGGACATACATTAGGTGCCGCTGGGGTTATTGAATCGCTTATTGGAATAGAATGTATGAAAAATAATATTCTGCTTAAAACATTGGGACTTAAAGAACAAGGCGTAGCCGAAGATATTTCAATAATAAAAGAGAACGAGAAAAGAGAAATTAAAAATATGCTTAAACTTGTATCAGGGTTTGGAGGATGCAATGCAGCTGCACTTTTTATTAAACATGACTAAGTTTTTTATACATAAAACAGTAGCAATACACAATAATTCCGTTTTTGTAGATGATGAAAAAGTATTTGATACAGATGCCGAAGAACCAATAGGTAGTTTTTTAAAACAGGTATATAAGAACTATAATGTTGGTTATAGTAAATATTTTAAAATGGACAGGCTTTCCAAGCTTGGGTTTTTAAGTGCTGAAATTTTATTAAACAATACCAATCAGAATAATATTGAAACTGAACATACTTCTATAATACTTGTAAATTCAGCAGCATCGCTCGATACTGACCATAAATTTCAAGATACGGTTAACGATATTGCTAGTCCTGCTGTATTTGTTTATACACTTGCAAACATTGTTATTGGTGAAATTTGCATTAAGCATGACATAAAAGGTGAAACAGCATTTTTTGTGCAAGAAATATTTAATTCTGCTTTTGTTTCTAATTATGCTAATATTGTACTTTCAAATTCAGCTGCTAAAAATTGCATTATTGGGTGGATTGAAGTTGCACCTAATGGAACATATAATTCTGCAATGGTGATGATAAAAAAAGAAGAAAGTGAATTAGAATTGAACGAAATAAATTTGAATAAAATATTTAATTGATAATAGTGATGGAAGAGTTAAAAGAGAAATTAAAAGCGCAATTAATAGAGCAGCTTAATTTAGAGGATGTTGAACCATCTGATATTGAATCATCAGAGCCATTATTTGGAGACGGCTTAGGTTTAGATTCGATTGATGCACTTGAGATTATTGTTTTACTTGAAAAAGAATACAGTATTAAGATTGAGGATCCAAAGAAAGGGAAAGAGATTTTTGCTTCAATTGATACATTAGCTGAATTTATTACTAAAAATCAGAACTAAAAATCCCATCTAGCAAAAAAAATATAATGACCGATAAAATTTATATTTCAGGTATTGGAATAATATCAGCAATTGGGGATAATATTGATGAGTCGCTTCATTCATTTGCTAATTATAAAACAGGTATTGGTTCAACAAAATATTTAGAAACAATCCATAAAAATAAGTTTGTTACAGGTGAAGTTAAACATAGCAATACAGAATTGTTTGAGATGTTAGCTATACCTGAAAAAATGCAAAAAAAATACACCCGCACTTCACTTATTGGTACTATTGCAGCAAATCAGGCTGTTAAAAGTGCAGGCTTAGCTCAAGGCGATATAAAAGATGCCGCATTGGTTTCGGCTACAACAGTTGGTGGCATGGATAAAACTGAGAAGGTATTTTCAAATAAAGAGCAAGCTTCTATTGATTTTATACTGACACATAGATGCGGTGATTCAACCGATAGAATGGCTGACTATATTGGGCTATCTGGTTATAGATCTACTTTAAGTACAGCATGTTCGTCGGGTACAAATGCAATTATTCATGGTGTAAGACTAATTAGAAATGGTCTTGCTGACATTGTTATTGCCGGGGGTGCTGACTCTTTATCGAAATTTACTTTAAATGGCTTTAATTCCTTAATGATTTTTGATAACGATTTTTGTAAGCCCTTTGATAAAAACAGAAAAGGGCTAAACCTTGGCGAAGGCGCTGGGTTCGTAGTGCTTGAATCAGAACAATCTATAAAAAAACGAAATAAAACTCCACTTTGTCTAGTTTCAGGCTATGCAAATGCTAATGATGCTTATCATCAAACAGCATCGTCGCCAGAAGGTGTTGGAGCAACACTTTCAATGCAAAATGCTTTGAAAAAAGCTCTTCTGAAACCAGATGAAATAGATTATATTAATGTGCACGGTACTGGTACCGAGAACAATGATTTGTCGGAAGGTGTAGCAATAAAAAATATCTTTAAAGATAATATACCACCTTTTAGTTCAATAAAATCATTTACAGGGCACACCCTAGGTGCAGCAGCAGGAATTGAGGCAGTATTTTCTGTGTTATCGGTTAAAAATGGAATTATATATCCAAACATTAATTTTAAAGATCCAATTGATGAGCTTGACATGGTGCCGGAAACAAAATACACCTCGGATAATAAGTTAAAGCATGTATTATCAAACTCGTTTGGTTTTGGAGGTAATAACTCAACTATAATATTTTCGGCAGTTTAATATGGACATTTTTATAAATAGCATATCGGCAATATCTCCTGTTGACTCTTTTAACCAGGAAAACCTTTTATTGCAAACGCCTGAAATGGTTGATGGGTGGTATAAGTGTATTGAACCTGACTACCGCGAAATTATTGACCCACGCAAGCTGCGCCGAATGAGCAAAGCTGTTAAAATGGGTGTAACAACAGGGTTAAAAGCATTAAATGATGCGGATATAGCAAATCCTGATGCAATTATAATGGGTACAGGTATTGGTTGTATTTTAGATACTGAGAAGTTTCTACAGCAGCTAATAGATAATGATGAATCACTACTTAACCCAACAGCCTTTATACAATCTACTCATAATACCGTTGCTGGACAAATAGCACTACTTATAGGATGTAATAGCTATAACTTTACTTTTACTCAAAAAACACATTCCTTCGAGTCTGCTTTGTTAGAGAGTAAAATGCTAATGAACGATGGTGAAGCTAATACTGTTTTAGTTGGCGGTATTGATGAAACTACAAATAATACGGTAGCTTTAATGCAAAGAGCAGCTTGTGCTCAATCTGATAAAGATGCTGGTTATGTGCCAGGAGAAGGCTCTTCGTTCTTTTCATTAAGCAATGAGAAGGGTACTAATAATATTGCTAAACTTATAGATGTTTCGGTAAAATATGGAATAGATACTACAAAAGATTTAGAAAGAGCACTTCAGGAATTCCTAGTAAAAAATGGACTAGAATTTAATGATATTGATTTATTACTTTCGGGTAATAATAATTCAGAAAGCAAATGGTACAATGCTGTTAATGATTGTTTGTCGTTAGAAAAACTAGTAATTTCTTATAAAGATTATTGTGGAGAATACGACACTGCTTCGTCTTTTGCTATGTGGTTAGGTACAAAACTTATTCATGAGCAAGATGCTCAGAAGGTATTAATTTATAATACAGACGAGGGGTATAGCCATTCATTCATTTTACTAACAAAATGCTAATCTACCGAATTACATCGGCTCTTTATCTGGTTCTGTCAATACTAAGCGTACTTTGGCTTAACGAGCAAAAAATATGGGTATTTTTAAGCCTTTCATTTATCTATATTTCCCTACTGGCTATTGGTGCATCGTTTATTCAGTTTAACTTTTATATTAAAGCTTTTAATAAAAAAAATACTAGTGAAAAGATTGTCGCCATTACTTTCGATGATGGCCCTGTGGATAATACAGCTGAAATAATTAAGCTATTATATACATATAACGCTAAAGCTTCTTTCTTTTTTATAGGAGATAATATTAAGAAGCATTCTGCTTTGGTAAAAAGAATACATCAAGAGCAGCACACAATAGGAAATCACTCTTACAAACACCAAAATAATTTTCCTCTGCAATCGAGTAAGACTATTATTCACGAAATTGAAGCAACGAATAATATTTTTATGGAGCTAATTGGAAAAAAACTCAAATATTTTAGACCTCCATTTGGAGTAACAAATCCTACGCTGGCAAAGGCTGTTCTAAAAACGGGAATGAAGGTAGTAGGTTGGAGCATTCGTTCCCTAGACACAACAACTATGTCAAAAGAAAAAGTTCTTAAACGAATTGTTTCAAGAATCTCTCCAGGGAAAGTTATTCTTTTACATGACAATTCAGAAAACATTATTTGGGTTTTAGAGAGATTATTGCAATATCTGCAAGAGAATAATTATAAAGCTGTAAGTTTAGAACAATTGAATTGTGAATAATAAAATACTATGATCAGATTACTATTTATAAGCTTATTTTGCCTGATAAGTTTTCTTTTGAAAGCTCAGGAGCAGGGTTTTGTAAAAGTGCAAAATGTGCAAGAAGTAGAGCAAAAACTAATAAAAGCATCATCATCTATAAAGAGTATTGCTAGCAATTTTAAGCAAGAAAAGCAATTGGAGTATTTGTCAACTACCATTGAGTCGAGCGGAAAGTTTTGGTTTAAAGATGGCAATAAGCTGCGTTGGGAATATACATCACCATTTAACTATCTTATAGTTATTAACGATGGCGTTTTTACAATAAAAGATGAAGATAAAACCAATGTTTTCGACACAAAATCGAACAAATCTTTTCAAGAACTCAATGAAATACTTATTAGTACTGTTAATGGTACTTTAATAAACTCGGGCAAATTTGATATAGAAATTTTAGAAAACAACGATGCATACTTGGTTCAGCTAGTGCCAAAAAGCACTGAGATGAAAAGTATTCTTCAAAATATAAATCTATTTTTTTCAAAAACAGACTTTACTGTTTTTAAAGTAAAGATGATAGAAACAAAAGTAGATTATACTATAATATCGTTTACTGAAAAGAAAATAAATACAAACATAAGCAACCAGCTTTTTGAAGTGAAATAGGGTCATTTGGCTTACAACCAAATAATTATTCAGTCATTGCTTCTCGTGGTATCAATATTTCATTTGAATTAAGAAAACGAGGCTAGATGCCTCGTGACCCATCATGGTTTTTCAGTTTCTGTTTATATGGG
>JAUXEM010000283.1 GCA_030620515.1 Salinivirgaceae bacterium
GGTTGGAATGTCAGCTTTTACAAACGATACCAGAGCCGAGGAAATTGAAGATAATCCTGTTTCGATGCCAAGCTATTTATTTACTCCTAACATTGCTACCCAAATTGATGGAGCCGCAAAACTACAAGTAAATTTAAAACCCTCGCGGTATTGGTCGCTTACATTAAATACTCGCTATATTGGTCCAGGGTTTAGAACATTAGGTTTTGCATTAATGCCAAACGATTTAGCTGAAGTGAATATAATACCATCAGTACGAATCCTTAAAAATAAAATAAGACTGAGAGCAAAACTTGGTATTCGATATAATAATTTGCAAAGCCAAAAAATGGCTACTACTAGCCGTTTTACTGGTTTTTTAGCAGCAAACTATCAAGTGAATAATGCATTTGGTTTCGATATAAATTATAGCAAAAATCAAATTGAATCGGGGCATAAAAATGACACCTTACGTTTGTCAAATATTTATGGCTCAATTTCTGCCTCACCACGATTCCTTTTTAATGCCATGGGTGGCACCAATAATTTAATCTTTACATATACCTATCAAAATGTAGCCGACAAAAATGTATATACTTCCAATGTTTCCAATAATAACACTAATTCGGTAAATGTATTGCATTCACTTATTTACACTAACTCTTTGTCCTTTACAACATCGCTTTTGTATAATAAATCGGAACAGGGTTCTTATACCTCAAGTATTTATCACCTAAGTGAAACAGTTGGGCGAAGTTTTTTTGAAAATAAGCTTTATACTTCGGCTACCCTTGGTGCAAACTTTATTGAAGTTAATACTAAAAGCAGCCAGCTTGTTTTTCGTTTTACGGCAACATATAGCCTTGAAAAATATGGGAACCTAGCTTTTAATATTTCTAATAATAGTTACGAAAGTAGTGGGGGCGTAGTTAAGGATTACAACGAACTATACGGTAGTGTTAGATATAATATCAACTTCTAGAAAACTAAAATATATAGATATGAATTTGCTAAGCAATTTAAGATTTACACAAATACTAATTAGGCGGATAAAACTAGTTTCATCGTTTATCGTTTTTCTTCTTTTAATTCAACCACTTTATGCTCAAGATATCGATAAAGAAAGTAAGCCAAGGCATGCACAAATTAAAGTGATTGCTAGGAGCGATGCTGACTCCATTGTTTTGCGTTGGGCACCTACCACTTCTGGTGGATGGGATATTGCAAATGGTGTTGGTTATACTATTGAAAAGCTAATAATACGAGCTGATAAGAATACTGATAATACAGGCTTTAAACCTGTTTCAAATAGACCACTAAAGCCTTTAAGTTTAGAAAAATGGTTAGAATTATCGAATAAAGAGAATGTTTTTTCGGCAGTGGGAGCACAAGCAATATATGGTAAGCTTTTTAATCCTACTCCTTTAAGTTCAGGAAGCATGAGCGCATTAAAAAATGCTGCCGATGAACTATCTAATCGTTACTCATTTTCGCTATTTGCTGCTGATAACGACGCTTTTACTGCCGATGCAATGGGTTTGCGTTTTGTGGATAAAGAAGTTGAACTTGGTAAAAAGTATGCATACAGAATTTATATAGCTGATTCCACCTTAGATTATAGCTTTGATACTGCCTATATAATAGTCGATGCTAGAAAATTTGAAAGGAATTTAGCTCCGCAGAATCTGAAATTTAAAAGTCGTGACGGTAGTATTCAGTTATTTTGGACAGAGGCAATTCGAAATCAATATTCAGGTTATTATGTATATCGTTCAAGTGATGGAGGGGAAAGTTTTACCAAGCTTAACAATATGCCAATGGTAATTATGATGCAGGATATTGAAAACAGCAAACCAACCCCCTCGTTTATTGATACAGCTACAAATAATTATACAAATTATACTTATAAAGTAAGGGGTGTAACAGCTTTTGCAGAATTGAGCGATGCTGCTGAGATTACCGCTTTTTCTAAAGATTTGAGTCCGCCACCGCCACCAATAATAAATAAACCAAAACAAATTTCGATTAATGAAATTAGTATTACTTGGCAAATGGAAACAAAGCCAGATGATTTAAATGGTTATGTAGTTTCTCGCAGTCAGCATCCATCAAATAATTTCCAACTCCTAACCCTAGAGCCTTTACCAATAAGTACCAATGAGTATATTGATGTTTTAAGTGGGAAAGATCATGCCTATTACAATGTTGCGGCTGTAGATACTGCAGGAAATTTAACTTTTTCAGTTTCGGTATTGGCAACAAGAATAGATTCTACACCCCCCGAATCTCCTTTGGGTTTGCAAGGTAAAATTAGTCCAACCGGAATAGTTACCCTAAGCTGGAATAAAAATACTGAAAGTAATATTAAGGGGTATCGAATATTACAAGCCAATGATCCAAAGCATGAGTTTGTTCAGCTTACAGGGCAAATATATAATGATACTGTATTTTACGATTCAATAAATATACATACTTTAACAAGAGGGATATTTTATAGAGTTGTAGCTGTCAATAAGCGCTTTCAACATTCCGAAATGTCAGAAATTCTTAAACTTACACGACCCGATGTAGTTTTACCTGTTAAAGCTGTATTTTCCGATGTTTTTGTAACAGACTCCAGTGTAAATATGCAATGGTTTAAGAGCAGCAGCAATGATTTAGCTTTTCAAGTATTACTAAAAAAGAAAGCATCAAGCAAAGAGTGGATAACTTTGGATACTTTAGAAACCAACAAAGAATCTTTTTTAGATTTAGATGTAGAAACAGGAGTAGCATATGAATATACAATTGTTTCGGTAGATAGCTCTGGCTTATTATCGCCAAATGCAACACCCATACGTGCAAAACCTTACGATACTGGTAGTCGAACTGGAGTTCGTGATTTTATTGCAGTTTATGAACCCACAAATAAAACTGTAGTTTTAAACTGGGAGTATAATCCTGAAAAGAAAGAGAATTATTGGTTTGTTGTGTACAAATCTATAAATCAAGATGCCTTTAAAGAATATAAAGCAGTTTCCAGTAAAAATTTGTCTTTTACTGATAAATATGCTAAACAAGGAACTACAAGTTATGGTATTGTAGTAATGACATCATTAGGAGGAGAATCAGAAATGGAAGAAACCACTGTTTTTATTGAGAGTGCGGAGTAATTTTAACTTATTATCATACTGTCTATTAACGAGTTGAGATGGTGTTATGATACATCGGTTTAATCTCTTTAGGTATAACCTGCCTGCCAAAGTTTCACGGCGGGCAGATTTTCTGCGGCTATGTCTGACATGTTGCATTTCCCACCCAGTTAAACTTCGCCAAGCTCAGTTAGCTATAAGGGTGTTAATCTCACCTGAAATATCAAATGTAAATTTTGGTCTCATTTTAAATCCGCTTAGGTCAGTTGTTCTAAATTTATTCTATATGAATTATAAACTATTATCATTTATTAGTATAATAATGGTTATATGATGCTTGTTTTATATATTTGAGCCAACCAATTAAACTAAAGACAAGCATATTTTGAATTCTGTTAGCAAGATAATAAACCCTTTGTCTAAGCTATGGTGCTATTTAAACAAGCACTTTAATTTTGTAATGGGTGTTTTAGCCGGTATTTTTACAGGTAGTGCTGTTTTTATAATTAACTACGATCATGGTTTTTATCCTGCTTTTAATAGCTTTTTAAAACAGTTTGCCTTTAATTTAGTA
>JAUXEM010000191.1 GCA_030620515.1 Salinivirgaceae bacterium
ACTGATTGAGATGCAAGAATAACGAAATTAGTGGAGTTTTCTTGCTGAGACTAATTAGTGTATCAGATAATAATGAGCTTTCGCAACAACAACTTTATTATATATGCTTACAAAGTATTAATAGACTATTATAAATTGATATTTGAAAGTATATTTGCAATACGGTTATAAGTAAAATTAATTCTATTTTTTGAAATTGTAATTTTATCGAACTATAAAAAGAATGAATTATAAAGTACTATTTATGAAAAAATTTATAGGGTTTACATTAGCATCAATAACAGGAGGAGTAATATCCCTCTTTATGTATATTTTAATAAATGATGATAAGAGTGAGCGTAATAATGATTCACTAGATAAACTAGAATCATCACAGCTAATAATACCCACTTCGGTCAATTATAATGGGGCATTAGATTTTACTAGTGCAGCACAAAAAACTGTTAATGCCGTTGTTCATGTTAAAGTTAGAAGTCAAATGTCAAATTATGAGAATCCATTGTATGATTTTCTATTTGGAAAACCTTCTTACCCCACAGATAAACCACCAATTGTTTCTGCAGGTAGTGGAGTAATAATTTCTAATGATGGTTATATTGTTACTAACAATCATGTCATTGAAGGTGCTGAATTTCTAGAAGTAACCTTGGATGATCGTAGAACTTTTAGAGCGAAAATTATTGGAGCTGATCCCACAACTGATATAGCATTAATTAAAATAAAAGGAAGTAATTTTCCTTATTTAACATGGGGAGATTCGGATAAACTTAAAGTAGGAGAATGGGTTTTGGCAGTGGGTAATCCGTTTAATCTTGCATCAACAGTAACTGCTGGTATTGTGAGTGCAAAAGCACGAAGTATAAATGTAATAAACAAACGTACTGCCATTGAGGCTTTTATTCAAACTGATGCTGCTGTTAATCCCGGGAATAGTGGAGGTGCATTGGTTAATACAAAAGGTGAGCTTATTGGCATAAATACTGCAATAGCCAGCCCAACAGGTTCTTTTTCAGGTTATTCTTTTGCTGTACCAGAGCGTATTGCACGAAAAATTGTATCTGATTTAATTGAGTTTGGTTCAATTCAGCGTGCTTTTATTGGTATAAGTATAACGGAAGTAACATCAGAAGAGGCTAAAATAAATGGTGTAAAAACAACAAAAGGAGTTTATGTATTATCTGCTGCTAAGGGTGGTGCTGCAAATGATGCTGGAGTAAAAGCTGGTGATATTATTCTTGAAATAGGAGGTGTTGAAGTTAATAGAATGGCAGAACTACAAGAACAAGTTGGGCAATATAGACCTGGCGATCAAATAAATGTATTGATTTTGCGTGATAATAAAGTTAAAAGAGTACTTCTTACACTTCGGAATATTGATGGCAATACAAAGGTGAATAAATCATTAGATATTGCTGAAATTCATGGTGCCAAATTAAAAAATATTGATTCAAATGAAGCTGTACGATACAAATTAAAAGGTGGTGTAAAAGTTACTGGTGTAGATGATGGTAAATTTAAATCTGCTGGAATTAAGGAAGGTTTTATTATTACATCAGTTAATCGCAAAGAAGTTAATAATATAAAGGATGTAATTTACATTATTAAAAATTCAAATGGTGGAATTTATATTGAGGGTATTTATTCAAATGGAGTTTCAGCATACTATGCATTTGGTATTTAATTGTATGTGTATTGTGAATTGAATAATAGCTAGTTGTGCAGTTCTATTGTCAATTATAAGTTGCAAATAATTTAATAACTTTTGACGAATTAAGTTTATTAATGCATAATTGGTTTATAATTAAAAAAAAGTAGTATTTTTGTAACCCTTTTTTAGCATATCTCGTATGAAAGGTGTGCTACAACTACGAAGGTTTGAAATAGGGATTTTTAAAAGAAATTAGATATTATATAATCAAACAAACCTGAGCAATTTGTAGATTGATCGGGTTTTTGTTTATGTGCAGTTGATATTTAGGTTACAAAACTTAATGAATAGAAAATTAAATGAGACAGCTTAAGATTACTAAATCGATTACTAATCGCGAAAGTGCTTCGCTAGATAAGTACTTGCAAGAAATTGGGAAAGAGGATTTAATTACTGTAGAGGAGGAAGTTGAATTAGCACAGCGAATTAGAAAGGGTGATCGTATTGCGCTTGAGAAGCTAACTAAAGCAAATCTTAGATTTGTTGTGTCGGTGGCTAAACAGTACCAAAATCAAGGTTTAAGCTTGCCTGACTTAATTAACGAAGGAAACCTTGGGCTAATTAAGGCTGCTGAAAAATTTGATGAGACTCGTGGTTTTAAGCTTATTTCGTACGCTGTTTGGTGGATTAGACAATCTATACTACAGGCACTTGCAGAACAATCAAGAATTGTTAGGCTTCCTTTAAACCAAGTAGGGTCGTTAAACAAAATTAATAAAGCATATTCCAAGTTTGAGCAAGAGAATGAAAGAACACCTTCTCCAGAAGAGCTTGCTCATGTACTTGATTTACCCAAAGAAAAGGTTATTGATACTTTAAAAGTATCAGGACGACATATTTCTGTTGATGCACCATTTGTTGAAGGTGAAGATAATAGCTTATTAGATGTATTAGAAAATAAAGATTCTCCAATTGCTGATACACATTTAATGAGCGAATCTTTAGCTCGTGAAATTGAACGTGCCCTAGCTACTTTAACAGAGAGAGAAAGAGATATTATTCGCCTCTTTTTTGGAATAGCATGTCAGGATATGACATTAGAAGAAATTGGCGAAAGGTTTGGCTTAACACGTGAAAGGGTTAGACAAATTAAAGAAAAAGCTATAAGAAGACTACGACATACTTCAAGAAGTAAACTTCTGAAAACATATTTGGGTTAAGAAATACAAATTAGCAAGTAAAAAGTACAAAGTGGTAAGTTAATAGACTTGCTGTTTTGTACTTTTTTTGTGACCAAGGGTTTACTCAAAAATAACTTCCTATTTTTAAAAATATCTTTTGCACATATATAAAATTAAAAATACTCACCGTAACCCTGCTATGCTTGCGTTTTTTAACTTTATCTATGCACAAAATCTTATTTCTAAATTCTCGAACTTATTTCTGAGCAAACCCTAAGTTATGCTTTACTGTTCATGAATTTTTCTAGTTGAAACATTTCGTCTCTTAATCGGGCAGCTTCTAAAAAATCAAGTTTACCAGCTGCTTGTTCCATTTGTTTTTTAGTTTTTGTAATGGTTTTGGCTAAAGCCTCCTTAGTCATGTATTTAATTACCGGATCAGCTGCAATATCAATTTTCTCAACTCCCGAATACACATTAATTTTTTCAGGTTTCATATCTGCGCCTACCATACTTTGCTGTGCTTTAATGATTTGAGTAGGTGTAATATTGTTATCCTGATTGTATTTTAATTGTTTTTCTCGTCTCCTATTAGTTTCATCAATTGTACGCTGCATTGAGCCGGTCATTTTATCGGCATACATAATAACTTTTCCATTAATATTTCTAGCTGCACGACCCGCTGTTTGCGTTAATGAACGTTCTGATCTTAAAAAACCTTCTTTATCGGCATCAAGAATTGCTACTAATGAAACCTCAGGTAAGTCAAGTCCTTCGCGAAGTAGATTAACTCCAACCAACACATCGAATACTCCTTTTCTCAAGTTTTCCATTATTTTAATTCGCTCAAGAGTTTCTACATCGCTATGTATATAGTTGCTTTTAATACTTAATTTGCCTAAATACTTATTTAATTCTTCAGCCATACGTTTAGTTAGTGTAGTAACCAAAACGCGTTCTTCTTTTTCAACTCTTTTATTAATTTCAGCAATTAAATCATCAATTTGATTTAAGCTTGGGCGAACATCAATAATAGGGTCAAGTAAGCCTGTCGGTCTAATAACTTGCTCTACAATAACTCCTTCCGATTTTTCAAGTTCAAAGTCAGCTGGAGTAGCACTTACATAAATTGTTTGATCGCCCATAGTATCAAATTCCTCGAATTTTAATGGACGGTTATCCATGGCTGCCGGCAAGCGAAAACCATAATCAACCAAATTCTCTTTTCTTGATCTGTCGCCACCATACATTGCTCGAACTTGAGAAACAGTAACATGGCTCTCGTCAATAATTGTAATATAATCCTCAGGAAAATAATCAAGTAAGCAGAAGGGACGGGTGCCCGGATTTCGTCCATCGAAATATCTGGAATAATTTTCAATTCCTGGGCAGTGACCAAGTTCCTTAATCATTTCAAGGTCGTAGTTCACTCTTTCATCAATACGTTTTGCTTCGTAAGGTTTCCCAATCTCATTGAAAAAATCTATCTGTTTTACTAAATCATCTTGTATTTGAGATATTGCACTATTTATTCTGTGTTGAGTTGTTACAAAAATATTAGCAGGATTAATTTTTGCAATATCTAAATTCTCAATAGTATGCCCGTTAATAGGATCAAAAGAATACATTTCTTCTATTTCATCTCCCCAAAAAATAACACGATAAGCAATATCGCCATAAGCTAAATAAACATCAACTGTATCGCCTCGCACTCTGAAATGACCTCGGCTAAAATCAACTTCATTCCTACTATATAAAGCATCTACTAATTTGCGTAAATATTTATTTCTACCTATGTTATCACCCTTTTTTAAAGTTATTGTGTTCGCATGAAAATCATCGGGGTTACCTATTCCATATAGGCATGACACAGAGGAAACTACAATAATATCTTTACGACCAGAAAGGAGTGAGGAGGTTGTTCTTAGTCTAAGCTTTTCAATTTCATCGTTAATACTTAAGTCTTTTTCAATATAAGTATCAGTAACAGGTAAATAAGCTTCTGGTTGATAATAATCGTAATATGAAACAAAATATTCTACTGCATTATTTGGAAAGAAATTTTTAAATTCAGAATAAAGCTGAGCAGCTAATGTTTTATTATGACTAAGAATAAGAGCAGGTCGTTGTACTTGTTCCAATACATTTGCAACCGTAAATGTTTTTCCGGAACCAGTAACTCCAAGTAGTGTTTGGTTTTTAATACCTTGATTTATTCCAGCTGATAATTCTTTTATCGCTTGTGGTTGGTCCCCTGTAGGCTTATATGGTGAAACTATTTTTAACTTCATTAATTCTTGAAAATGGTTTTATGTAAGACACCTCAACATGTACTTTGTTTTTGTATTATACAAAACTAACAATTCAAAAAAGATTGAACAAATAGAAACAATTATTATATATTTAAACTATTAAAAACATACTTAACTAAATAACTTACCTACTATGAATGAAAACTACTTTAAGAAATACCCAAACAAAGAGGGTTTTTTTGATAATTATGGAGGTGCATTTATTCCTCCTGTGCTTGAGACAGAAATGAAAAAAATTAGTGATGCCTACTTTGCAATAAGTAAAGCTCACAGCTTTATTTCGGAACTAAGGAGTATAAGAAAGCATTACCAAGGGCGTCCAACACCAGTATACTACTGTAGTCGTTTGTCGGAAAAGTATGGTGGAAGAATTTATTTAAAACGAGAAGATTTAAACCATACAGGTGCCCATAAGCTTAATCATTGTATGGGGGAAGCTTTACTTGCTAAACATTTAGGTAAAAAGAAACTAATTGCCGAAACTGGAGCCGGACAACATGGAGTCGCTTTAGCTACCGCTGCAGCTTACTTCGGATTGGAATGTGAGATTCATATGGGAGAAGTTGATATGGCAAAAGAACATCCAAATGTAGTTAAAATGCGAATTCTTGGGGCTGAGGTTATTCCTGTTAGTCATGGTTTAAAAACACTAAAGGAAGCAGTTGATTCAGCCTTTGAATCTTATTTAAACGATCCTATTAATACTATTTATTGTATAGGTTCTGTTGTGGGCCCACATCCTTTTCCTATGATGGTTCGCGAATTTCAGAGAGTTGTGGGAATTGAAGCTCGAAGCCAGTTTTTTGAAATGACGGGAGAGTTACCCGATAAAGTTGTAGCTTGTGTAGGTGGAGGAAGTAATGCAATAGGTATATTTTCAGCTTTTCTTGATGATAAAGAATGTGATCTTTATGGTGTTGAACCAGCTGGTAGGTCTTTTGATTATGGAGAACACGCAGCTACAATGAAATTAGGAAAACCAGGAGTATTGCATGGATTTAAATGCTATATGTTACAAGACGATAAAGGTGAACCAGGTGCAGTGTATTCGGTTGCAAGTGGTTTAGATTACCCTGGAGTTGGACCCGAACATAGTATGTTGAAAGATGCAGGTAGGATTAATTATGATTCAATTAGTGATAAGGAAGCAATTGATGCATTTTATGAACTGAGCCGATTAGAGGGAATAATACCAGCTTTGGAGAGTGCACATGCTGTAGCTTATGCAATTAAATTAGCTAAAGAAAACCACGAGTCATCAATACTAGTGAATTTAAGTGGAAGAGGAGATAAGGATATCGATTTTGTAGTAGATAAATATGGTTTGCCAAACAAATAGAATATAGCGATTTATTAAATAATAGAGGAACAGGTTTTGGGTCATTCGGCTTCCATCCAAATATTTTAATACGATTTTGCTTCTGCGTGAATAAATACTCAACTATTTATAGTTGAATTTTGTTACTATCTGAATTTTTATTCACGCAGAAGCAACTTGTTCCGCCAAATAAAATAAAAACGAGGCAAGATGTTTATTTTAGCCTAAAATACGCAGAGCGAGAGTTTAATTAGATGATTAACAGAGTTTTGTAACAAGAGTATTTTACCTATAATTTACAAGGCAAGCACTTACTATCAAGAGTTTAAATAACTACTTGCGAATATTAGGTATAGTGTTTATCAGTATTTCATTTCTTAGGTTGAGAAAATGTATTTGCGAATAATAGTAAAAAGAAGGTTGCTAGTAATAGTGGCTTAATGGTTTGTAGAATTATTTTTTTGCTAAAATACATTTTTATGTTCTGAAATTGCTGTTATTTTAACTGATAGTTTAATAAATATAGGTACTAACATTATATAGTTAGGCACAAGCAAAACAGAAACCGAGAATAACA
>JAUXEM010000209.1 GCA_030620515.1 Salinivirgaceae bacterium
AACTTTTTCTTACTAGCTTTTGCAAATGAGATTCAAAGAAGTTATTAACATTATACTGTTGATAATCAGCGCGGTTATAGTTTTCGGGCAAACACTAATTAATGGTTATCATGAATCATAATAGTTAATGGTAAAATATATTTAAAACCAGTAATGATAGTTGCTGGTTTTTTTTTATGCATTCTACCAAGCTGTGCCATGTCAATAATTACTAATTAATAGATTGTTGTTGTGATAGTTTTTTTTAGTAAGCCTATTATTAAAGAATGCTAAATATGGGTATTTAGCAATCCCTACATTTAATTCAACCGTATTGTATCTTTTTATTATTGATTTATCAAAAAATGCTTTACAGCTACATCAAACTAAACGCATGAATTATTCAGGCTAGTGTGCTCCAAATAACAGCGAGTAAATAATTAGCATAACAAGTAATATTCCTAATGACAGAAAGAAATATCCAAATATTTTAATTGCACGCATTCTTACATTTGAAACTTCCATTTCAATTCTAACTTCATCAATTTTCCCTGTTCTAACAAGTTCCTCATATTCTTTTGGTCTATCTTCTTTGTATTCCTCTTCAAGAATATGACCAGTAAAGATAACTGTATCCATTGGGAATGCTTCAGGGCGAAAATGTGTATTGAAGAAATGGATTGTAAATATAAATCCTACTGCCAATAAAGCTTCATCACTATGAATTATTTGAGCAATATTAATTAACCAGCCAGGCATGAAACGAGTAAACATCTCGGGGAACCATAAAATTAAACCAGAAAGACCAATTATACCTACACCCCAGAAAACAGCCATGTAGTCAAATTTTTCCCAATAAGTCCATCTTCCGTATTGTGGTTTCGGTCCCTTGCCAATAAACCATTTTATAGTAGCTGCAAAATCTTTTAAGTCTTGTTTGTTAAACATTAACGAAGAATCACTGAATATAAAATCTTTAACTTTAATGCCTTGTTTAACTTTTTGATATAGTAAGGCACCCAGATGAAAAGCAAAATAACCAAAGGTAATAACAGCAGCAAATCGGTGCCAATTTCCAGCAGCTCTTACGCCACCTAATAAATCGGATAATGTATTTGCCCATGCCATATTTGCAAATTTCAGCATCATACCTGTAAGTGCTAAAATCATAAAGCTTAGAATTACGAAAATATGGGTAATTCTATGTCTTTTCTTAAACCTCCTAATATAAACAGCTTTACCTTTGGGGTGTATTTGTTTTCTACGTCTACGTTCTTTTAACGATCTAGGAAGCCATAGTAATGTATGAATCCCAAAAAATAAGAATACTCCAACTAATAGAAAGGTCATTCCCCAAAAAGCATAATATAATGCTGGATATTCATCTCTATTGTCATGTGTAGCATGAGTTAAAAACCCCGTAAATCGCTTGCGAGCATCTGGATGGCACTGTTGACATGTTACTAAAATATTTTCTTTACCAACCATTGATTCCGGATTTTTTACATTTAATATTTTGTGAGCGCCATGGCAATCAGAGCATCTTGCTGCTTCGTTATAGCCTAATGTATAGGCTTTGCCGTGATACGTTTGCATGTATGTTTTAGTAAGATTCTCATGACAACTACCACATTGCTGTGTAATTTCATGCATGAACTTGTCTCCTTTAATCTCACTAATTACATGAGCCGAGTGGCAAACCACACAGGTTGGATATTTTTTCTCTCCTACATCATTTAATATAGAATGGTCACTTTCAATATAATCATCATATATACCTTTATGGCATTGAGCACAGGTTTTCGGAACATTTGAAGGATGAATAGAGGAACGTTCGTCTTCTTCCTTTAAAACAAAGTGAGAGCTATGGCAATCGGTACATATAGCAGTATTTAACAAGCCCTTTTTTTTCATACTTTGTCCATGAACACTAGTAGAATAATCTGTTAAAGCATTTATCTCCTTAGCATTTTCATTTTGCGATCCCATACCGTCTTGCCTATGACACTCACCGCAAAGACTAGGAATAGCAGTACGGAACGTAGGAGATTTATCATCGGTATGCGATTTTACCATATGTGTTCCGTGACAATCAGTACAATATGGAGCTTTATCATTTTTTTCAAAAAAGGCTTTGCCATGCTCGCTTTCAAAATATATTTCAGAAACCTCTTGGTGACAAGCTGAGCAATCTACTTTCTTTACTGTTTCGCAGGGGCGCATTTTCCTAGTAGATACATCGGAGTGGCATTTAACACAGCGAATATTAGTATGTTTTGAATCTACAAATTCATTAATGTCAATATGTAGAGATACCTTTTCTCCATCAACCATTTTATGAGTGTCGCTTTTTTCATGACATTTTAAACATGATTTATCTGAGATTGATGCCACAATGTTTTGTTGATTCACAATATGTGGAGGGTGGCAATCAGTACAAGCAGGAATAGCACCGGGTTTCTTTTCCCAAAGTTGTTCGTTAATTATTTTTGTATGAACCTCTGCTATACGTGCATGGCACTTCATGCAAGTAGCTGCAATGTTATTAACCGAAATACTAGATTTCTTATTTGTATGAGGTAATATAGCATGATTACCATGACAATCGTTACAAGTTGCTGTTACAATAAGTCCACTATTATATAAGCCCTTGCCATGAATGCTCTGGCTGTAATTTTCAAGAATATTATGCTCATTTATATTGTAAGATCTTGCTACTGGAGCTCCCTCTTTATGGCATTTTCCACATAAAATAGGGATGTTCATTTTGTAAGTCCTTGACTTTGGATTAGAGTTGGCTAAAATATCATGACTACCATGACACTCTTTACAATTAGGAGCATATTTAGCATTTGCTTTAAAAGCTTTGCCATGTATTCCAATATTGAATTTCGCCATTGCTTCATCATGACAATTGCCGCAATTTACTGGAGCTAGTCTTTCCGGATGAGGAAATTCTTCTACTGCGGCATCTTCATGACAAAAAGCACAATCTACCTCATTGTGGGGAGACTTAGCTATTTTTTTTAAGTTAACAAATAATGGTCTGTTTTTTCCATCGGCTTCTGAAACCATTTCCGGATCTTCATGACACATCATACAATCTTCGTTTGATTGTGCATGAAGCTTTAAATTAATTTGAAATAAAAACAGAAATAGCAAAAAGCTTGCTAAAAATTTAGATAATTTTAAGATACTTTTGTTTTTCATACTTTATAATATCAATTCTAATTTATAGCAATTCAACTAAGTGATGGATTTTCAACAAGAAATGCTTAGAAGATGCATTTTTATTAGCTTAGATTATTTTTCTACAATATTAAAACCTCTTATTACTTGTTGTTTTAATGACATTCAAAGTAATAATAATTTCTTTTTCTTTTATAGATAATGCTAACTTCTAAAGGTAAAAGGCTATTAAACTTGGAGCTTGTTTATAGTGATCTACATCAACGATTCGACTATTGTAAATGCTTTTTATTCTCAACTAGCATCATTATTGAAGTTTGAATAATTTTTAAAGACCTGTCGTATAGTTAACGGCTTTTTTGTTATTTTAAGGCTTTGAAATTATACTATAAAATTAATGTATATTCCATTCATATATTACAAGTAGTAAAATGGAATTTCAAAGTTAGGCAATTTAACTAATTTAAAGAAAGGTGATATTATGATTAAAAAAATTTCAACATTAGTAGTTTGTTTCATATTTATATTTAGTGGATTCAGTATAGCTCAGGATATCGATTATATTGGCGCTGGTAAATGCAAAATGTGTCATAACAAATCTACTACAGGTAAGCAATACGATGTTTGGTTAAAAGGACCACATGCAAATGCTTTAAAAACATTAAGTAGTGAAAAATCTTTGGCTTATGCAAAAGAAAAAGGAATTGCGGATCCTTCTAAAGAGGCTAAGTGTTTAAAATGTCACTCAACTTATCATAGCGATAGTGAGGATTTAATGCTTACTATTAAGGAAACTGAAGGTGTTTCTTGTGAATCGTGTCATGGTGCAGGAAATAAGTATAAGTCAATGTCTGTTATGAAAAGTCAGGAAAAATCATTGGCAAATGGCTTAATTATTCCAAACGAAGAGGTTTGTTTAAAATGCCATATTGAAGAGGGAAATGATTTTTATAAGCCATTTGTTTACGAAGAGGCTGTAAAAAAGATTGCTCATCCAAACCCAGCAGCACAATAGATTTTAGAATTTTTTATTGAAATTGATCATGCTCCTTTTTCATTATGAAATAAGGAGCATGTTTTGTATTTGCACTTGGCTTTATAGAATAGTATTTAATACTGTTGATGTGATTTTTACTTTTTTATCTAAATACTAGAAACCATGAAATTACCAGCATCCTATTATAATTTTATTTCTTATGTAGGTTCTGCAATTGCTATTATTAGTCTTATGTTGATTCTATTTATGGCAATACTTACATCGTTAATGGAGGATGTGAGTTCGTATTTAGGAATATTAATACTCCTAATTTTACCGTTTTTGTTGGTTGTAGGATTAATCTTAATTCCTATTGGAATGAGATTAAAGGTTAAAAAGTCAAAAAAAGAACATACCTCACTCAGTGAAAGTCGTTTTATATTAGACTTAAATATAAAGCAACATAGAAATGCAACCTTTGTTTTTATGCTTGGTACTTTTTTATTTTTATTTTTTACTGGCATTGGGAGTTACGAGCTTTATCACTATTCGGAATCCATTGAGTTTTGCGGTACAATATGTCATGAAGTAATGAAACCTGAATATGTAGCTTATCAAAATTCACCGCATGCAAAAGTTACTTGTGCACAATGTCATATAGGTTCAGGTGCTGAGTGGTTTGTTAAAGCAAAAATTTCTGGCATGTATCAAGTTTATTCTGTTCTTGCAAATAAATTTCCAACACCTATTCCAACACCTATTGAGAATTTAAGACCGGCACGTGAAACCTGTGAACAATGTCACTGGCCTCAAAAGTTTTATTCTAATTCAATAAATAGTGAAAAGTATTATTTAACTGATAAAGAAAATACAGAATGGGAAGTGCAACTAATAATGAAAACTGGTTCTACTAATGATGCTTCGGGTCAGGAAAATGGTATACATTGGCATATTAATCCAAATATACAGATTGATTATATTGCAACAGATGCAAAAAGAGAAATGATTCCTTGGGTTCGTTACATTAATAAAGAAACTGGTGATACTTTGATTTACAATAGTCAAGAAGAAAAGTTATTAGAAGAGGCAAAAGACACCTTGCATGTAAGAACTATGGATTGTATGGATTGTCATAATAGACCTGCTCATAATTATTTAACTCCTGCAACTTTTGTAAATAACGCTATGGCTTCTGGTGAAATTTCAAAAGAATTACCAGAGCTTAAGTTACTTGCAATGGAGCTTTTTGCTATGTCATTTAATAACACCGACACTGCATTGTTAACTATAGAAAGTAATGTTTGGAATTTTTATAAGGATAACTATCCAGAAATTGTAGAAGAAAAAACGCAGTTAATTGAAGAAGCAATTGTTGGCTTACAGAATAGCTATAGTTTAAATATGTTTCCTGAAATGAAAGCAAACTGGGATGCTTATCCTGATCATATTGGTCATATGGAGTTTAATGGTTGTTTTCGTTGTCATAATGATCAGCATATGGCAGACAATGGGAAAGTAATATCTAAAGATTGTAATTTATGTCATTCAATTTTGGTTCAAGGAACAGGGGCTGAAAAAGAATATGCAAGCTTACAAGATACACTTGAATTTAAACACCCAGTTGATATTGATGGTGTGTGGAAGGAATCAAACTGCTCAAAGTGCCATAGGTATTTGTATTAGAAAATAACACTAAAGTATATAGTGTCAGCAAGAAAACTCCTTGTTTTTGAATGTCTTTAGTAAAAAACGTCAAAGACAAGGCTTTCGAAGTTTTGAAAATCAAGGAGTTCACTTTTGTGAATGACTGTTTTCAAAACAAGAATAACCTGCCT
>JAUXEM010000293.1 GCA_030620515.1 Salinivirgaceae bacterium
AAATATTTTGTTTTCATAGCTTTAGGTTTTAAATTAATAAAAACACCCTTCTCTATAAGATACAACATTTGCAAGCAAAAGTCAAGTATTAAGTAGTTACCCCGCTGCCGCACGAGTCCTCTCGTGTGGTATATATATAGTTAATAACTCCATTATTCATGCCTTTTGCTTTATACATACTGTAAACGTAAGCGCCCTGCGAAGTACATCTTGATTATCAGGCTTTGAGTTTGTAGTTTCGCCTGCATGAGATCAAGTGAAAACAGAAAATCAGAAATGTACAGCTTAATAGAACGCTGGCGCAATAGTGGCAAGAGCCAAAAAGCAATTTGCAAGGAAACAGGATCTTCATTTTCGGTATTTAAATATTGGCATAAAAAGCAGAAAATTGAACAAGGAATCTTTAAAGGCAGTTCTACTTCAAAAGGAACGGTAAAGAATGTTGGAGGTTTTATTCCTATAAAACAAAATATTAGCGAAGAGTTGCCTGAGTTGCAAATTAGTTATCCCAATGGCGTAACAATAAAGTGCGCATCTTCTATTGCAATAAACCAACTAAAACAACTCATCGAAATTATTTAATATGTTTACTCTTGGTTCATCATTACAATTTCAGCTTTACAGCCAACCTACTGATATGCGTAAAAGCTTTGACAGCCTTTGCGGTTTAGTTCAAAATAAACTTAACCTATCGCCAGCCAATGGGGATGTTTATATTTTTATTAACAAAATGCGAAATAAAATTAAGCTATTACATTGGGCGGGTAGTGGTTTTGTACTTTATTACAAGCGATTGGAATCAGGTACTTTTGAACATCCACAATATGATATTGAAACCGGAAGCTACCAAATGAGTTATGCGCAAATAGTTATGCTTATTGATGGAATATCTATAAAAAATATTGAAAGAAAAAAGCATTACACCCTACCTGTAAAACATACATAAAACCTAGGTGTAGTAGGGTTTTATGTGTATTTTAGCTCTGTGAAAAATGCTATCGAAAACACACAAGTTGAACAGGTAATTTTATCGAAAGAACAATACGAAAAACTTCTTTCAGAAAACGAATATCTGAAACAACAGCTTTTAGAATTAAAGCGTATGATTTTTGGCAGCAAGAGTGAGCGTTTTGTCCCTAATGATGATTCCCAGTTGAACCTTTTTGATATTGAAAAACAAAAAGCAGAACCAGAAACTGAGGAGATAACCTATATCAGAGATAAGGCACAGAAAGAAAAGAAAAGTGCGGTACGCACCAAGATTCCTTGCCACTTGCCACGTATTGAAGAAACAATTGAGCCTGATAATATTGAAAATGGTTCGAAAAAAATAGGTGAAGAAATTACAGAGATATTGGAATACAATCCGTCACAAGTATTTGTTCGCAAAATAATTCGCCCTAAATATGCAAAATCAAATAATGACGGTATAGCAATAGCTGAATTGCCATCACTACCTATTCCTAAAGGAAATGCTGGGGCAAGCATGCTTGCTTACATTATGGTTTCAAAATTTGTTGACCATTTACCATATTATAGGCAGATACAAATTTTCAAAAGGCAACAACTTACATTAAGCGATTCAACATTAAACGGATGGTTTAATGCAACAGCAAATTTGTTGGAACCACTTTATGACACTTTGGAAAAGCAGGTTCTGCAAAGTGATTATATACAAGCTGACGAGTCGCCAATCGGAGTTCAGGACTCACATAAACAGGGTTCTTTACATACTGGTTATCAATGGGTTTATAGGTCGCCAGTTAATAGATTAGTGCTTTTTAAATATCATCATAGTCGTGAGCGAAAAGCTCCGGAAAAAATACTGCAAACATTTTCAGGTTCGTTACAAACTGATGGATATCAGGCTTACCAAAATATGAAAACCAATGGCAATATTACTCTATTGGCTTGTTTTGCACATGCCCGCAGATATTTTGAAAAGGCTCTGGATAATGATAAAAAGCGAGCTGAATATGTATTGAAGCAGATACAACTACTTTATGATATTGAAAGAAATGCTCGTGAACGTGATATAGATTTTAAAACTCGTGAGCGATATCGAAAACTATATGCTCAACCAATTTTATTGAAATTAGAAAACTGGTTAAAAGATAACATTTCGCAAACTTTACCTAAAAGTGCAATTGGCAAAGCTATTGGTTATACATTAAATTTATGGTCAAAACTTAAAGAATATATTAATGACGGCAAATATGAGATTGATAATAACTTAATTGAAAATGCTATTCGTCCATTGGCTTTAGGTCGTAAGAATTATCTATTTGCTGGTTCTCATAAAGCTGCTCAGCGTGCTGCTATGATGTATTCGTTTTTTGCAACGTGTAAAATAAATAACACAGAACCTTTAGCTTGGCTTACCGATGTGCTTGATAGAATTTCTGATCATAAGGCAAACCGCCTTTATGAACTTTTACCGCAAAACTGGAAGCCACAGTCCTCCCACTGTAAGCAAAATTAATAATTCTTTTTAATAATTCCGACCTGTACTTTGCGGGGTGCTTACGATATAATAAAGTAAAAATACATGAAAATAAGAATGAAATTATTACTACTAACTATATCTTTTATTGTATTATATAGTCACATATTTGCACAGGCTGTTTTAAAAACTGATACTTTAAAAGTTAAAACATTAAAGATAGTACCCTTGCCAATTATAGGAGCTAATCCTACTAGTGGTTGGATGTTTGGTGTTGCTCCATCGGCAACTTGGTATTTGGGGAACCAAACAAGCACTAGTATTTCATCTGCTCTTGGTTCGGTAATATACACCACCAATAATCAATTAATTAGTACAGCAAAAGCCAGCACTTATTTTTCTGGCGATAGTTGGAACATGTTTAACCGATATACGTTTTTTCATCTCATCTCAGCCTACTTACGGCTTGGGTACGGGACCACAATCAGCCAAGCCAATTGCCGATGCTGATGGTGAATTTAACGACGAACCATATTCTCCAATCGAGACATCACAAATGATGGAATTTGATTTTTTCCGTCTCCATAATACTTTAATGAAACGGTATGGAGATTCTCGCTTTTACGCTGGAGTAGGTTATCATCTAGATTACCATTATGATATTAAAGACAACTTATTAAACTTGGACACAATTCCTCAGCAAATTACCAGTCACTACGGCTATTGCCAAATAAAAGGCTTTGATAACAAAAAGTATACGCTTTCTGGTATTTCTTTAAACTTTTTGTACGACAGTCGCGATAATTCTATAAATCCGTATTCAGGACGAATGGCATTTGCCAATATTCATATAAATCCTGCATTTTTAGGGAGTAGTAAAAACTGCTCAGTGTTGTGGTTAGAATATCGAGACTATTTACATCTTTCTAAAGATAGACCACGCCATCTTATTGGTTTTTGGACATACGGTTCGTTTGTAACAAGTGGCAAGGTGCCATATATGGATTTGCCAGCCTTAGGATGGGATCAATTTGGACGATCAGGCAGGGCATATACCCAAGGTCGATTTAGGGGTGAGAATCTAATTTA
>JAUXEM010000024.1 GCA_030620515.1 Salinivirgaceae bacterium
CGATTCAAAACAAGTTGGTTCTCCCGTAAAATGAAGTTTCGAAAAAGTGGCATTTATTTTAATGCAGTCGTGGCTGCTATCAAATATTTTATATGCCGATTGGGCTGTTAGTGTTGTAGTATTTACAACAAAAACACTTAGGCATATTAATAGAATATGAAAAAATTTATTTTTGAACATGATTGTTTCTTTGTTGATAACAGGTGGAGAAAATTTGCTCCACCTGATTAAACGATTAATTATACTTTTAAGTATGTTTACCAAGAATAAGTTACCTTGCTTCTAGAGCCTATTGAGTGTTCTCCCCAAAAATAGCCACCTTTTTTAGTACGTATAATTTTACCTGAGGCATATACATGCACCGCTACATAATAAGCCCAGCGTCTCGATTTTATACCACTTTTATATGTCTTTTGATAGGTACAACCATGTGTAAAATCAGAAACGCTTACTTCGGCTGTCATCGATGTCCAATGCCTTCCCCATTTAGTTCCTCCAAAAAGTTTCTTTTTCCTTCTGTAAGCTTTTGTTTTGGCTTTTGCTGCCGAGCCATAGCCATCCCAGTCAAGATCAATAATCATATACATTTTGTAATTCCCGTAAGCTTTGTGCCAATCATCCTGCCTAACATAAGCCAAGCAAGACTCATTGGTGCTTTTAGAACTGTTTACAGCAACTTCTCTATGAATTATTACATTAGGTATTGTCGATTTTAAATCAAGCTCTGGTGCATTACGAATAGTCTCTAAAGCAGTATAATCTTCATTTACTATTTCGTAAACAGTTCCCGATTGTTCCACTCTATAAATACTTTCGCCAATTTGGTACTCACCATTAGCATTAGCTATAGGTAAACAACGTTCCGAAATTGGATAGTACGCCGGATTATCTCCTTCAAGTTCTGAATTATCTAACCACTTAGCTTCTAATATGACAAGCTCTGCTCTTAAACTGGCAATAGAATGATAATTTTCGAAAGCTTCATACACATAGTTTGGATTAAACCCCTCTTCCTCAACAATAATATTTACCTCTTCCTCTGTTACACTTTTATCAAATTTTAAAAAGTATGATTCTATATACTTCTCAGTTTCCAATATTAACAGATTGCTAATTTTATCAAATTGTTCTTTATTTTCAAAAACAACAAGGTCGTTTACTTGCTTCAAATTGGTTTTAAGCTCTGCTGGCAACTCATAGTTTTTGTTTGATACTATTTCATTTTGCTGAACCTTTTTGCTTAAACTATCCTCTTTTTCGCAAGAAGTAATAATAAAAGTTCCAAATACTAATGCCATTGGCACTATAAGTAAAATTATTTTCTTCATTTTTGTATAAGTTTTATTTCTGGCCTCATCCTATAACATTTTTAGCGGAATGTAATTTAATAGGATGGGGCTTTTTAATATTTTTTTGTTTGTAAAATTTAGCAAATTGGTATTATTAATACCCAGCTAGTTTTACAAACTATAAACTAGCATTACTCCCTGCACAAAATTGTTTCCTTGAAACATAGTGTACAATTTTATAAAATAGTGTTTTGTTTACTTTACAGATAATAACTTTTACTAAAAAAAATATTAGCTCTATACATGGTAATAGTTGTTGTTTTATTCAATACTAATTCGTTCGCTGTGTAAAGAAAAAAAAAAAAAAACGATTGTTACCAAATTTAACATTAAAATAAATTGACAAATAATTATTAACGGGCTGCTATTATATGCTGTTGTTGAGTTTTTGGGTAAATATGATTTTCGTCAGGGTTTATTGGTCAATAGTTTATTATAACGGTAGCAATAAATTTACATGCAAGAAACGTGTAGGTAAATGTGGGAGAAGTATGGATTTGAGGCGTAAAAACATTTCGGTAATTAGTTAAACCTCTCCTACCCACTCTTTATAGAACTCTTTTAAATAGGTCTCCATAAATTCGTGTCTTTGCTCTGCCATCTTTTTACCTGTTGGTGTGTTCATTAAATCTTTTAGTAAAAATAGCTTTTCGTAAAAATGATTTATTGTTGGAGCAGTAGAGTTTTTATATTGCTCTTTTGTTTGGTTTAAGTTTGACTTTATTTGGGGGTTATACATTTCACGGTTTTTAAAACCCCCGTAATTAAATGCCCGTGCAATACCTATTGCGCCCATAGCATCAAGCCTATCGGCATCTTGTAACAAGGTGGAGAAAAATTATTCCACCTGTTTAAACGACTTATTATACCTTTAAGTATGTATAACTATAAGCAGAGATGTAATATGTTCAGCTACTTATTTTGATATTAATTATGTATATTTTTTGAAAGGTGTGGCTATTTATAAAGGTTTGTTGGCTGTTTTTTTAGTGAATAGATTAAGAAAATGTAATTAAAAAAAAAATAAAACAGAATTTCGTAATGAGAATAACTCATGGAGTTATTATTGTGTTGTTGTGTAAATAACTCCATGAATCTTTTTTTTATAGGTTCTTATGGTATTTCAGAATCATGCCATTATCTCCAATAATGAAACCAATGTTTTCTGTGGAAAATACCATTTCTTCAATTCTGTCATTTCTGTCAAGAGTCATTATTTGTTTGTCAACAGAGCTTCCTATATTTGTTTTGGTGAGAGAGTTCTTGTATCTAGCAAAATGATAGAATTCCTTATCGTTTAATGAGATAATTTCTTCACCAAATTCTTCAAATTTAAAGTTTTCCCATGAGCTCCCTCCATTACTGGTTTTAATTCCTTTTAAAGGCAAATAGATAGTATGTGCATCAACAAAAACAGTTAAATTAATATCATATTGTTCTGACTCATAAATAACAGACCAAGTTTTACCTTTATCTTTGGAACAATACATTTTCTTTTGTGTGTATAAATATCCAGCATTTGAATTATTAGAGAACCAAACATCCATAATCTCGCCATCAAAAATAGTATTAAAATGTTGGGTTATAGTACCACTTGAACTTTCTAGGTAGAATATTGAAATACAATCCCAACTTGCTCCTCCATTTGAAGTACGTAAAACCAAACCTTCTTTGTTTAATAAAAACCCATTATTATTGTCAATAAAATATAATTTATCTAATACTGTTGAATGTCCTCTATACCATTGTATATAGTTATTTGCTATAAGGTCCCAGTTATGGCCACCATCGGTGGTTTTATATACACCATCATAATTTGTTATTGCAAAGCCATCGGTTTCCGTTATGAATTGAATATCCTTAAATCCACTTTTAAATGGGGTGCTTATTGCCGTCCAATTATTTCCACCATCTGTTGTTTTGTATAAGGTAGCATATGCTGAGAACACTTCTATTTTATAGTCTAAACTAACGTATTTATTTGGCATTAAAAGAAGGGTGTCAGGGGGCCATGTGTCAAAACTAACTATTGTTTTTATTTGGGCTTCGGGAACCCCTGCAACATAGCCAATGTTTTCGTTAACCATACTTATTGTTGTTAACGTAATGTTTTCTGATAGAGGACAGTCTTTCCAATCATTGTTGCTTTCATTGTTTTTGTTACTACAGCTAATTAGAAATAAAGACAAGGTTGTAATGAGTAGTTTATTTTTCATGTTTTGAAATTTAAACCATGTTCTTCAATTATTTTAATTTAAATGAAGAACATGGTTTATTAATAGATTGCTATCTGACAATAAGTTTTTTCTCAATTATTGTTCCATCTATATTCGCTTTTACAATGTATATTCCTTTAATTAGGATTTCATTTATTTGAATACGATTACTTGTATAGTAATTTTTATAAATCATTTTGCCTGAAAGGTCGAATAGTTCTATGATAATTTTATTTTCAAGGACATTTATTTCAGTGTATTCGTTTTTAATAAATGATGTGTCATCTATAACTACATCTTCCTTTATTGGATAGTTTGCTATTTCAATGTTGAATGTGCTACCTTGTACAGGATTTGGCCAAATATCCATTCTTATATCTGTATTAATTTCCATACTAAAATTAGTTGGAGGAGTTCCTGTAATACCATTTTTATTAAAAGGACTAGATTCTGGACTATGTAGCTTGAAGTATCGTAATGAAACAACAGTTGAGCCATTAGTCTGGGTTATAAGAATTCTAAAGCGCTTATATTTTTTTGGATATTTAATATTGAAATCTCTACTTGCTTTTGAATTCCAGAAAGAGGTACTATAATTTGAACGTTGATCAATCGTAGTCCATCCTCGCCCATTCCATGCTTGAAGTTTCCACGCTTTGGGCGATCTATTTGTTAAATTTCCTGTTTGGGGAGTAATATTATATGAAGTAATCGTAGTAGATTCGTTAAATTGATATTCTAGCCATTGTGAGGAATAACTTCCTGTATTTTTAGAAATCCAACATGTCCAAGAGGTTTCTTTATCAAAAGCTTTCCAAGCAGCATAACTTGAACTATACTGAGAACTGGAAGATGCTCTTCCATAAGGATAGCTATTAGATTGCATTTGTGGGATTTTGTTTTCAGGATTTTGTTGTTTAAACAAAGGTATACTCTTTGAAGAACCTGATTCTTGATAAGAAGACGGTTGAGAGCTGCAAATAAGAAGATCGTCATTATTGTCAATAACTACCTCCCAACTTAATATAGGTGTCGAACTATTAAGCCTATATAACTTATATCCATCAACGGGTCTGTAAGTAAATATCATCTGAGCACCTTCAATAGTTTTAGAGCAGGAAATTGTTCTTGAAGCTGATGTTTCTAATGTTGAACTTGTTGATGCAACTGTCTCAGTATTCAGTTTTTTACTCATGTTTATACTTACTGATGATGAGATTTCATCATTGGTATATTTTACTGATCCATTCATGCTTTGTTCAACTGATAGTGTTTCTTTTATTTGTTCAGATTCATTTGTTGTAAGCCCAACTGAACTAGTAAATTCAATATTGCTAGAAAGTCCAGATCCTGTATGAAAAGCGTTTACTAATTTGTAATATCTATATCGTTCTAGAATATAATAGGGTGTATATTTCACTTGAGTAGCAGGTGAACTATAAGTGTAGCTGTCTTTTACAAGGAAAAATGGGATAATAGTTTTACCAATTACTTTATAGCTATGTTTTGTGTTACTTTCGCCTGTATCATAAGGGTTCATTGGGTTTGGGGGGAATTGTAAGCTAACATTATTTGTTTGGAATTTTATTTTATGCGAATTAGGAATAGTACCTGTTTCAGAAAAGGTAAACTGTTGATTTGTTCCATAGTGAGCATTTTGGCAGTATAAGTTATTCTTTTTTCTATTAGGTTTCTTGAAAGGATCTTTATGCTCCGAAGAACCTGTTCGGTCAATTAGCTTTCCATTATCACTAGAGATGCAAAATTTGTTGGTTGTGCCTCTTTTTATCATTACTTCGAAATTCTGATTTGTTCCTCCATGATATTTTGAAAATGCATATATATTATTGCTATGATGTCTATCAAGTATTCGTCCGTTTTCTCTACAAACAAATACTACTTCTGTTTTATCTTCAACAGTTGGGTAAACAGGCATTATCAGCCATTGTTGATTATTTCTCCCATGGTAACTGTTACCATACACATTGGTGCTTGATGAATAGTCCCAATATTTACTACTTTTAACATCTTTTATCTTATAGTATTTTTTGAACACGTTAGATAAATATTGGTCAATAACAATTGTTTCTTGAGAAATTCCTGAAAAAATGTAAAAATAAAAGCTAATAAAAAGTATAATTTTCCTCATTTTTGTATAAGTTTTATTTCTGGCCTCATCCTGTAACATTTTTAGCGGAATGTATAAGCACGGGATGGGGCTTTTTGTTTAGCCTAAATCTGCAAGCTGTTAGCTTGTAGCATAAGCAATTTTTTTATTTGCTAATTTTTAGTTTTATTTCAGAAGCTGGTAGTTTTTGTACCAGCTTTTGCACAAATAACAAAAGCCTTGCCCCCTGTGCAATATATCTCCTTGAAATACATTGTACAATTATTCAATAATTTTACTTAATTTGCTAGAACACTACTTTTAAACATTTAAAAGCTAGCTCTAAGCCATGGTAATAGTTGTTGTTTTATTCAATACTAATTCGTTCGCTGTGTAAAGAAAAAAAAAAAATACGATTGTTACCAAATTTAACATTAAAATAAATTAACAATAAATAGTTAACGGGCTGTTATTACAAGTTATTGGTGGGTTTGAGCGTAAATATGATTTTTAAAACTCTGCTTTTATAGAAAAATTCGGTAAAATTGTGAACAATGTGTATTGATATACATCAATTTCTCCTGTCGAGGAATTCGCATCAAATTCGTAGCTCAAAGGATTCTTTTTAGCATATAAGTTAAATATCCCAAAATTCATTGTCCAATTAATCTTATCATCCTGTTGTTTCTTCGGTTCATAACTAAAAGCGATATCCAATCGATGATAGTTCGGGAATCTGCTTGAATTTCTATCGGTATATAATGGTACAGTATTGTACCTATATTTGTAAAATCCGACTGGTAATGTAATTGGTCTGCCGCTCATATACAACCATGCGGTATTGAAAGTCCAGTTTCTATTTATCTTGTAATTTGTTGTAATCTTGAAATCGTGCGGTATGTCATACGGGGAATTATATTCATCAGTTCCATTTATCCCATCAATTTTTCTTAGTGCTCTTGCGTAAGTATAACTTATGTTACCAGTCAAACGCCCAGTTTCTTTTTTTAAATTGAATTCTACCCCATATGCTTTTGCGGTTCCTTCTCTTATTTCACCCTCTATATAAGGATTGTTCATTAAACGGGCGTGGTCAACATAATCGATTTGGTTCTGATAAGCTTTATAATATAACTCTATGGATAAAAAATATTGTTTGCTAATTTTTTGAAACCAACCTGCCGAAACAACATCAACTAAAATTGGTTTTAAATTTGGGTTAGCAGGGAACCATGTTTCAAGAGAGGAATACGATAGCGAATTATTTTGCAATACCTGCATGTATTGGGTGTTTCTGGCATAAGCTAGTTTTAAGGAGTAATTGGGATTAAACTTAACGTTTGCGCTAACGCGAGGCTCTATATGAATATATGTTTTATAAATTCCTTTTGAATTGGTATTTGTTCTTATTGGCAAATAATTTTCATCGTAACTATACCATGTTGCTTTGCCAATATTTTGAAATGACGATAAACGCAATCCGTAGTTTAAGCCAAGCCAGTCTAGTAATTCTATATCGTTCAATAGGTAAAAAGCGTGTTCAAACGCCTGTATCCTTGGTATGCTTTGCAATGTATCGGAAGTTTCACCGGGAATAAATTTATGATAAATACTACCTGCACCTATCTTCAAAACATTTCCTGGACGAATATAGTACGACAAATCGAATTTCAGGTTCATATCGTTTAAACCGGTCAGCCATTTATAGTTCCTGCCTTCGTCTTTAAATTCCATATAATTTTGATAATCGCTCATTATAACTGAGGCGTTGAGAAACAACCTGCTGCCAATATTACGATTCCACCTTATTGTTCCCGAAGTATTGCCCCATTTGTTGTAAAAACCGTCAACTGATTCTATGCGGTCTTTCCCATTATAAAAAGAGACAAATAACCGGTCTTTTTTTCCAATTTGTGTATTTACCTTCAGGTTTATGTCATAAAAAGCAGGAACTAATGCCATGTTTAAACCCGGACTAAATAAGAGGTCAATATAACTTCTTCTGCCTGAAACAAAAAAACTTGATTTTCCTTTAACTAAAGGACCGTTTGCTGTGAGTGTTGCCGAAAATAGACTTATACCTGCCGAAAAATCGTAATCATACAAATTTCCTTCTTTCATTTTACAGTCTATAACCGATGATACCCTTCCTCCATATTGTGCTGGCATATTACTTTTGTATAAATCTACATGGTTAAGGGCATCGGGGTTAAAAACAGAAATCAGTCCAAACAAATGTGATGGGTTGTAAATAGGTGCCTCATCAATTAATATAAGGTTTTGATCGCTGCTGCCACCACGCACAAACATGCTAGACGAGCCATCACCTAATGTTTTTACACCCGATTGCAACTGTATTGCCTTTATAACATCGGCTTCTCCAAACATAGCTGGCAGTTGTCGTATGTTTTTCATAGTAAGTTTTTCAGTACTGAATTCATTTATCGTTAAAGGTTTTGTGGGCAATTCTGCCATTACAGTAACAGACTCGAGGTTAACAGATGAATTGTCAAGAAAAATATTCCTATTGATATTTTGCACAAGGTTAATTTCAAAACCTACGCTTTCATATCCCATATACGAACAATTTACTGTGTATTTATCTGCCGGAAGCGAAAAAGAATAAAAACCATACCCATTGGTTACAGCTCCTTTATAAAGACTGTTCTCATAAATGGTAGCCCCAATAAGCACTTCGCCAGAATTTTTGTCTTTCACATAACCGCTAATTGTAAAATGCTTTTGTGCATAAACCGGAAGGCTAATAAAAAAACAAAATGCAATATATAATATTGATTTCATACAGTATTATTGAATAATAAGTTTAATACTTTTTGTTGTTTGATTTGAGCTTACTTGAACAATGTAAAATCCTTTATACAGAGTAGATAGTTCAACTGGCACTGTACTAATACCCTCATCAACAATGATGCTTGTCAGATAAACATTTTTCCCATTTATATCTGATATACTTATTGTTATGTTCCGTTTCGCACTGCATTCAATCTGTAAAGATGTATTTGTACTTGCAGGATTCGGGTAAACAGAAAGAATTTCTATTGGTTCAAAAATATTTTTATAAAGATATTGTTCGCCAAAATAATCGCAAAGCAGTTTCATGCTTTTAAAAGCATTCAAACGGCCACCTGAAACGCTAATGTTTTCAAAATCAGGAATACTGTCAACACCATTTATAAGCACTGATTTAATTATTAATGCCGATTCTGTAGGATTGTCCTTGATAATTTGCTGAAAATTGGCAGACGGCATAAGGTACAATAAACCAATTGTACCAGTAACATAAGGGGCTGCTGCAGAAGTGCCACTAAAAAGCCCATATCCCCTGGTATTTAAAGTGGTGTAGGTGTTATCGCCAGGAGCAGCCAAAGAAACTGAATACATACCATACCCAGCATCATAAACTTTTTCATCGTATTGGTTTGAATTGGTTACTGTAATTAAATAATCGCTATTGCAAGTAGAAGGCATATCACCAAATACATCAATATCAATATTTTCATTTGGTACTGAATGGACACATAAAACACCAACACTACCCAAGCTATCGTACATTGAACACCACTCAGGGTAGTCCGAAGACCAAAGTGAGTCTTTGCCCCATGAGCAATTTACTGCAACTATAAATGCACCGAATTGTCCATTAGTTTGGTTGTAGTATTTGCGCATCATGAAAACATATTGCAAAGAACTGATTATTGATTCGATGGATTCCCCTTTTACTAAGTTCATTAATTTCACTTTTGGGCATATTCCTTTTACGCCAATATTATTATCATTTACTGCACCAATAATTCCATTTACCGGAGTACCATGCCAGTTGCCAACTCCTGCTATACTTACATCATTTGAATTATTTTCAAAATTCCAACCAAAAATATCGTCAATAAAGCCATTCTCGTCATCGTCAATTCCATTGCCTATTATTTCTTGATTGTTATTCCAAATATTGGTTTTTAAATCTGCATGTTCTGTGTTTACCCCCTTATCGACGATGGCTATAACTGGTGTGTCGGTTATATTATGCTTATGGGCAGATAGTATTTCTATAGCCTCGTAATAATCAATTATATCAAGATTGTTTTGAGCGTAGATATTCATATTTGTTGCCACTAGTAAAATAAAAAATATTAACTTCTGTTTTCTCAGCTTGCAATAGCGCTGATTCACGTATGATATAGTTTTGTTATCCTCTGCCAACCTCATCAGGCTATTCATTGGGTAACTTTATAAAATACCGACTCAACCATATCCGTATCCACCCGAACCGATATTCTAACAAGTGCATCAATATGCATTAAGGTGTCTGTAAAGTATGTGGTTACAACTACTTTATTAAAATGAGTACCATCTTCATTAATACCATGTGAAATTAACTCATAAGTTTCCTGCTTGTTTAATAGCTCAATTGCTCCTTGATCAGTTTGCCTTAAATAACTGGGCGAACCTCCGGTGAAGGCAACATCAATTAATGTTTGATGAACGCTATTTATTGAAACCGGTAAAGTATCGCCAGTAATTTCCACCCCATTTCCGTCTTTAATAAAAATGTATAAATCTTGCTCTTTGTCTTTGCAATTTTGAAGAACTAAACTTACAAAAACCAATATTATAAACAGTTTGGCTTTTTTATTATAGTTGGTTCTAAATTTAGTTTTATTCATGTTGGTTCTATTTTATGCTTAATGATAGTAATTTAATAGATAGTTAGATTTTAGGCATTAGATGCTAGGCAAAAATGTAATTACAACTCGTCTTTTAATGATAAATCGACTTAAGGTCTTTATAAGTCATTCTAAATCTTTTAATATCTGTAGTGTGAAAATACCCAGTTCCCCCTTTACTTACATTTGTGAGCGTATTTCCAGGAATTGTTGAAAACATACCTGAATTCCAATCAGTAATATTAAAATAGGACACTAAATAATTGTAGTACGCATCAGATACAGCCATTTTTACTATTTCTAAAGTATCATTTTCGGGACCCGCTAGTCCGATACTAGTAAAGCCAGAAGGAAAAATACCCTGTGGTAGGTTTCCTGTGTGATTATAAATAAAAAAAAACCTTTCACTAAAATTAATATCGATATGAGGAAATCTGTTTAAAGAATCTAATTGCTTTTCAATAAAAGTCCAGATACATGGCTTATCAAATCCAAAATTATGTTCATTGGAGTGTATTTCAATATGAGAATCAAAAATTCTAATTTGGTTAATTGGATAATTAATGATAGAATCACAAAATATCATCGAATCAGAAGCCGTATATTGCATATTTTCAAATAAAACATTTATCGTATATACTTTACCTATTACACCCTGAAATGGCGCATTAGACTGATATAAGCCTTCAGTTGTCGACAATCCATACCTGTAAGTAGTTTCTCCATCAGTAACAAAGACCTCTGCATTATTGATAGGAGTATATTTATTCGAATCTACAAGCTTTGAAGGTTTAGATAATTTTACAAACTGAACGGATTTTTCGCTAGAAATATATCCTTCTATTATCACATCACTTATATCACCATTGTAGTTTAGTTTTGTCAATTCATTAATTTCAATTTTTTCTTTCACACAACCATAAGGAATTATAAAACCTATAATTATATATATTAGCAGCTTCTTCATTATTTATATTTAAAATAAGGATGGCTATTTTGCCATCCTTATAGTTTATTCACTAATCATCAAATTCAATTGTATAAGCTCCAGATTTTTTAGCTTTCACTCTTGCTTTAAGCTGATAACTTCCTGTTTTGCATTTATTATGCGATTCATTATTTTTCAACTTGAACCATGTTCCAGTAATGGTACTCCATCTTGATGATGATGTCCATTTATAATAAACCCCAACGTAAACCCTTCTATTCCAGCTTACTCTTGTAATTGTAACACAATCTTCATAGCCATAGTGATTATAATATCTCCATTTAGCTCTTTCATCACCATCGTCTGGGTGTAAATAATTAATAGCAACATTTCTATAACCATCGCCTAAATCCTTTGAAATAACTTGAAACGATACTGAAGGAATAACATTCTCAGAATCATCTTCTTCTGTATCTAAATTATCATCAATTTGGTCTGATTCATTTTGCTCCCCATAGTATTCAGTAAGCGCTTCATTCAGGCTTTGACCATCTTTAACAGGTATGATTTCAAAATTATATGATGAATACAACTCCAATATTGAAGCATCTGAAGAACTTACTTTTATAATTACAGAGTTTATACCCTCTTTATCTGCCAGCTGTATTTCTTTAAAATACATTTGAGTTAATTCATCAGAAACTTTTTGAGTATTATTACTCTCCTCTTTCTCGCATGCATTAAAAACAAATGCTGCAAATACTAATGCCAAGGGCATAAGAATTAAAATTATTTTCTTCATTTTTGTATAAGTTTTATTTCTGGCCTCATCCTGTAACATTTTTAGCGGAATGTAATTTAATAGGATGGGGCTTTTTAATATTTTTTTGTTTGTAAAATTTAGCAAATTGGTATTATTAATACCTAGCCAGTTTCACAAACTATAAACTGGCATTACCCGCTACACAAATTGTTTCCTTGAAACATAATGTGCAATTTTACAAATAGTGTTTGTTTAGTTTTACAGATAGTAACTTTTATGTATCTTTAAATACCTAAGTATAGCACATAACATATAGCAGTTAAGATAGTTAGTCGCGGCGCGACTTCACTAATTTACATGATAACAAAACGCTATATTATACTTATTTGCAATATAGTCGCACTGCGACTTGCGATATTATGGTCATATAAAAGTTTACCCTGTACCATGGTAATAGTTGTTGTTTAAGTTAATGTTAAATTTCGCTTAGTAAAGAAGCGAAAAAAAAACGATAATAGCCAAATTTAACAGTAAAACATATTAACAATAAATAGTTAACGGCATGTTATTAGGTGCTATTATTGGGCTTGGGGTAGATATGATTTTTGTCAGGTTTTATTGGTTAATAGTTTATTATAACGGTAGCAATAAATTCATATGCAAGAAACGTGTAGGTAAGTGTGACTTTATGTTTGGGGCAGAAAAATATTTCGTTAATAGTTAGTTAAAGCACTCCCTCCCACTATTTATAGAACACAGCTAAATATAATTCCATAAACTGGTATCTTTGCTGTGCCCAAAATTTTAACACGTCTCCCTAAATTTTCACAATGTAGTTTTCCACCACGCTTTAACAATTGCTCAGCCAATAGACTATTCTTTCCTAATTTACTTGCCCAATAAGGAATTTATGTAGATGTACTAGACCTATAACTGGGTTTTAATCAATTCCTGCTTGTAAAATAAAAATCGACATCCTATTTTTTATGTTATTTTTAAAGATTTCAGCAATTCCGAAAAATAATAACACAAATAGTATCCTCTGATATATAGTTGATTACGAGTATTTGAAATAACTTTTTTGCTAAATTCTAATTTTCTATATTCGTATGGAGTGGATTGTTATGTCTTAAAAATAAAACAAATTTCAATCGAGCTAAAAAAAACTATTTTCGGAATTGCTGATAATATTTGATTTCGGAGGTGTAATTCTAGATATTGATCCTGAGTTAACTATTAATGCTTTCAAAGCATTTGAAGGAGACAAGGCTTTTTCTAGTATTGAAGAAAGTAAGGTTTTATGGAAATTTGAAAGAGGCGAAATTTCAAGAGAAGCCTTGCATAAGGAGATTTGTGCTTTTTTAGGTAAGCAAATTAGTAACGACGAATTTTATAATGCTTGGAATGCTCTTTTACTTGACTATAAGCCAGAACGAATTGCGCGTTTACAAGAACTAGCAAAAACTCACAGGCTTATACTACTAAGTAATACAAATGAAATTCACTTTGAATATTTTGCAAAGAAATTAACTGATGAATACCAAGTAACTTTTAACGACTTGTTTTCAAAAGTCTACCTGTCCAACAAGATGGGTTTGATTAAGCCTGATATAAAAATTTACAAACAAGTTGTTGAAGAATCTGGCTTAAAGCCCGCTAAAACACTTTTTATTGAAGATACACCAAAGAATGCAGAGGCTGCAAATCAAATAGGTATAGAAACTTTGATTATTCCTAGAAACGGCACATTCTATAATTACTTTTAGCTGAGCTTAATAAATCAGGTACTACGAATTTAGTGGAAAAGTTTACAAATAATACCATTTAATATATAGTTTAAGTTAATAGTTGATAAAGCAGTACACTGAGAACTATTTACTCATATAGTTCGCGAAAAATTAATTATTAAAATTACCCACTAAATTGGTAGTAGAGAACCATCAACCACTTATTATTCAGTTGTAAAATTTAAAACAAGTAGAAGCGCACTCAATTTTATCACTACTTTGTACAAAGCAACCTATAAATTTATATATGAAAAGGTTAAAGAAAATTACTTTTTCTTGAAAGTTTCTGTTTTAGTACTGTAGTTTAAAAAATAGTCGCCTTTAGGCAAACTTGAAATATTCACTTTTGCAGAAAATCCTTTTTCAATAAGATTCCCATAATAGTCGTAAATTTCAAACATTGTTTCACGCGAAAATACAATCTCGCTAATTGGCTTAGCTGGTGAGTAGGTTACAGGAGGCAGCATTGAACGAAATCTTATTTCTTTGCTATATCTTGGTTTTCTGGTATAATCAATTTGCTTAATTCTAAAGCGATTATTACCAGCATGAGGATTTACCTTAACATTATAAGTGTTTTTTCCAGAAGTTCCCTTGCCACCAACAGTAGCAACTTTAATCCATTTGTTCCAACGGAATTGTTCAACAATAAAAGGTAACGATCCGCTTTCTCCTGTTGTTGACCACGATAATTTTCCTTCGCGATCAATTTTCATTAAACTAGCTAAATACGTACTTTGTGGTTTTAGTACTTCCGGATTAATCACTTTAGGAGTACAACCATCTTTGTGCTTAATAAAAATAATTATTTTATCACCTTTCTTAAACTGAAAAATAGATAAGTCAATTTCAAATGCACTAGAATTAATTTCGTCAGTTGTAATTTGTCCATTTACGCGAACTTCGAATATGCAAAAGCCAACACCCGATGATGAAAAAGGATTCATCACATAAAGGTTTTTTCCCTGATAAACACCTTTTAATACAATTTCGCTACCATGACTTATAAGCTGAATTGTAATAAGAAAAAGAAATACTAGTAAAACTTTTTTCATTCCGTTATCCTTTCAAAGGGCAAAATACAATATTAACAATTTTTATGGTCGAACTTATATGTGTAAAAATACATCAATATAAAATCTTAATGACCAAAACTAATACAAAATTCTATTTTATAAAAATTTAGATCTTTTAAAATGCAACATTTTTTAATAAAAATTTAAATATTACCATACTTTCGTCATCCTTTTATCAAAAAACCTCACTTTTTTACAGTATTTTCCACCTTATTATAAAAACTATTACAATGAATGCTTTTCATGCTTATGATATTCGCGGTGTATATAATCGTGATTTTAACAAAGACGATGTATATAAAGTAGGTTTCTTTTTACCTCAGCTTTTAGATACGGATAAAATACTTGTTGGTTATGATGCAAGGATATCTTCGCCAGAAATATTCGAGTATTTATGCAAAGGCATCACAGATGCTGGTGCAGATGTTCATAATATTGGTTTAGCCACAACTCCTATGGTTTACTGGAGTACGGCAAAATATGAATTTAAAGCGTCTGTTCAAATAACGGCCTCGCACAATTCAAAAGAATATAATGGCATTAAGGTTTCGCGCGAGAATGCTTTGCCTGTTGGAATCGAAACTGGGTTAGGCAAACTAAAGCAAATGACTGAGGAGAATGAGATTGTTGTGGCTGAAAATAAAGGTAAGATTGTGCAATTTGAAGTAAAACCCCAATATATTGAATTTCAGAAAAAATATTTATCTGATTTATCGAATTTAAAAATTGCTATTGATTGTTCCAATGGAATGGCAGGTTTATTTGTGAAAGATATTCTTGGCAAGTCTCCAAATTACATATATGACGATATTGATTGCACTTTCCCAAATCACGAGCCAAACCCATTGATTGAAGCCAATGTAGAAGATTTAAAAACGCTGGTTAAAAAAGAACAATGCGACATTGGGGTTATTTTTGATGGAGATGCCGACCGTGTAATGTTTGTTGATGAACAAGGAAAGTTTATATCGCCTGACCTTATTATTGGGCTACTGGCACATTATTTTTTAGAAGAAAAGGGACTTAAGGGTAATGTGTTACAAGATATTCGCACATCGAAAGCAGTAGCTGAATATATAGAAACATTTGGTTCAAAGATGCATATGTGGCGCGTTGGTAGAGCTTTTGCTGCCTTAAAGCTACGCGAAATTGATGGAATATTTGGAGGTGAATTAGCGGGACATTATTATTTTAAAGATTTTTACTATTCTGATTCTGGTATAATGGCAGCATTAATTGTTTTAGATATTGTTAGCAAGAAAAAGAAAGAAGGCATTACCCTATCAAATTTAATTGGTCATATTACAAAGTATGCTAATTCTGGGGAGATAAATTTTAAGCTAGACAAGAAAAAGGAAGCAATGGATGCTGTTCGTAATCGCTTTATAGAAAGCGAAAAAGCAACTGCTTCTTACGATTTTGATGGATACCGAGTTGAATTTGCCGATTGGTGGTTTAATATTCGTCCGAGTAATACAGAGCCCTATCTAAGACTATTAGCAGAAGCCAAATCGGAAAATATGCTTAAAGAAAAAATTAAGGAAATTAAAGAAATTATTCTGAGTTTTAGTTAAACTTGAAACCTGTCTTTTCAGTGCTATAAAGGTTGCTAAGTATCTATAGGTTAATAAGTAACTAGTAATATTGCTATAACCTGCATAATACAGGAGTGTTAATTACTGAAATAGTTTGTTTCCCTGAAATACAGCACTAGATTTAGGATTGCTATTTGTCTACAAAATACCATTAAAATTACAACTTACTAATAATCAATAACTGGCAATCAAATGACTAAACGCATGAATTAATCAGGATAAAATCTGCTAATTTACAAGACTTTTAATCGCAGGTTGGTTCAGCAGTCCTTTCCAAAACTCATCATGTAAATACGACTCATAATCTGTAAAGCCTAATTTTTGAGCTTTTGTAAAAGAGTTTTTCATTAATTCTAGATTGTTTTCTAGCAAATAATACTTTGCATACATTAAATAAACATCAGGATTATTTTTGTCAACTAGCTCATAAATCTTTATTTTCTCAAGGGCGTTATCCAAATTAGTATCATTTAGGTCGTTTTTTATTAACATAAAAGATGCCATACTAATATAATTCAGTAGCCTGTGTTTAACAAGCTCCTTTTCATCGTTTGTATTTTCAAACGATGTTATTTTACTTACCTCAGTTTTCCACCACTCATAGTTACGTAGCTCAATAGCTCGTATAAATTCAGTTCTTAATTTTACTTCTTGTTTAACTACACTTTGTCTATTACGTAACTGATTACCAAACTCTTGAGAGCGAGTTGTGTTTGCAATTTCTTTTTGCATGTCTGAAACTGGCATTAAACCATAGTACCAACGCCTTGCCTGTTGCAAAGTCTCATATTTATCTAAAATTCTATTTTGGTCAGCAAAAAGGGATATACTATCCTGAAACCGCAACATGTTTGCTTGCAGCCATTCGTCATTCGATTTTAATGCTTTAATTTTCGTGCTGTATATGTCAAAACCTATAATTCCCATTTCAAATGATTCTACAGGAGGCCATTCATGATTCCCGTTAAATACTGAAGCAGTATAGTCAAACCCATATTGGTCAAACATGTTAAATGACTGTCGCATTTCTAAATAATTGAAGTCTTTATTGCCTACAATACCTGCAAAATAATATCTTGGTTCATTATCGGATGAAGCTGCTAAACTGCCACCACAAGCCATAACACCAATAAAATCGGGCATGTTGTTTGCAAATAGAATAGCAAGTTTTGCTCCGCCCGAAAATCCGCCAATAAACATACGTTTCTCATTAAGCTTAAAGCGTGTTTTAACATCTTTCAATAAAGCATTTATATGCTTTTTAGAATATTCATAAGACATGCCGTTTTTACTATTATTACTGCCTACTAAAATATAGCCATATTTGTTTGCTATTGACGAATATTTACTGACTGGAAAGTCTCCATTGCCATGAGGATCAAGCAGAAATAATACTGGAAGTATATCTTTCCCATTATATTTTGCAGGGAAATAAATAGCATAATTTAATGAAGAATCACTAATTCCATTAATGGAAGTATATACTTTTTCTGAATTAAACTCATTCCCTTTTGAATCAGTAAAACTATTTGTTTTCTTAGAGCAAGAAGTAACAAAAACAGTTATTGTTACTATAAAGAATAAACTTGTTGCAATATATCGTATCATATCTTAATATTTATCAAATACATAATTTAAGTAAAGTTTGTCAATAAACCCCGACTTCTGCGTTGTGGTTTAAATATATTACATGCCCTGCCCGACTATGTTATTCAGCCTGCCTAATCGGCAGACAGGGCGGGCTTGAATTCGAACTTTTTAGCTCAAGCTATAATCATTATGGACAGGCTCTAAGTAATGCCTATTCCTTTTATTAATTTATATAAATCCATGGCATACAAATCAGTCATGGCTGAAATAAAATCTATAATTGCCCTTAGCTTAGAATACTCATTTTTGTACTCCCCTTGATACTGCATTGGTAATAGAGCAAGAAGTTTTTTCGAGTATTCTGCATTTGGATCAAAAATAGCTAAAGTAAACTCATTTAGTAAGGTGTTTAAAACATTGTACCCTGTTATTTCAACTTCAACAACAGAGTGATGCGAATATACATTATTCCATGCAATATTGGCACAATTTTCCATGGCGTTTTTATATGTTCCTGTTAAATAATTAACCAGCGAACCGTTAAAATCACCTGCTAGTATTATTTTTTCATTTTCAATAAAAATATTGGCACATTTGTTTACTAATAAATTAATTACCGATGCTCGTAAAAAAGCAATTTGCTCGTTTATATCAGTTACCTGTTCAAATATCTCCTGTTTTTTATTGAAAAAACCAGCATCTTCTGTTTCGTTAAAAAAAGACATTAGTATTTCAACTGTCTTTTCATACGAAAGAATCTTTAGCTTATGTGCATCCTCAATATCCATTATCTGATAAGAAATATCGTCGGCAGCTTCCACCAAATATACTAGGGGATGTCTGGCATATATTAGTTCATTTTCCTGTAATTGTTTTAATCCTATTTGTTTTGCAATTAGACTAAATGTGTCTGTTTCAGAAACAAAAAAACCATATTTCCCCTTTTTGGTTCTATTTGTCGAATTGAAAGGATACTTAATTAAACTGGCTAAAGTTGCATAAGTTAAAGCAAAGCCTCCTTCGCGCCTTCCATTAAATTTGTGTGTTAGTAAACGCAAAGCATTTGCATTACCTTCAAAATTGGTTAAGTCGTTCCATTCGGTTTCGCTAACCTTATCTTTATAAATATTTCCTAATCCTTTTTCAAAAAAAGCGGAAATTGCTTTTTCACCTGAATGTCCAAATGGCGGATTGCCTAAATCGTGCGATAAACTTGCAGCAGAAACAATTGAACCAATTTCGTCGAATAAAACTTGAGAATTATTGTATGTTTTTTTTAAATACTTTGCCACGGTGTTTCCCAAAGATCGGCCAACACTGGCAACCTCTAAGCTGTGTGTTAGGCGGTTGTGAACAAATACACTCCCTGGTAATGGAAAAACTTGTGTTTTATTTTGTAATCGTCGGAATGGTGATGAGAATATTAAGCGATCGTAGTCGCGTTGAAATTCAGAACGCAATGCCTCAATGTCGGTAGTATTAACATTTTCTTTACCTAAGCGAATTGGTGATAAAAGTTGTTGCCAGTTCATTGTTTGTATTTTGTTCGAGTGTTAAATTGTTTGACTGCTCAAGAGTTTGAATGTTTAGGCGTTTTTAACGTTTGAATTTACTGCCCTTATAGCCTGAATTTCTTAAATAATCCATAAAGCGTTTTGTTTTAATGCTCAATTCTAAAAGCTCCTCTTTTATAGGATTGAATTCCTCTTCACTAATATAATTATAATCTAATGCTCTGTAAATTTGTGACCTACACTCTCCACACGAAGCTTTTGCTATGGATAGAAAATGAATAAATTCTTTATTGCCATCTCTCTCAAAGCCTTCAGCAATATTGTCCATTGCAGAACCAGAGGATCGACGAATTTGATCGGTTAGTGAATAATCAGTTCCAAATTTATTTTGTTTAATTAGTTCGTTTATTTGTTTGCAAATATTTCTGGCAATCTGCCAAATTTCTAAATCCTCAAAACATGTTATAGTTGCCATATTAAAAGTAGTTTAACAATCAAACATTTAAATTTTTTAACAATCGAACATTAATAAACTACAATTGGCTTTGCAATGTTTTGCGATGAAAAAGGATAACAATAAACATTCCTACCGAAATAGCAGAATCGGCTATATTAAATACCGGTCGAAAAAAGATAAAAGGCTCCGAAGGATTTATAGGCGACCAAGTAGGCCAATGTCCCCTTATGATAGGGAAATAGAACATGTCAACAACACGCCCCTGTAGAAAACCGGCGTATCCTCCAGTTTCAGGTAAAAATTGTGCAACCTGATAGTAACTATGGTCAAAAAATAAGCCGTAAAAAACACTATCTATAATATTACCTAAAGCACCAGCAAAAATTAAAGTAACGGCTATAATAAAGCCAATTTGTACTTCTTTTTTTATTAGCTTTGAAATATAGTATCCAATAAAGCAAACGGCAACAATTCGAAACACACTAAGCATATATTTACCTATTTTTCCAAAAAATTCGAGCCCAAAAGCCATTCCGTTATTCTCAGTAAAATGAATGATAAACCAATTTCCAGCAATATGGTGCTCTTCACCGATCATCATGTGTGTTTTTATCCAAATTTTTAATACTTGGTCGGCTAAAATAATAGCCAAAATAATTAAGATTGAAAGTCTCCCTTTTGTCATAGTTTTTTATTGAATAATTGTCAAAAAAGAAGGGGCCTAAAATAGCCCCTTTAATTTAATGTCTAAATGTTTTTTATTACTGAGCCTTCTTAGCGTCAATAGTAAGGGTTGCATGTGGAACAGCTCTAAGTCTCTCCTTAGAGATAAGCTTACCCGTTTCGCGGCAAATTCCATAAGTTTTATTTTCAATTCTAATTAATGCACCTTGTAAATGGTGAATAAATTTTTGCTGACGTTGAGCCAATTTTCCTGTTTCTTCTCTCGATAAAACCATTGCACCTTCTTCCAATACTTTAAAAGTAGGTGAAGTGTCCATTATGTCGTTTCCATCAGAATGAGAAAGAGCGCTTTTAAGTATATTGTAATCACGCTGGGCTTTGTCAAGTTTTTCATTTAACAATTGTTTAAACTCTACAAGCTCATGGTCCGAATATCTAGTTTTTGTTTTTTCTTCTGTCATAGCTTTAAATTTAAGGAGATGTAAAATAACAATTTTTCACTACTAAAGTCTGCTAATCAATTGTTATTTTCATTTATTTATTAACAATGTTTCAATATTGAATTTGTTAAACTTTCTCAATGCGAATTAAAGTAGAAATTTCTTCGTTTATTTCTACGGCATTAGCACTGTTTTGTTCCAAATTATCTACTAATTCAACTTTGTTTGACAAGGTTTGTGTTCCTATATAATTATTATAACTATTAATAGCTTGATTAATTGCATCGTGCTTAACGATCTGAATATTCACTTTATCGGTAACTTCAAAGCCACTCTCCTTACGAATATTCTGAATACGATTAATAAATTCGCGAGCAATCCCTTCATTTCTTAGTTCATTGGTAACGGTAATGTCAAGTGCTACGGTTAAAGCACCATCGTTGGCCACTAACCAACCAGGTATATCTTCCGAAAGTATTTCAACATCTTCAAGTGTTAAAGTAACTTCTTGTTCAGCCACATTAACAATGAATTGGCCATCACGCTCAATTGTAGCAATATCGGGTTGTTGCATTTTAGCAACTTCACCGGCAATTTGCTTCATTATTTTACCATGCTTTGGACCTAAAGTTTTAAAGTTTGGTTTAATTTTTTTAACTAAAACACCAGCTGTATCGGTTAAAAATTCAATATCTTTAATATTAACCTCGGTTAAAATTATGTCTTTTACATCGTTCAACTGACGCTCGGTATCTTGATTTAAAATTGGCACCATAATTTTATTCAAAGGCTGGCGAACTTTTAGGCTAACTTTACGACGCAAGCTCAGTACCATTGATGAAATGCGCTGAGCCATATTCATCTTCACCTCTAAATCTTTATTTATAGCACTTTCATCTTCAATAGGAAAAGTGAATAAGTGTACCGACATTCCTTCGTTGCGATTAGTTGCTAAACTTAAATCTTTAAATAACCTATCGGCAAAGAATGGTGCAATTGGACTAGCCAGTACTGCAACCGTTTCTAAGCAAGTATAGAGAGTTTGGTATGCGGCAATTTTATCGTTATTGTACTCGCCACCCCAAAAACGTTTACGATTTAAACGTACGTACCAGTTGCTTAAATTATCGATAACAAAACTCTGTATTGCACGACCTGCACGAGTTGGTTCGTAACTTTCGTAGGAATCTTTAACATCTTTAATTAAAGTGTTTAATAATGATATTACCCACTGGTCAATTTCAGGACGCTCGGTTAATGGAATCTCTTTTTCGTTATATGAAAAACCATCTACGTTAGCATAAAGAGCGAAAAAGCCATATGTATTATATAGTGTGCCAAAGAATTTACGTTTTACTTCGTCAACACCTGAAATATCGAATTTAAGATTATCCCAAGGTTGCGCATTGGTTATCATATACCAACGTAATGGGTCGGAACCAAATTTTTCAATGGCTCCAAATGGGTCAACTGCATTGCCCAGTCTTTTCGACATTTTAGCACCTGATTTGTCAAGGACAAGTCCGTTTGAGATAATGTTTTTAAAGGCTACACTATCTGAAATCATTGTAGAAATAGCGTGCAGAGTAAAGAACCAACCACGAGTTTGGTCAACACCCTCAGCAATAAAGTCGGCTGGGTAAAGGTTTTTAAAGTCAGCCTCGTTTTCGAATGGCCAATGCCATTGAGCGTAAGGCATAGCACCTGAATCGAACCAAACATCGATAAGATCTTTTTCGCGATATAGTTTCTTTCCTGTATCTGAAACTAACACAATATCGTCAACAAAGGGGCGGTGCAAATCAATTTTCTCGTAATTTTCTTTGCTGTAATCGCCAACCTCAAATCCTTCGTAAGGCGATTTGTCCATAAACCCAGCAGCAATTGCTTTATCTATTTCTTTAACTAAATCTTTTGTTGTACCAATACATATTTGCTCAGTACTATCTTCGCTAACCCATATTGGCAAAGGAGTTCCCCAATATCTTGAACGGCTAAGGTTCCAGTCAACCAAATTCTCGAGCCACTTTCCAAAACGCCCTTCACCGGTGCTTTTTGGTTTCCAGTTAATGGTTTTGTTAAGCTCAATCATTCTGTCTTTAATGGCGGTTGTTTTAATAAACCAGCTATCTAAGGGATAGTAAAGAACAGGTTTGTCGGTAAGCCAGCAATGTGGATAGTTGTGAGTATGTTTCTCTACTTTAAAAGCTTTGCTTTCTTTCTTTAACATTACCGAAAGGTCAATGTCAAGCGTCGCATCCTCTTCAGTTAAAGAAGTGTCGTAAGCATTTTTTACAAAGCGACCAGCATATTCGCTGTATTTTTCAACATTAACAAATTTTGCTACAAAGTCGGCATCTAAATCTTCAATGTTGTAGAATTTACCAGTTAAATCGACCATTGGACGGCGATCACCATTTTTATCAATTAAAATAAGGGGAGCAATTTTCGAAATTTTTGCCACTCTATCATCGTCGGCACCAAAAGTGGGTGCAATGTGAACAATACCAGTACCATCTTCGGTAGTTACAAAATCGCCAGTTATTACTCTAAAGGCATCGCCATCAGGTTTAATCCATGGAATTAACTGTTCGTAGCAAATGCCTTCAATGTCTTTCCCTTTGTATTCTTCAATAGCTTTAAATGGAATTTTTTTATCACCAAGTTTATAGTCCTCAAAATTGAGCTCAGCATTTTTTGGATTAAAATAGTTGTCTTGTAAGTTTTTAGCTACAATAACACTTATTGGCTGACCAGTATATGGGTTGTATGATTTTATTTTTACATAAGAAATTCCTGACCCAACAGCCAGGGCAGTATTTGATGGCAGAGTCCATGGAGTGGTTGTCCAAGCCATGAAAGATACATTCTCATCTCCATCAAAAAGAAATTCACTTTTTTCGTTTCTAATTACCAAAAATTGAACCGTTGCGGTAGTATCTTTTACGTCTTTATAACAGCCTGGCTGATTTAGTTCATGTGTTGACAAACCTGTGCCGGCAGCTGGCGAGTAGGGTTGAATAGAGTATCCTTTATAAATTAAGCCTTTGTCGTATATTTTTTTAAGCAGTTGCCAAAGCGATTCAATATAGCGGTTATCGTAGGTAATATAAGGGTCGTTCATATTTACCCAATAACCCATTTTATGGGTAAGGTCTTCCCACATGTCGGTATATTTCATTACCTCTTTACGACAAGCTTCGTTGTATCCTTCCACCGAAATTTTAGTTCCAATATCTTCTTTAGTAATACCTAGCATTTTTTCAACGCCAAGTTCAACAGGTAATCCGTGTGTATCCCACCCTGCTTTACGTTTTACTAAAAATCCTTGTAGAGTTTTGTAGCGGCAGAAAATATCCTTAATTGCTCGAGCCATAACGTGGTGAATGCCAGGTTGACCGTTGGCTGATGGCGGCCCTTCAAAGAAAACAAATGTTTCTTTTCCGGCACGTGTGCTCATGCTTTTATTAAAAGTGTCATCATCGGCCCACTCTTTCAATACATCTTTATTAATTTGCGACAAGTCAAGTTGCTTGTACTCAGGAAATTTACTGCTCATTATATTAATTTTATTTCTTCGGATTTTGAACCCACAAACGTAGTGGAATTTTATAAATTTTACAAGTGGTAAAAGTAATAAGTTAGGGCAACAGCATTCAAATGTAAAAATAAAACAGACCACTATTAGCACTAAAAAACTATTCAAAATCAACTTTAGTTGAGTTTGTGTTAATTAGTGTAAAAATAGAGTTTAATGGAAAATATAAATGCGGTTGCCTTTAGTAATGAGTATCAGTAGGTAATAACTTAATATAATGCTTTAAATTAGCAAAGTGAAAACTTCGCAGCTTGGCAGGCGGTATGTTAAGATTGCTTTCCTAACACTTTCTACCGTTAAGCGAAGTTTTCACTGATAAATACTGAACCCTTAGTGCTTGCGAAAACGAGGGTAATGTTTTAATATAGAAAACCAAAACACCAAAGAGGCACAATGTTAGCAATTCCGTTGTCAACATTTTTTATTTGAGTTTGCTTTTTGTTTTTACCTCCTATTTCAAAGGTGTATTCATTTATGCTAAAGTCCGATTCTTTTGATGAATACACATCAAACAGCTTTTTAGTTTGGTTAAGAAAAAAGGTTTCGCGCTGGTTGCCAATATTTACGTTATTATATGAAACTACCGTTTATATAAGAATAGTACGGGGTTAGCTGCACATATCTCTTATTTACATTAACAAGGTTAAAAAATTAAGACTGTGTTACAAGACCTATTTTGCCTGCATTATTTTTATATGTTGTTAGGTTTTCGTGCTTTATTCTCCACAGTATTCTCGTGCTATTGGGCAGCCATACTCTTTGACAAGTTTTGCTTTGTGTATTGGACTTTTTGAGCGACTTGGTAATGTGTATGAATGAAAGATGGGCTATAGTTTTCTGTGTTTCAAATCAATATTTTCAATTTCATAAATAGAAGTCTTAACACATTTAAACTTGTCTGGATTAAATACAGCTAAATTGTATCCTTTGGAATCTAAAGAACTTTGAAATTCAACCCCATCATAACCAATTGATTTAATGAATTCAGAAAGATACTGTGTTGGTAAATAATCAATCTCTTTATCAAGCTTTCTTATTGGAAGAGACAACTCCCTTTGAAGTGTATTAATAAACGGTATATACGTTAAATAGTCACTAATAGCTTCTTGCTCTGCCCAAATAATAGGGTCATTTTCTGGCTTTCTTAAGTTTAGTATTTTTATATCTTCTTTCAGTTTAAAATCTCCAACAGTAACAAAGTCAAATAATGTTGCTCGTGCTTCATAAAGTGAAGTAACTATGTTATCAGCAAGGTATAAATAAGAAATACCTTTAGGATTAGCTCGACCTCCAGTAGCTTTATCCTTTGGAGGATTACCCATTGCTTCAACAGCAATACCATTCTCATCTGAAATCCTACTTCGATGAAAAGTACGACCTTTCTTTAAGGTTGTCTGAAAGCAATCATTCTTAAAAATATTATGAAGCTTTACTAAATCTATTGTTGCTTGAATATGAAATCGATTAATATTTTTAATTTCATTTTTGAAATCTTCCCACTTACTATGAATATCAATTGACTTTTTAGTATACTCGCCTTTCCACAATAAAGAAATAACATTATTCTCTAATAAGTCACTAAATTCATCAGTATCATCTTCAATTATAGCAATTAACAAATTCAGTTTATTAACCACTTTACTACTAAATATTGTATCAGAAAAATCACGTTCAAGTGCGGAAATAATACTAATTCCAGATTCTGCTTTCACTTCATAGAGATTCAAAATATTCCTAAAAAAATCTATTAACTCTCTAGGCGTATAAATAGAAACATTTTTTGAATTACAGTATTCGCAATTACCTTTTCTTGAGTCAGAATGAATAATATTTGACAAGTATGAACTAGAAAAACAGTCAGTACAACAAAACATATTATATCAGGGTTTTAACAAGTTCAATATGATGCATTACAGATAATTTTTTAATACTCCCAAGTCCAGGAAAATGACCTCTCGCATGCAATTCTCTGAATTGACTTATTGCATAAGAATCAGCATGATTGGCATCGCACCATTCAACTAACTTTCCTACAGCTTCCATAAACTTACCTCCAATATCAGAAGTGTCCGAATTAGAATCAGACACAAAATGCTTTATTCTAATTTTATTTTCATCAGCCGTGTATGATAAGTGAATTGCAACAGCATAGGGTAGAAAGCCTGAATCAGAATAATGGTCTCCAACAGTTAGAAAATCTGAAAACCCCTTGTAGCCATCATCATTATAAAATAAATGTTCTTCAGAAAACTGACTATCAGGAACAGATAAATAATCTGAGTTACGTGGTAAAGAATTAAAAAAGTCATCAAGACCTACTCTTGAATCAGATAAGAATTCTCTATAATAACGTCTGCTTGTTTTGTTAAAATAAATAACATTATTGACAACCTGTTTTTTCGTTTCAAGTTCTTCTATAATACTACTTATGTTACTGTTTATCCCAATATGTATCAATGAAAATCCCACAAAATCAAAAGTTATAGAATCCATTATACTTTTAACTTCAGCAACATCAATTTTGCTATTAATGATAATCCCTAGCTGAAAATTAGAGTAATCTTCGATTTCTTGCGAAATAGTTTCGATAATATCTATATATGAACCAATTAAATCCCCAACAGAAGAGTTTAATATAATATTGAAATTGACACCCTTACCTCGAAACTCTTTAATTGTGGTCTTTAATGTTGATGAGTTTTTAACAGGTTCTATTATTGGAGAAACTTTTTGAGGAGATTCAGCCATCATTTCACTCAACTCACGTAATGCAATAAGTTCAAATTGTTTGCCTCTAAGGTAGGGATAATACATACTATGCTTTTTGGTTTAGGAATTGGTGTAGTGAAGTATAATCTTTGTATGACATATCGAGTGAGTAGCAAATATGCTTTAACTCATGGGGTGTTTTATTTGATAAAAATTCGTTTGGACATTTCAATTTACGTTCCTTTAGCTTCTTATAAGCAAGCTTTTGGAATTCATTAATATCAATGGTTTCAATCAACTTTAAAGATTCCTTAAATATTCTAGTATTGGGAACATCAGGAACAAAGCCAAAATAGTTTTCAAGTATTTCAATATACTCTTGCTTTCTTAATGTCTTAAATATTGTTGCATGATTAAAAAACGAACTATTTTCTTTTGCAGGAATAACTTCTCTTAAAGTATTATTATTAGTTAATTCAATCACTCCTATTGTAGTATTCTTATAATCTGATAATAATTTGTCAACAAATTTTGAATTTGTAACAACATATACCTTATTAGCAAACTTAATGTAATCTGATATTTGTTTGTCTAATTTTTCTAAGCTATCAAATTCGGTTTTTATTTCAAATATTTTTGCTTCTCCATTAAGCAAAACAAGGTCTGCAATAGATTTACCTATTTTAAATTCATTAATTGCTGTCGTTGTATTTATACTATATTTTCCAAGTAACATTTTATTAATAAGAGCATTTTTATATAAATATTCACTTTTATAATTTAATTGAAGTTGCTTATAAATATATTGAAGAATAATAAGGTTATTCAATGAGTTAGGATAATTGACATGCTTTTGAATTCTATCTCTAGTATTAGCATAGTCATTTTTTCTAACTATTCTACTAAAGTTAGCTGGAGAAAAAATCTGAGCTAAACTCCTTAAACTATCAATATCATTTTTCAAACCAATCATATTACAAAAATAGTAAATTGAAATCGCATTCTTTGTTTATTTATCAACTTATATCTCATGAAAAATATAGATTAGTATATCCAATTTATCATTTGCGTCGTCAAAATTTTGGCTCTTTTGCAAGCTGAAGAATCAGCCTGTTTGTTGGAGCTTGTAAATGTGCCAAATGCGTGTTGGCATTGTCGCTTTCTGCATGAAACCAACCTTGCCAATATTGGTGTTGTTTAAATAAATTTTTTGCACTTTTCCTAAAGATCGTAATCCTTTGTTTTTTCAAACAGACGGTTTAATAGTCCAGCTTTTTCTAAAAAACACTAAATACTCAGCCACTTGATTACGGTGTGCACCAATTAGTTCTCCAATTTTTGTTAAGTTTGATTTAAAAAGAACACTTTCGGCTAAAATAAAAAGCAGCTGTTTTAGTTTACGTGCAGTTGACATATTCATGTCTGTAAACAAAGGAATATCAATTTCAAGTGTCAAATTTATTGTGTTTGCGAGTCTATCATGGTAATTGTCTTCTAAAAAAAAAGGGTAGTATCCTGTTTCCAAGTACTCTTTAAATAATGGCAATGGCTTTTCTTTTATAGTTACTTCGTTATTAAGTAATTGATTAAAACCCAAATTGAGCGGTTAGTTATTACTTGATTAGTTTCACTACGTTGTTCTGTTTTCTTCCCTCTTCTTGTGTAGTTGAGCGTAGCGAAACGGAACAAGAAGA
>JAUXEM010000089.1 GCA_030620515.1 Salinivirgaceae bacterium
GCGCTTAGAATGTTCAGGGAACATAGCCATGTATTCAACAATATCTCCACTAATTATTTGACCTAGCCTTGCAGATTGATTATTGGTATTGCTTTTTAATGATTCGTTGTTTTTGTATTTAACTACAATAGTGTTAGCTAAGTAACTATTTTGGCAAAAGCTAAAAAGTGGTAAAAGCAAAAGTATAATAAAGTAAATGTTCTTATTCATATTATGGTTTTATTAAGATGCAATTTATAAAATATCCGTCGTTATTCAATATCATATGATATATCAATAGAAGGTAATAGCTTGCTTACGTGTTTGTTTTTTGTTGTTTTTATTGACCAATTGTTGTATATTATTGATTATATTTGCTTTTTATAGGATTAATTGAAAAAAGTAGCATGAAGTGTATAATTATAGATGACGATCCTTTAAGTAGGAAAATTATAGAAGGATTTATAGATAAAACAGAATCGCTATCTTTACTAGGTTCATACGAAAGCCCTCTTTCGGCTTTTGGTGCTTTTAGTGAAAATAACGAAATAGATTTAGTGTTTTTAGATATTGAGATGCCAGAAATGAGTGGACTTGATTTTTTAAATACATTAGATAGCCCACCAATGATTATAATTGTTTCGGGGCAAGAGAAATATGCTCTTGAAGCTTTTGAACACGATGTAGTTGATTATTTGCTTAAACCAATAGCGCTGCCTCGTTTCTATAAGTCAGTTAATAAAGCTCAAAAACGATTTCAAGATAAAGAGAGTATATCTAAGCATCCGGAAGAGATTTTCATTAAAAAGAAAAATTCAACTCTTGTAAGGCTTCGCTACGATGATATACTTTGGGTTGAAGCTTTAGAGAACTATGTTACTGTAAGTACATTTAAAGAGAAATTTACCATACATTTTACAATGAAAGCTATTGAAAATAAGCTTCCATCAAGTATGTTTAAAAGAGTACATAGATCATACATTGTTAATGTTCAGCGTATTGAGGTTATTGAGGATAATAACGTTATTGTTAAGGTTGAACATGGCAATAAAGTTATACCTATAGGTAAATCGTACAAGGATAACTTAATGGATGACTTGAACCTTATTTCTAAGTAATTTTATGATTTCGCAAAAAACGTTATTCTTACAACATGTAGGACAGACCTCGGCATGCCCTTTAGCTTTGGAAATAGTTAAAGCCGAAGGTATATATATTCATGATGTTTCAGGAAAAAAATATATTGATCTTGTATCAGGGGTTTCAGTTAATAATGTAGGTCATTGTAATCCAAAAGTTGTTAAGGCTGTTAAAGAACAAGCTGAAAAGTATATGCATTTAATGGTGTATGGTGAATATGTACAAGAGCCACAAGTAAAGTTTGCAAAAAAAATTATTGATAATACACCTGATAATTTCGATAGTGTATATTTTGTAAATTCAGGTAGCGAAGCCATTGAAGGAGCTATGAAGTTAGCAAAACGCTATACTGGCAGACGCGAAATGTTGGCTTTTGAAAAAGCATATCATGGCAGTACGCATGGTGCTTTGAGTATTTACGGTGGTGCCGAGCTTACTAAAGCAGTGCAACCATTATTGCCAGAGGTTGGGTTCATGAAATTTAATGATGAATTGACTTTAAATAGAATTACCGAAAAAACAGCTTGTGTAATTATGGAAGTTATACAAGCAGAAGGTGGTATTATTAATGCCGATACCAATTTCCTACAAAGTGTAAGAAAAAAATGCGATGAGGTAGGTGCTTTGCTTGTTTTTGATGAAATTCAAACTGGGTTTGGTAGAACTGGTAAATTGTTTGCTTTTGAACATTATGGAGTTGTACCAGATATATTATGCCTTGCTAAGGGAATGGGTGGTGGAATGCCCATTGGAGCTTTTGTGGCATCAAAAGAAATAATGGATACTCTAACCGTTAATCCGGCATTGGGACATATTACAACATTTGGTGGTCATCCGGTTTCATGTGCAGCTGGCTTAGCAGCTTTAGAAGTGGTATTGGACGAGAACCTTATTGAACTTGCCAATATAAAAGGCGATAAAATTAGAAAGGGTTTAAAGCACAATGCAATTGATCATATAAGAGGAAAAGGATTGTTTTTAGCTGTTGAGCTTAAGCCTGAGTACAACATTGATAAGTTTCTGGATACATGTTTGGAAGTAGGATTAGTATTTGATTTATTTTTGTTTAACCGTACATCATTTAGAATTGCCCCGCCGCTTACAGTTACTGATGCTGAAATAGACATAATTATTGACAAATTGTTGAAAGCATTAAACACACTTACTTAAAATATTAATATAAATGCTTCGTTTGTTATTTATGGAATTTATTTTAGTTATCAAATGTAAAAACAAAATAAGCATAGTGCTTATTGCTATACTAATACCTCTATTCAGTATTGCAGAAAGTATTGAAAAAGATTCGGTTTTTGCAAGCTACGAGAAAGAACTATCGACAAAAGCAATTGAAATTTCAAAGATTAGATTCAATGAAAAATTGGCAGATAGTTTAAGTAATAGTCTAGCAACATATTTTAATGAAATTTTAGAAATGGACGGAGCTATCAACTATCCTTTCGATTCTATCACCTCAATTGGAAAAGTGCAAACCGAGAATGGTAAACTCCGAATATTTACATGGAATATGGTTAGGGATAATGGTACTTACACATATTTCGGTTTGTTGCAAGTGGAGTTAAAGGAACAAAAAGATGTTAAAACCTATCGTCTTTTTGATAAATCTGATAGTATTATTAATCCTGAAAGCTCATTTTTAACTAATGCAAATTGGTTCGGTGCTTTATACTACGAAATAATAGAATCTAAATTCATCGATGGCAATTTATACACATTACTTGGTTGGGATGGTAATGATTTATATACCAATAAAACTATTATTGAATCTTTAACCATTACACAAAATGGTGAACCTAAGTTTGGTGCATATGTATTTAATATAGATAAAAAGAAACAGAGGAGAGTAATTTTTGAATACTCCAGAATGGCAAATATGATGGTTCACTATGATAGTGAATTAGATATGATAGTTTATGATCATTTAGCACCATCAAATCCTGTTTATGAAGGTAATAATGCCTATTATGGACCCGATTTTTCTTTTGACGGATTTCAGTTTGAGAATAATGTATGGAATCATGTTTCAGATGTTAACTATGAAAGCATTCGCTCAAAAAACGTTAAAAAAAACTTTAAAAAGCGTAAGCGTTGAAATAGATGAATAATTAATATTTATTTTTTATCTTGTAAGGTGTAAAGCATAATTATCAGTATGAAGATAGCCAGAAAAATACGCTTACTAATTGTAGAAGATGATTCTGTTCAGGATCAGATTTTAACAGATAAATTGATTGAATATAATAAGGATTTTCAAATTGAGCATTTTGTAAGTGGTGAATTGCTTATTGCTTATCTAAATAATAATAGAAAAGCATTAAAAAAACATTACTTAATATTAGACTATTTTATTCAAACTGAAGAGAATAAAGATGGTTTAAACGGTATGGGTGTAATAAATCATTTAGCTCAAAAATTCTCCGATATTAAGATTATAGTGTTTTCTGCTTATGAAAATGACGATAATCTAAAATTTAATACACTAAGTACTGAGCATGCAAATGTGATTGGTGTAGTAAAAAAATCTGAATACGCATTTAATACTCTCCAAAGCATTATTCGTTTCGACTTTATAAAAGAAATGCTAAAATTAAAACAGAAGAAATACAAAACTACTCGCATAGTTTATATTGTATTTGCTATACTAGCACTAGCCTATTTTGTAGTTACTACTTATTTTTATTGAACCGATCATTTTAAAACTCTTTTCTGTCTTTTTGTCTTTTTACAAGAAGCAAAAAATGACACCATGTCTTTATTACAACATTGGCACATACTTTGATTGAACAGCTCCAAATTGTTAACATTAAAATATTAAACGATATGGCAAAAGGAAAAATTGGTGTTACTAGTGAAAACATCTTTCCAATAATTAAAAAGTTTCTGTATTCCGATCACGAAATATTCTTACGTGAGATAGTTTCCAATGCAGTTGATGCTACCCAAAAAATGGCAGCTGTATCAACATCGGGCGAATACAAAGGCGAGTTAGGCGAGAACACAGTGAAAGTTGCTGTTGATAAAGATGCTGGCACAATTACTATTTCTGACCATGGAGTTGGAATGACCGAAGAAGAGGTTGAAAAGTACATTAACCAAATTGCATTTTCTAGTGCAGGTGACTTTTTAGATAAATACAAAGACGATATTAACGCAATTATTGGGCACTTTGGATTAGGGTTTTATTCTTCGTTTATGGTTTCTGAGAAAGTAGAAATTATAACAAAATCATATAAAAAAGATGCTAAAGCAATTAAGTGGAGTTGCGATGGTAGTCCTGAATATTCAATTGAAGAAACCGAACGTGATAATTTTGGTACTGATATTATTCTTTTTATTGATGATGAAAATAAAGAGTTTTTAGAGGATGCAAAAGTAAATGAACTTTTAACTAAGTATTGTAAATTTTTACCTATTCCTATATCGTTCGGTAAAGAGCAAGAGTGGAAAGAGGACAAAATGGTTGATACAGGAGAAGAGAAGGTTATAAATAATACTACTCCTGCTTGGACTAAAAAACCAGCCGATTTAAAAGATGAAGATTACAATAGCTTTTATAAGGAGTTGTATCCAATGGGCGAAGATCCATTATTTCATATCCACTTAAATGTTGACTATCCTTTTAATTTAACAGGTATTCTGTATTTTCCAAAAATAAAAAGTAACGTTGAGGTTCAGAAAAACAAAATACAATTATATAGCAATCAGGTTTTTGTTACTGATAGCGTAGAAGGAATTGTACCTGAATTTTTAACATTACTACATGGAGTTATCGATTCGCCTGATATTCCATTAAACGTTTCGCGTAGTTACTTGCAAAGCGATGCTAATGTAAAGAAAATATCGAGCCACATTACTAAAAAAGTTGCCGATAGATTAGCAGAATTGTTTAAAGAAGACAGAAAACAATTTGAAAGTAAATGGGACGATTTAAAATTGATTGTTGAGTATGGTATGCTTACCGATGAGAAATTTTATGAACGTGCCGAGAAATTTGTATTGTTTAAAAATGTAGATGGTAACTACTTTACTTTCGAAGAATACGAAAAACTTATTAAGGAGAACCAAACCGATAAGAACAAATCGTTAGTTTACCTTTATGCAACAGAGAAAGATCAGCAATTCTCATACATTGAAGCCGCCAAAGAAAAAGGTTATGATGTGCTATTAATGGATGGTCAGTTCGATGTGCACATGGTAAACCAACTTGAACAGAAATTTAAAGATTCAAGATTTGTGCGTGTTGATTCGGATGTTATTTCAAAACTTATTCCAAAAGATGACGAAATAGCTGTTCAGTTTACAGCCGATGAGAAAACAGAATTAACAAGTGTATTTAGAGTTGTAACACCCACAGAGGCTAACTATATTGTGAATTTTGAGGACTTAGGTGAAAAAGCTAAGCCAATGGTAATTACACAAAGTGAATTTATGCGCCGTATGAAAGATATGGGCGGAATGAGTGGAATGAATTTCTATGGTGATATGCCTGATAGCTACAACCTTGTAGTAAATTCATCGCATCCTTTAGTGAAACGTGTTCTTGAAGATGTTCATACAGGTTTAGGTGCTGATTTAAAAGCTGTACGTGAGAAGAAAGCGCCATTGCTAGATAAAAAAGCCACCGCTGAAAAAGAGAAAGAGGGTAAGAAAGAAGAAGAGATTACTCAAGAGACAAAAGATAAGATAGAAGATTTAGGCAAGAAGATAGATGGCTTGGCTAAACAAGAATCTGAAAAACTTGAAGCGTTTGGAAAAGAAAGCAAATTAGCTAAGCAATTAGTTGACCTTGCTTTACTAGCTAATAACATGTTAAAAGGCGAAGATTTAAATGTATTTGTAACTCGTAGTATTGAGTTAATAAAATAAGACGTAATATCAATATTGTACAAGGGTATCCATTATTTGGATGCCCTTTTTTAGTAATAAGTGGAGTACTTCCTAATTAGTGCTTTCAAGAAAAATCAGTCTCTGAAAAAGAAAGCTTAATTTTTAAGTCTTGCGAAGCTGATAAATTGGGAGTTTACTTTCGTAAATAACCAATTTTGAAGCAAGCGTAACCTACCTAACGGCAGGGCAGGCGAAAAAAATGGAGTTTTCTTGCAGAGGCTAATTAATACAATAACTAATTGCAATAAAATATGCTACGAAAACAAGTCGTTTATATCGTCGCTATTTAGGCTCTTCATTATATTTTCATCGGTTTGAATAATATCTCCGGCTATTTTCTTTTTCTTGCTTTGTAGTTCCATTATTTTTTCTTCCACAGTATTCTTACAAATCATACGATATGCAAATACTTTTTTATCTTGTCCTATTCTGTAACAACGGTCAATAGCCTGATTTTCTACTGCCGGATTCCACCATGGATCAATAATATATACATAATCGGCTGCAGTAAGATTTAAACCAGTACCCCCTGCCTTTAAGCTTATAAGGAATACACGCAAGTCTTCGTTCTCCTGAAAATTATTAACCGATTTTTCTCGCTGTTTCGTTGAACTCTTTCCATCTAAATATTCATAATCGACATTTAATTTTGTCAATTCATCCTTAACAATAGATAACATTTTTACGAATTGCGAAAAGATTAGAATTTTATGATTCGCTGTTTTATTGGTAATGTGTCGTAAAATCTCTTTCACTTTTATTGCTTGCGCATCGGTAATATAATCTTTGTTCACTAAAGCTGGCGAATCGCAAATTTGGCGCAAGCGAGTTAAAGCTTCTAAAACCATCATTTTTGATTTGCCTACACCATCGCTTGCAATTTTTGAAAGTAAGCTATTTTTAAAATTATTACGGTAAGCATCGTAAACCTTACGTTGCTCTGTTTCCATTTCGCAATAAATAATATCCTCAGTTTTTGCTGGTAACTCGGTAGCTACTTTTTCTTTGGTTCGCCTTAGTATAAATGGATTAATTTGTTTCTGCAGTTCGCTGGCAATTGCTTCATTTCCATCTTTATCAACAGGGTTCGAGTAATTATCTTTAAATGCTTTAGCAGATGCAAAAAAACCACGATTTGCAAAGCTCATTTGTGCATATAAATCGAAAGTGCCATTCTCAATTGGGGTACCAGAAAGAGCAATTCTATTGTTGGCATTTATTAAATTAGCCGCTTTATATCTTCGCGATGCCGGATTTTTTATGGCTTGTGATTCGTCGAGTATAACATAATTAAATTTAAATTCTCGAAGCATTTCAATATCACGAAGCAATACTCCATAAGTAGTAAATACAATATCGTAATTTTCAAATCCTTCGGTGTTTCGCTGCCTATCAATACCATAATGGTAAAAAGCTTTAATATCGGGTGTAAATTTCTCTATTTCTTTCTCCCAGTTAAAAAGTAAGGTTGTGGGTACAATAATCAGGCTGGTAGATTTTTCTTTATTTATTAAATGCTGAATAAAAGTTAGTATCTGTAAAGTTTTTCCCAATCCCATGTCATCGGCTAATATACCACCCCACTTCATTTCATCAAGAAAATTTAACCAATTCAGGCCCTCTTTTTGATAGTGCCTTAATTCTGCAGTAACTTGTTTTGGAATTTCAATTTTAGATATTTCGGTAAAACTAGCAAGCTTGTTTCTTTTATCAGCAATTTCCTGAATAAGCTCAGCATCGTCAATATTTTCAAAAAGGTCGTCAACAATGGCAAACTTTAATTTCGATATGGCTAGTTTATCGTATTTTATCTCACCGTTCCTAAAATATTTTTCCAACTTAGTATACCACTCCGAAGGTAATACTCCCACCGAACCATCTACAAGTTTTATATAACGTTGTTTATTAATTACTGCTTTGCGAATATCGTTTATGCTAACTTTATTGTCTCCAAAGCTTACTGCAATATCCACTTCAAACCAATCTTGACCCGATGAAATTGAAGTGTCAATTTTTCCTTTATATGGTGAGTATTTAAAGTTTTTTAAGTCTTTTAAACCATATACCTCAACATTATTAGCTTGTAGTTGATCGAAAAAACGATAGAACCACATATTCTCTGCAAATTCTGAATAGTGCAGAAAGAATACTCTACGGCTTTTTTGAGCTTCGAATTTAGGATGAAAATCAGCTAATAAATCTATAAAGTCGTTTTCCAGTTCATGGTTACGCTTGTACTCCAGAACATTGTTATCGCCTTTAATCAGGATATTTCCTGTAGAATGTAATAATGCAGAAATTCCATTATCGTATTCAACCTGAGGTGATATTATTATAGACTCGTTCTGTTCAGAAAGAAACACCTGCTTTTTGTTAAAATCTAATTCAATACTTTCAATGTTAAATGAATCGCTGAGAAAACTAAATTCGAAGTCTTTTGAAATAGGTTGAATAACTTGGTCAAAAAATTCATCTTTATAGCTATTAACCATTTTTAAATTACCAGGATAATTTGCCAAATATTGGCTAACCTTGTAATTTTTAACAAAATAGTATATATCGTTAATAACACATATTTCATTATCGGAACGTAAAGTATCAATATCGCTGTAATTATATAATTCATCGCCAATTTTAAGCTTCATTCCAGCATTAATGTAATCGTTATCTTCGCTTACATTAAAAACAATATCCAAACTAAGTGGTGAAAGAGTAATTGCTTGCAAACTACTTTTCTTAATATTATACAGCTTGCTCTTTAAGCAAAACACAAATTTTTCTTTCACTAAGCAATCAAAAGCTGTTTTCTTAAGCTGAAATTCCATAGGATCATTGCTATCATAATCAATTTCAGCTAAAGCATCTAATATTCGTTTAGTGCTTTCATCCTTATTTATATGATAACCACCAATGGTATTGTACTCTTCTATATTAGCGCTTAATAAAGTTGTAGACTTATTGGTTTTGCCAATAATTGGAATGATGCGATAGAATTGTTTGTCATCGTTCGTATTAATAACTTCATCGTTGTCGGTGTGGCTTTCCATCCTAAGAACAAAACCTAATTCTCGTTTTTCTTTACTTGAAAATAAACTATCTAAAACCAGTTCATCGCTACTGGTTTTATTAATAAAGCTCATAATTGGATAAATCTCATTACTTTGCACAGGAAGCATACCCATTGATTCCTCGGTACGTTTTAAGTAGAGTCCTTTTTTTGTACTAAACTCGTAACTAAAATAGTTACTAAAAATACTATCAACTGGTAATCCAAAACTTGTTAAAGTTTCATTTTCTTTCTCAATTACCTTATTGTTGAAAATATCGCTTAACATATCGGGTGTTGCCGAGTTTGCAATTAATAATAAACAATAAGCCGATGTTTGTGTTAATTGCCCTGCCAATGCAAATTCCGAAGAGCTAATAAATACTTTTTCGTTTTCGCTAAATATTTTTATTGTGATTTCGGTACCATCATTATCAATAAAAAAAGAAACACTGTCTTTGGTAATTTCAGTGCTCTCTAATTGAATAAATTGAGAATAGTAATTTAATTGATTGTATATTCTCTCAGAAATATTATCCTTAATAAAGTTATGGCTTATTACTTCATATTCGCTTAGCTCGTATTTCGCCCCCTCTTCTCTTCTTAAGCTATTGTTCGAGTCTCCATTTGCCTGAGGCATTTCGCGCCTATTAATATAATCTACAATATGTAATAAAGATGCTACACGGTGCTCACAAATAACTCCACGACCCAACGGACATTTGCAGGTAGTTTTTATATCATTACGAACCACACCTTGCACTGTAACACGAAATAGCTGAGTACCTTTCACATCAAATTTCCAGGTGTCAATTAAATCGTTGTGCATTTTAAAGTCCACCTTACCAATCCCATATAATTTCTCGCCCTTAAATCTTAACTCGTCGGTGGCATAAACATCTATATGATTAGCAATATTGGCTTCTGTTTCGGTAATATTTTCCATAATTGAACCTTAAAATTTAGCTTAATTCGGATAAGAAAAAAGCAATTTTCGCATTAAAAATTTCGCAAAAGTAAGGGTTTAAAAACCAATAAGAGAATGTATTTGAATAATATGCTTAATTATTTGCAAAATTATTAAGCTGGGTAAGCTAATAATTACTTGTTATACCTTAAATTGGGTTTGTTGAGAAACGCAAAACAAGCTAATATTCAGGTGCTTAATGCCTGACGCTAAATGACAAATGCAAGCTTTATTGCGACTACTATCTAAAAACCTTGCATTTGTCACTCAATTAATATTTGTTAGCCCATAATATACCATATACTACACCTGCCTATATTGCTGGCAGCTTTCTGCGGCTCGCAGTATATCTATGTAGTTTTACTTTGCGCCTTTATAGTATGGTATATTATGTACTTTCTTAGCAAACTCTAAGGGGTCTCTGCAAGAAAACTCCACTAATTTCGTTACTCTGGCATTTTAATCAATCATTTACGAAAAGTAAACTCCTGATTTTTTAGCATAAGGCTAGACGAAAGCCCTGCTTGAATACATACGGTAGGCAGGCTCAGTATTTTAGCTTACTTATCAGAGACGGAGTTTTAGGGCAAGCACTAAGTAATAGTCGCGGCGCAACTTTACTAATTTAAAAGATGCTAAAACTTATTAAAACTATCATTTGCAACATAATCGCACTGCGACCCCGAAAAAAATGGGGTAGGCATTGCCGATTTAAGTATATTACGAAAACAATTCTTTTATATCATTGGCTTTAAGCGTTTTCATAATATTCTCATCGGTTTGAATAATATCACCTGCAATTTTTTTCTTTTTGTTTTGCAGATTAACAATTTTCTCTTCGACTGTATTTTTGCAAATCATACGGTAGGCAAAAACTTTTTTATCTTGCCCAATACGATAGCAGCGGTCTATTGCCTGATTCTCAACTGCCGGATTCCACCAAGGGTCGAGTATATACACATAATCGGCTGCAGTTAAATTCAGACCTGTACCACCGGCTTTTAGGCTTATTAAGAATACACGTAAATCATTGTTTTCCTGAAAATTATTAACAGATTGTTCTCTTTGTTTAGTGCTACTTTTTCCATCAAGGTATTCGTATTCTATATTTAGTTTTGCAAGCTCATCTTTAACTAAGCCCAACATTTTCACAAATTGCGAGAATATTAATATTTTATGATTTGCTGTTTTATTTGTAATATGTCGTAATATCTCTTTTATCTTTATTGACTGGCTGTTATAAGTATCGTCGGTATTAAGCAATGCAGGCGAGTCGCATATTTGGCGTAATCGTGTAAGGGCTTCTAAAACCATCATTTTTGATTTCCCTACACCTTCATCTTCAATTTTATTTAGCAGTTGATTTTTGTATTCGTTCCTATAAGCATCATAAACCAATCGCTGTTCGCTTTCCATTTCACAATATATAACATCTTCGGTTTTAGCAGGTAGCTCGGTTGCAACTTTTTCTTTTGTGCGTCGCAAAACAAATGGGTTAATTATACGGTGTAGTTCTGCTGCAATCGTTTCATTTCCATCTTTATCAATAGGGTTAGAATAGTTTTCTTTAAAAGAATTAGCCGAGCCAAAAAATCCACGGTTAGCAAAACTCATTTGTGCAAACAAATCAAAAGTACCATTCTCAATAGGTGTTCCTGATAAGGCGATTCTGTTTTTGGCATTAATTAAACAAGCAGCTTTAAACCTACGCGATGCAGGGTTTTTTATGGCTTGCGACTCGTCAAGTATTACATAGTTAAATTTAAAATCTTTCAATATTTCAATGTCTCTTAGCAATATTCCATAAGTTGTAAAAACAAGGTGGTAATCTTTAAAAATTTCTGTATCTTTTTTTCGATCGGTTCCATAATAGTAAAATGCTTTTAAACTGGGTGTAAACTTGGCTATTTCGTTTTCCCAGTTAAACAGCAATGTAGTTGGCACAACAATTAGGTTGGTTGATTTTTTTTTGTTTATCAACATTTGTATAAAAGTTAAAATTTGCAAGGTTTTACCCAATCCCATGTCATCGGCTAAAATACCACCCCATTGCATTTGATCAAGAAAATTAAGCCAATTCACTCCCTCTTTCTGATAATGGCGCAAGTTTGCTTTAACTTGTTTTGGTATTTTTGTTTTGGTTATTTCTGTAAAAGCGGCAAGTTTTTTTCTTTTAGCATTAATGTCATTTACAATTTCGGCATCGTCAATATCATCAAAAAGCTCATCTACAATTGAAAAGCGTAATTTTGATATTTCTAATTTATCTTTTTTAATTATGCCGTTTCTAAAATATTTTTCAAGCTTATGAAACCAGTCGCTTGGTAATATTCCTACTGAACCATCGTTAAGCTGAATATACCGTTGCTTATTTATTACCGATTTTCTAATATCGTTTAGGCTAACACTATTATCACCAAAGCTTACATTAACACTTACCTCAAACCAGTCTTGGTCAGAGCTAACTGTTGTTTTAATTTTACCTTTATAAGGCGAGTATTTAAAGTTTTTAAGGTTTTTTAAACCAAATACTTCAATATTATTTTTTTGAAGCTTATCAAAAAACTTATAGAACCACATATTCTCAGTAAATTCACTATTATGTAAGTAGAATTGTTTTCTGTTTTTTTGTGATTCAAAATTAGGATGAAATTCGCTAATTAGGTTAACAAATTCGTCTTCTAATTCAAAATTTCTTTTGTATTCGGTAATATTGTTATCATTATTTACAAGTACATTCCCCATAGAATTTAGCATTACCGATATATTGTTTTGGTAAACCACTTGTGGTGATATTATAATATAATCGTTTTGTTCAGAAAGAAATACTTGCTTTTTATTAAAATCTAATTCAACCGACTCCTTAGAAAAAGTTCCTTTTTTAAAAGTCACTTCATAATTTTTAGACAGTGGCTGAATTATTTTATTGTAAAACTCGGCTTTATTAGTTTTTATCATTTTAAAACTGCCAAAATATTTTTTTATAAATTGACTTACCTGATAATTTTTAGCAAAATAATATGTATTGTTTAGCTCAAACACTTCATATCTTGAATTTACGCTGCCTGCTTTTTCAACATCAAAAATATCACTGCCAATTCGTACTTTCATTTTGGCTTCAAGAAAGTCGGTGTTCTTTGAAACCTCAAACAGTATATCTACATTTTCGGTAGAAAGTGTAATTTGCTGTAAATTTTTTTTCTTAATATGATACGAATCTATACGATGAACAAGTTTTTCTTTAGTAAGATTATTAAACACTTGTTTGTTTAATTGAAACTCTTTTATCTCATTATCAACATTCTCTAATATAGTGATATCATGCAGAATCTTTTTTACACTTTCGCTTTTTACTATATGATAGTTATCGCTAGAATACTCATCGTACTCCTGAATATGAGTTGCGAACATATTATTAGCCTTGTTGAGTTTGCCAATAATGGGAACAAATTGCAACATGCTATCATCGCCATAATCATAGTCATGATAATCATAGTCATCATATTTTGAGAAACGCAAAGCAAAACCCAACTTCCTTTGTTCGTTCTTTTGCGGCAAATCTTGAAAAAGTAAATCTTCAAAACCCTTATTATTTAATAGCTGATGAATTGGATGATGCTCATCATCAGAAATAGAAACTAAACCTAAGCCTTTTTTATTAAATATTACAGACAAACCTTCTGTAGGATCAAAATCGTATTCAAAATATTTATCAAATTTTATTGTAGTTGGTAATCCATATCTTTTATATAAATCAATTTTATTATCATTAATAGTATTATTAAAAATACTATTAAGTACATCAGGAGTATTCGAATTAGCTATTAAAGACAAACAAAATGCTTCGGCATATCTCAATTTATTGGTACTTTCTAATTCTGTTGATAGTATGTATGCCTTTTTGTTTTCAAGATATATCCTAACTATATCACCTTTTCTATCATTTATTAAATGAAATTCAATACTAGCATCACTAACATTAATTTTTTTTATAGACGGAGACATCCATCCATAATTTAATTGATTCATTACTCGTACTGTACAATTAGC
>JAUXEM010000319.1 GCA_030620515.1 Salinivirgaceae bacterium
ATCCACTTTTTGAATCGCCATATTGATTAAATTTTTAACCAATTATGACTACAAATATAAACATAAAATCGCTAAATGCAAGTTTTTATTTAGATTTGTTATAAACTATTTTATAAAGTGTTATTTATTAGGGGTTTATAATCTCTTATCTTTTTGAGCATAATAGTATCCCTTTTTAAGTTTTTTATATTGCTCCATTATATACTTTAACGCAGTATCGGAATCAAGTATATTAGATAATATAACGAATGTATATCGGCCTTTGAATAGCAATAAAGCACAATAACAGTCAATCATATCTAATGGCTTATTCCTTCTAAAATCCCATTGAGCTAAATGGATGTTATAATATTTCAGTTTATAGCACTTTATACCAGCTAAATACATTTCAGCTGTAAAGTTATTAGATTTAATAACTGGCAGGGTTTTTATTATTTCATCTATTTTCACCCTCCACCCCCTATCGGAATCGCTCCCGTTGTATCTGAGGGCGGCGCAGGTGGATGGGTTGTCTTTTGTACTTCGATCTCATTTGCCGGCTTTTCACAGCTCTGCATAGCCAGGATTAAGCCGATAGCTACGATACTCAATACTATCCAAATTAGTATAATCTTTTTTTGTGTTTTCATGGTTTTAGATTTTTAAAGTTCATTTTCGTATTTCTGTATTTCAATTTCTGCATTTATCCATCCGTTAATAGCACTTAAAAAGTCTTTTACCATTGGCAGGATTAAGGTTATTGCCGTTGGGATTATTATAATTAAGGCTATTGCTAAATACTTCATGTTGATTTAACCGGTGTTTGTGCTATTATATGTATTTGCATCATTGTTTGTACTGATATTTTCAGGGCTTCATTTAGTGCTGTTTTTCTTCTCTTATCAATTTTATGCAGCTTTTTAAATCCATTTTCAAGTATTCGGTTTATAAGTTTCGTTTTGTAATCCGGCATAACATTAAATGCTACGGCTGTTATTGCCATTAATTGCTCAATTTTCCTTATTTTCTGTGATCGTGTCATACATCCAAAATAAAGCAAATTACAAAGCACAAGCACAGCGGAATAAATACTATCGCAAGTGCTGCGAATGCGAAAAGTGAGGTTAATATTTTAAGTAGTCCCATATCAGATTAGTTAAATAAAAAGCAATATAGCCGCCTGTTAAGATTCCGGCTATTATGGAGAATATTCTGATCATTACAAGGATATATAGTATTTCAAATATTGTTTTCATTTATCTGTTAATTTTCTGCCAATTATTTTTTCTGTTTCGCTGATTACCTCATCAACGGTTGGCGGTGGTAAATCTTGCAAGGCTTGTTCGGTTATTAAGAATCGTTGGAATTTCATAAGGTATTCTAATAAATCTTGTTGTTCTATTGATATATTACCTTCGTTTGATATTTTAAATTTATTGATAGTATTGCCTTCCCAAATCCAATTATGCAAAACTTGTGCTGCACTCAACGCCTCAACCACATCTAATGGGTGGGGAGTATTATCTTCTAAATATTTTGCTAATAAAAATGTGGTATCCTCCCCATCATAAGCCCAATTATCTAACCAATCACTTGCATTTTTAAGTTTATCATCATCCGTTATGGGTGTGAGGGAAGAAGCGAAGTCTGCCATAATAACGCTTAAAGTTTCAACACCAACGGTGGTCTGTCTGTCATCAGCAAGTCCCATTTTATTTAAAAATTGCTTTGCTTTATTTTTCATGTCTTTTCGGTTTTAAGTTAGCAAAATTAATAAAAAGCCTATCCATGCCAGCGCGAAGATAGTGAAATATTTAAGGGTGTATTTGTGGTTTTCTGTCATTTTATTAGTCAATAAATCCTATTAATTTGAGAGTTTCAGGGATACATAATAACTTTCCCTTTTCGGTATATACAATAGTTTTCCCATCAACAGGCTTTTCATTGTGATAAGTTCTGCCTGTTAGTCCTGTTTTGGTTTCAACAATATATCCTGCATTTTTATTGCCGTTACAAAATCTATTAATTTCTTCTACATCCCATTCCGTTAATTCCATTGTTTAGATTTTAGCACACATTTGTAAAATTAATATAACTGCGTAATAGGCGGCAACCAAGGCAGCCCCGATCACTACTAAGTTAATCAGGTTGTTTGCTGCTTTCCAGCCTGTGTAATTCAGCAGCTTTTTGAAGTTGCCGAAGCGATAATTGATTATTTCTTTTATTTCGTTGCGTTCGTTCATTTTATTTACACTTAGCTTTATATTTTTCTAATAGTTCAATGAGTTCGAGGCGGTTCCATTTATGATTTGTTCTTTTATCAAGCCCAGCAAATAGCTCTAAATTGTTCATTTTGTCTATTCCTATGCGATCTGCAAGTCTTTTGCGATATTCTAATAGATTGCCGTGCAAAAACGTATTACACCGCACACAGCTTAAATGGCAGTTTAATTCGTTAAACCTCATTGTTGGGTAGTGGCCTACATTGTAAAAATGCGAAGCATGGGCTGTATTATAAGAATCGCAGGA
>JAUXEM010000090.1 GCA_030620515.1 Salinivirgaceae bacterium
GAATTGTATTTTATAGAATTTAGTGTGCTTAATATCTATTGCAATGTAATCAACTAGTTTGCTTTGTATTAATAGTTGTATCATTTGAGGATTTGTACCATTACTATCTAATTTTACTTTTAAACCTAATGCATTTATTTTTTTTATAAACAGAGGTAAATCTTTATGTATTGTAGGTTCTCCGCCGCTTATGCAAACTGCATCTAGCATATTTTTGTATTTTGCAAAATACTCGAATATTTTATTCTCGTTAAATGTTTCGCCAAATTTATTGGGTAAAACTAAATTAGGATTATGGCAATAAGGGCAACGGAAATTACAGCCCTGTGTAAAAACCACAGAGCTGATATTTCCCGGATAATCAATTAAACTTTGCTTTTTAAAACCGGCTATTTGCATTGTTAAATAAATAAAATTTCTTTTGCATATTATTCTAAAAATTTTTACAAGAGTGATTATGTTTTTAATTAATCATCTGTATATAGAATGTTATTTGTTTCAATTCTTAATATTTTATAGGCTAAACGCACCTCTTTTGCAGCATAAATTACACCAGCTAATACTCCTATTAATGCAGTAATAAATATACAAAGCGCTATAATTATTGGTATAACATTATTATAAGAGAATTGTGAAATTCCTATTGATAATATTGAGAAAATGAACATAGCAATGCCCAAAGTATATAACCATACAGCATTTCGTATTAATTTCATTCTACTTATAAGTAATGGTATTTGCAATAAAATGCTGTCGCGTCGTGTGGTATCGTTTTTGTGTAGTTCTCTAAATTCAGTATTTAATGCTCTTATGCGGTTTACTACCATTGAGTATTTATTATTCATGCCAAGTAATAAAAGCCCGCAAGCCGATATCATAATGCCAGGAGCTAGCATTCCCTTTATTACCTCAATTATTGTTTCGTTCATAGCAGTTAGTTTAAATTAGTTGTAAGCTTGCTTGTTTTGTAACTTTTGTTTTTTTATCAAATAATTTACGGTCGCAAAATTCGGCTTGTTTGCCATTGTTCCATTGGTCAACAGGGCGTAGGTAGCCAACTATTCGCGAATATACTTCGCATTTGTTTGTAGTACCATTTGCTGCGCATGTAGGGCATGTTTTATGTTCGCCGTAAATATATCCGTGCTGGGGGCAAATGCTAAAAGTTGGCGACAGCGTAAAATATGGCAGTTTAAAGTTCTCGCATACCATTTTCACCAATCTTTTAACCGAAGCGGGTGGCAATTGGCTTTCGCCAACAAAGGAGTGAAACACCGTGCCACCTGTATATTTTGTTTGCAGGTTATCTTGCAACTCCAGTGCTTCAAATATATCGTCGGTATGCCCTACCGGTAGTTGCGTAGAGTTTGTGTAGTACGGAGCTGCTCCATTTTCCTGAACTTGTTTTTCGTTGGCTACAATTATATCTGTAAATTCGGCTTTATCTATTTGTGCTAAACGGTAAGTAGTGCCTTCGGCAGGGGTAGCCTCTAAATTGTATATATGCCCTGTTTCTGCTTGAAAAACTTGTAGCTTATTACGCATAAAAATCATTATTACTTCGGCATTTTTATTTCCTTCTTCAGTTGTAATATTATAGCCATAAAAGTTTAAAAGCAGCTCGTTCATTCCTACTAAACCAATGGTTGAGAAATGATTGTCCCAATATGCTCCGTTCTTTTTTCTTATATTGCGCAAATAGAATTTCGAGTAAGGATATAGTCCGTCTTCGGTTAATTTTTCAATTACTTTTCTTTTAATTTCAAGGCTATCTTTGGCTAAAGTCATTAGTTTATCGATGCGTTGAAACAGCTCTGACTCCGATTTTGCTTCATAAGCAATACGAGGCAAATTTATGGTAACAACACCAACAGAACCCGTTAATGGGTTTGCTCCGAATAAGCCACCACCCCTAGTTTTTAGTTCGGCTGTATTTAAACGTAAACGACAGCACATTGAGCGAACATCGTCGGGCGACATATCTGAATTTACAAAGTTTGAGAAGTATGGAATACCGTATTTTGCTGTCATATCCCAAATTGCTTGGCGATATTCGTTATCCCAATCAAAGTCTTTTGTAATGTTATATGTTGGAATAGGAAACGAGAAAATTCTGCCATTGGCATCACCTTCTGTCATCACCTCGGCAAAAGCCTTATTAAAAATATCCATTTCGTGTTGGTATTCACTAAAAGTGCTATTTTGTATTTCGCCTCCTATAATTACAGAGGTGTCTTTCATATTATTTGGTATGGTTAAATCAAGGGTTATATTGGTGAAAGGGGTTTGGAAACCAACACGGGTTGGTATATTCATGTTAAACATAAATTCTTGAAGAGCCTGCTTAAGCTCTTTATACGATAAGTTATCGTGCCTAATAAACGGAGCAAGATAAGTGTCGAAATTTGAGAATGCTTGGGCTCCAGCTGCTTCGCCTTGCATTGTATAAAAGAAGTTGACAATTTGCCCCAATAAGGTTCTAAAATGCTTGGCAGGTTTACTTTCAATTTTGCCTGTTACGCCTTTAAAACCTACTGTTATTAATTCTTGTAAGTCCCAGCCAACACAATAAACGCTTATAAAACCTAAATCGTGAATATGTAGTTTACCCTGTTTGTGTGCATTGCCAATTTCGCTTGGGTAAATTTTATTTAGCCAATACTGCGAGCTTACTAGAGTTGATATGTGTTGGTTCATGCCTTGTAACGAGTAGCTAGAGTTCGCACTCTCTTTAATACGCCAGTCGTTATTGTTAATATAGTCGTCAACAATATCGATATTTGAGAACAGCTCTTTTACGTTTCTAATACCATCGTGCTGTTTACGATAAATAATATACGCTTTTGCTGCTTTAAACAGCTTTTGGGTAAAAAGCTCAAATTCAACTAAATCTTGAATTTCTTCAACTGTTTGTTTGTCTGTTTTAAGTTTTGAAACTACCTTATTGCTTACTTTTTGAGCCAAATTGCGGTCTGGCTGCCCAATTGCACGTAAGGCTTTGAATACGGCAAATGTAATTTTTTCTGGTTCGAATTTAACAATTCGTCCGTCGCGTTTTTGTACTGATTTAATGGCACCATCAATTTTCATAGTAAATTATTTTTTAATTAAACAATTAATGGTAGCGGTGGAATTAAAAAATAAGAAGGGCTATTCTATTTATTTAGAATAAAATTTCTTAAGCCTTTTTTCCCGAAAGCTACAAATTATTTAAAACTGATAGGTCTTCCGGCTTTTCCGACTTTTAGTTACCTTCCCATTTTGCTTGTATTTCAAAACAGTGGTGTAGTTTAAAAGTATGCTACTCTGTAAACAGAGTCGGAATTACGGCTGCGGGTACAGCTACTGATTTTAACAGTATTCCCTTACATCAATTTTACTGTGTAAATGTAAATCTATAAATACAATGTTAAGTAATTAAGTTTTTAAAGTTTTAAAAAAGAAATTAACAATTTTAATTGTTTTGGGTTTAAAACACCTGTCAAAATTGCTCGGTGGACAGGTTGCCTAGCGCTTGCTTCGTTTTTTATAATTTGAAATTTGTTTTTTCCCGCCTGAATAGCAAAGTCGGACAGGTTTGAATTTTAATGACTTGTGGGCTTGCACCAATTACATTTACTATAAATGCTTTTTAGCCAATAAACGTGTGCTAAAAGTGGCAAAAGCTACAACCGAAATTGAACTAACTGGCATTAAGATAGCAGCTACTACTGGAGATAGATTTCCTGAAAGTGCAAAAGCAATACCCACAATATTGTATAAAAATGAAATTGCAAAGCTTAGCTTAACTATGGTTAAAGATTTACGTGCATAGCTTATAAAATGGTTTAATTTGTGAAATTTTGCAGCTTCAATAATTGCATCGCCGGCAGGCGAAAAGTGGTAAACATCGTCGGCAATTGATAATGCTACATCGCTCTGTATAAATGCACCAGCATCGTTAAGTCCATCACCTGTCATAAGAACATTACTGCCTTGGTTACGAAGGTTTATGATGTAATCCATTTTGTCTTGAGGTTGTTGGTTGAAATACATTTGCTTAGTATTGAAAAAAGCAGCTAGTTTTTCCTTTTCGGCTGCATTGTCACCCGAAAGCAAGTGTAGGGTAAAATGCTTTTTTAATGAGCTTATAACATTAGCAAAACCTTTGCGGTAGCGGTTACTAATAATAAAGTAGCCTTTGTAGCTATTGTTAATTTTTATATGTACTGTTGATGAATTCTCGTTATGTAAGTTATTATTTTCGTTTAAAAAATTTAACGAGCCAAGTTTAATGTCCAAGTTGTTTACAGTTGCAAATATTCCACGACCAGACATTTCCACAAAGCCAGTTGCATCGAATGTATCAATATTTTTGTAATGCTTTGCTAAAGCATTGCTTAACGGATGCACCGATTGTTTAGCTAATGAGGCTATTGCTTTAATTTCGTCACTACTTAATTTATCTCCATTAAAGACAATGTTATTTTCGTCAGGTATAGTTATTGTTCCCGTTTTATCGAAAACTATAGTGTCCACTTTGGTGAGTTTCTCAATTACTTGTGTATTTTTAAGATACATGCCTTTTGCCCCCAAAATACGCATTGCATTTCCAAAAGTAAATGGTAGCGACAAAGCTAAAGCACAGGGGCAAGCCACTATTAATACCGATGTAAGAACGAGTATTGCACTATTTAAACCATCTTTAAATAGCCAAAATATAAATCCAAGTATGGCAATAGAAATAATTACAATGGTAAAATGGACGCTTATTTTATCAATAATAGATACTAAAGACTTTTTATTGTTTTGCTTTTGCTCGCTTTGATTCCAAAGTTGAGTTAAATGGCTTTGTTTAACTTCTTTAGTAACTTTCACCACTATTGCACCACTGGTTTGAATCCCTCCGGCATATACAAAATCTCCTAATTCACGTTTCACTGGCGATGATTCACCTGTCACAAAACTATAATCAATTAGTGCAGAACCTTTGGTAAGTATTGAATCGGCAGGTATAAGTTCTTTGCTATGAATTAATAATTCATCGTTAACAGCAATTTCTTCTAGCAAAATACTTTGTTCGCCTTTGCTAGTAATTTTTGTTACTGCTACCGGAAAGTACGATTTGTAATCGCGATCGAATGAAAGTGCCTTATAGGTTTTGCTCTGATACCACCTGCCAATTAATAAGAAAAATAGAAAGCCCGAAAGGCTGTCGGAATAACCAGGTCCTTTGCCCGAAAGTACCTCGAAACTTGTTACAGTAAAAAGGGTTAAAATACCAATGGCAATAGGTAAGTCGATATTTATAATGCCTTTTAGTAGGTTTTTAAAAGCAGATATTAAATAATCGCTGCCACTATAAAATACTAATGGTATAGTCATAAAATAGGTAATATAGTATAGAAACGGACCTAGAGATTCGTCTATTGGCTCACCATTGAAATACTCGGGCAAGCTATAAAGCATAACATTTCCAAATACAAATCCTGCTAATCCAATTTTGTATAAAAGCGCTTTACTGGTTTTTGTATCATCTTTTTTGTCGCTATGCTTTACCGATAAATCGGGAATGTAGTGAATAGAAACCAATAGCTCGACTAATTGCCGAAGTGTTATTTCGGTAGTATTAAAACTTACTGTATATTCTTTGTTTATAAAATTTACTGCGGCATGTTTTACCCCACTATTTAGCTTGTATAAATGCTCAAGTAACCAAATACACGATGCGCAATGTATGCTAGGTATATAAAAAGTTACTTTTGCTATGTTGTCTTGATAAAATTCAAATAATTGCTCTTTAATTTCATCTTTATCTAAAAAAGCGTATTTATTATCGTATTGCGGTGTAACGGGTTTTATACCAGGCGTTTTTTCAAAGCTGTAATATTGCGTAAGCTTATTTTCGTTTAATAGCTGATATACTTGTTGGCAACCATGGCAACAAAAATTCATATTGTTCCACACCACAGGATGCTTTCCACAGTCGGCACCACAATGTATGCAAGTAGTATTTTTATCTGATTTTTGCATTAATATTATGTTGTTTTATCTATAATAATATTGTTAGATAATAGAAGATAGATTTTAAACTAGCCTATTTTATATCTGCCTACGAGCTGGGGCATACAGGCATTAGCAATAGTTAAAAAAGCTTTCATTATCTGAAATTGCAGAAAAAAATTCGAGTTACATAAATTAGTTATTTAGCATTTTAAATTCTCATTCAGCATTATTCTCTGTATTTTCTTTAGCGTGACAACAAGAGCCCTTAACAGCTGCTTTTGTATCTTCATTTGTTGTTTTTTGCATGTGTATTTCGGGGTTAAGTTTTTCTTTTGGCGGGCTTAAATACGGAATACCAAGACTTAAGCCGCGTAAAATAAAAATGATACCAACAAACACTACCACATATGGAATTACTTTGTTAATTCTATTGCGAATAGTAAGGCTTAGTAAATTACCTGCCATTGAGACAAGCAACATCATTGGTAAAGTACCTAGCCCAAATAATACCATAAAGCCGATACTCAGATAAAGATCACCAGTGCCAATGGCTCCAGCAATAGCTAAATATACTAATCCGCAAGGCAATAAACCATTTAGTAAACCAATAATAAATAAACCACCAAACGAGCGTTTTGCAAACATTTGCTGCATACCTTTACGAACCGATTTTGCAAAAGGAATACTCTGACCTGAATTTATTTTTTTAAATAGCGATGGTAGCAGAATGGCAGCAATCATAAATGTTCCCATAATTATAGATATCCATTTTTGAAAGCCTGCTATTTGAAATCCTTTTCCAATAATGCCAAAAAAAGCTCCCATTATCCCATAAGTAACTGTTCTGCCAACATTATAAAGCATGCCACCTGTAATTTTCTGAAAAATATTATTTCCGCCTAAGGGTAAACTCAATGCTATTGGTCCACACATGCCAACACAATGAAAACTACCCATTAATCCTAAAAGTAATCCTGATATTAAAATTTCCATTTAAATAGATTTTATTGTTTGAAAAAATCTTTTCTAATTTCGTATTCCAAATTATTACAAAACCAATTTATTTTAACAGTATATCTTCCTTTAGTTACTAATTTTGTGTCAATATAATTAGAATCAGATAAAGGTGAAAGTAATACTTTGTAATCCTTTTTTTTGCTCGATGGGTTATAGAAAAAAACTTTTAAGCTATCTGTCATTTCTTTTATGGCGTATGTAGCTTCTACTATTATTACAGATTCTTGTTCTGTAATAAGAATACTGTCACTATATATTTCTGATCGTTGTTGAATATTAATATGTCGAGTATAATCAGCCCCTTGCTTGTAGTAATCCTTTTCAACCAATTCTATATCTTGCTTATACGAGAATATTATAAATGCAATTGCCAATGCTATAAAAATGACAAAATAAATAAAAATGGCATTTCCCCAGTGTAGTTTCATATGTATATTTATTTAATGTTTTTTCGTAAAAACCCTTAGTGGTTATTTTTTTTACCATAAAGTACACAAAGCTAATTTCACTATGCACACAAAGTTTTTCAATATTTTCTTAGAGTTTCTTAGTGAAGTCTCTTAGTGCTCTTAGAGGTTAATCATTATTTTTTACCATAATTACTTAGGTATCAGTCCAAAATGTTAATTTATTGGACCAATAAAGTTAGTTTTATATGTTTCTAACAGTGTTTTGTTTTCATATATACCAATAGTAATATTTGTACTTTTGCCTGTAAGATCTTTGTTTTTAAGGCGTATAATTAAAACTGTTTCAAAAGTATTTTGCTCAGTCAAAAAAGCGTTGTCATTAATTAATTGTATTTCTCCATTTTCTGGTTTTAATAATTTAATACTAAGTTGTTTATCATTGCTTGTTTTGTTAATAATATTCAGATTATATATGTTTGAGTATGTTAGCGAATCAATCTCTTGATACATTGTGCCTGGTAATCTTAGTAAAGATGTTTCAACAGTTTTGCGATTAACCACGGTAAAGCCTAGAATAATAAATAGAATTGCTAACACTACCGAGTATGCATATATACGAGCATTGCCTATTGTTTTTTTTCCTGTTTCTACACCAAAGGCTGAGTCGAAGCGAATTAGGTTTGGAGCTTTATTTATTTTTTTCATAACGATATTACACTCGTCAATGCAGGCGGTACAGTTTATACATTCCAGTTGGTTTCCGTTTTTTATGTCAATGCCAGTTGGGCAAACAGCAATGCATCGTTTGCAGTCAATACAATCGCCAGTACTGTTACCACCACCACGAGGCTCGCCACGTTTATAATCGTAAATAACTGAAATGGTTTTAGAATCGACCAATACGCTTTGCATACGTCCATAGGGGCAAATTAATGTACACACCTGCTCTCTAAAAAATGCATATATCCAATAATAAATAAACGAAATTGCCAGCATTACTATAAAACCTAATAAATTTTGGTTAATTGGTGATGATACAATTTCGAAAAGTCTTTCTGGACCAGTAAACCAATTTAGAAAAACATGTGTAAAAAACACGGATGTAATAAAAAAAGTAAAATGCTTAGCTACTATTTTTATTGGTGATGAATTAGAGTTCTTTTTTTTTCTGTAATTACCATCAAAAAGATATTCTATTCTGCGGAAAATCATTTCCATAAAAAGCGTTTGTGGGCATGCCCAGCCACACCAAACACGCCCAAATGCAACTGTGATTAATATAATACCTACTATAGTAACTATCATTATCATTGCAAGTAGAAAGGAATCTTGTGCCCAAATAATTACGCCAAAAATTGAAAATTTGCGATGAACAATATTCAGAAGCATGAATGGCTTTTCATTAATTTTTATGAAAGGAGCAACAACTAGAAATAGGAGCATAGCCCAAGCAAAAGCTGTTCTGCGATTATACCATTTGCCTTTTGGTTGTTTGGCACGAATCCATTTGCGTTTACCTGTATTATCTATGTTAATAGGTCGGTCACGAAATGTTTTAGGTTGATAAGTATGCATTTCTTGCAATTAATATTGGGTACTTAATAATGACTAATATAATTTTAGGCACTTTAAGTACTTAAAACTTTAGGCACTCATTTTAATTATTCACACTCTTCGCCCTGTGGTTCTTTTGTATTTGTTGGGTTTGAGCCAACTAAAGATTCAGATATGTATGTTGTTAAATTTTTAATTTGATTTTTGGTCATCATAGTTTTATAAGGAGTCATTCCTTTTGCAGGTTTCCCTTCGGAAATTACTTTCACAATATCTTCGGTGCTACATCCATTAATCCAATAATTGTCTGTTAAATTTGGACCAATTGCATTGCCTTCGCCCTTTGTTCCGTGGCATGCAATGCAGCCTTTTTCACTGTATAGAGTTTTACCCAAAGCAGCCATTTCTTCTATGCTAATTTCTGATGCGTTCACATTAGGATTATTTGCCGCAATTTTTTTGTCGAACTGCTCCGATTTTATTTCATACTCACTAATTTGGTCTTTTTTATTACCAGGATAACCAAAATAATGAATAAAATAGATTAGAGAAAAGAATACAGAACCCATTAAAATAATAAGTATCCAGTTAGGTGCCGGATTATTCAGCTCTTTTATACCATCGTATTCGTGTGAACCTTCAGTTTCCTTTTGGTTTTCTTTGTTTATATTTTCATTGGTCATAACAAATGCAGTTTACTTTCAATTATTATTAGATGCTGATTCATCGTTGTCGAGAATTGACGTTTTATACTCGTTTATTGTTGATTTAGGTATGCGCATAGTTCGGTAAACAATTGTAATTGTTAACGCAATAAATATTAGCATTCCTATAATATAATATAATTGAATGCCTTTTTCACCACCTATTACTTCTGCTACAAATCCCATAACTATTATTGTTTTTTGTTTTTATCATTAAATTCTTTAACTCCTTCGGGCGAAATATCGTAACCAAGTTTATGTAAGTATGCAATAATTGCAATAACCTCTTTGCTATATTTTACACTAACCCCTGATGCTTGTAAATCGGCAACAATTTTTTCGGCTTGCAGCTTGTAGTCTACAATAGCTTTTTTGTCATATCCATCGTCATAAGGAACACCTAAAGTTTGCATTGCTCTAATTTTACCTGGTATTGCATTTAAATTAACCTCATTAGATATTAGCCAAGGGTATGGTGGCATTATTGTTTTTGGATTCATTTCGGTAGGATTATCGAAATGGCTGTAGTGCCATATTGCTGTTTTGTATGTTGAACTTCCTAAAAATCCGGCTCGTGCTAAATCAGGTCCTGTTCTACGTGAACCCCATTGGAAAGGGTGGTCATATACAAATTCTCCTATTTTAGAGTACTCGCCATAGCGATCGGTCTCGTATCTTAATGGACGAATTTGTTGCGAATGACAATTGTAACAGCCATTGGCAACGTATATATCTCGCCCGGCTAATTCTAAAGGTGAATAAGGTGTAACCGATTCTATTTTTGGAATGTTCGATTCTACTTTTAATAAAGGAATTATCTCAACAGCACCACCAATTACCAATGCAATAAAAACTAAAATTGAGAAACGTACTGTTTTACGTTCTAACCAACGATGTATGGTTTCGCCTGCTTTACTGCGCGAGTAATTATTAACTAATGCAGGAGCTTCAACAGCTTCGTTCTCGATAATTTTACCTGCTTTAATGGTTTTGATAATATTATAAAAGAACAATAAGAAACCGGCAAAGTAAAATATGCCACCAAAAATTCTAAAAACATACATTGGCAAAATTTGCTCTAATGTTTGTATAAAGTTAGGATACACTAATAAGCCTTCAATAGTATATTCGCGTAGCATTAGCCATTGTGTAATGCCTGCCCAGTATAATGGTATTGCAAATAATAATATACCTAAAGTAGCTATCCAAAAATGAGTATTTGCAAGTTTTGCTGAATAAAGTTTTGTTTTAAACAGCTTTGGAACCAACCAATACATCATACCAAATATTAGTCCGCCATTCCAGCCCATACCGGCAATGTGAGTGTGTGCAATTGTCCAGTCGGTAAAATGGCTAATGGCATTTACCGTTTTTAAAGCCATCATAGGTCCCTCAAAAGTAGCCATGCCATAAGCAGTAAGAGCAATAACCATGAATTTTAAATCGGCTCGGTCGCGTACCATATCCCAAGCACCGCGTAAAGTTAATAGTCCGTTTATCATACCACCCCACGACGGTGCAATTAGCATGATAGAAAATGTTACACCTAAAGCTTGAACCCAATCAGGTAATGCGTTGTATAGTAAATGATGTGGTCCTGTCCACATATATAGGAATATCAAAGTCCAGAAATGAATAATTGAAAGTTGGTATGAATATATTGGACGTTGAGCTGCTTTTGGTAAATAATAGTACATAATACCCAACCACGGAGTTGTTAAGAAAAAGGCTACGGCATTATGTCCATACCACCATTGTACTACAGCATCTTGTGCACCAGCGTAAACGGGATAGCTTTTTAAAAATGCAACAGGTAGCTCAATGGAATTAACAATGTGTAGAACAGCAACACCAATAAAAGTTGCTAAATACCACCATACCGCAGCATAAATATGTTTTACTCTACGTTTAATAATTGTGCCAATCATATTCCAACCAAATAAAATCCAGCTAATTGCAAGTAGTATATCAATAGGCCATTCAAGCTCGGCATACTCTTTACCTGTAGTAAAGCCGGATAAAAGGGTTATAGCAGCACTTACAATAACTATTTGCCAAGTCCAAAAATGAATATTACTAATAGTATCGTTAAAAAGTCGTGCTTTTAAAACTCGTTGTAACGAATAGTAAATACCGGCAAACATAGCATTACCAATAAATGCAAATATTACAGCGTTGGTATGCACAGGTCGTACTCTGCCAAACGATGTGTATTCAATTCCAAGATTAAATTGTGGGAAAGCTAATTGAAGGGCAGCCAATAAACCAACAACTAAGGCCACAGTACCCCAAACCAAAGTAGCAAAAATAAAGTGTTTAACAATTTTATTGTCGTAGTTAAATTTTTGTAATTCCATAAAGCAAGTAAAGTATTATCAATTTGTTGTTTTTGTTTCTTTTGTTAAAATAGTATTATCATCGTCATCGTCGAACAGTACCCTTACAGATGGGGTATAGCTATCGTCGTATTGACCCGATTTAACAGCCCAAATGAATAGTGTGAAAAAAATTAGTGCTGCAAATAAACTAACTCCTATAAGTAAATATAATATGTTCATAATTTAATTCAAATATAATAAAATGGACTGATTTTTAACTTATGTATATATATCTATTGTTTATGATTTGAAACATTCATTGGACAAACCACTATGTGTTATGAAATGTTTAGTGATTTTCTAAAATAATAAAAAAAAATGAATAGATTTAATGGTATTTATTGTTAATGTATTATATTAGATATAGTTAAGTAAACTTTATTTGTAATGGGAAAACTAGAAAGACTTTACGATGTTTTTGGCGATTTACTATATGTAATAGCAATGACCGACGGTATAATTAAAAAAGAAGAAGTTGAAGCATTGGAACGTGTACTTGCAAATCATCCTTGGGCAAAAGAAATTGAATGGGCTTTTAACTATGATATGGAGAAACATACTTCTGTGGATTATTTGTATAATAAGGTTTTAGATTTCTGTTATGAATATGGTCCTAACCCTGAATATCAATTTTTACTTGAAGTGCTTGGAGAGGTTGCAAAATCAAGCGGTACAGTCAACGAAAAAGAGATGACTGTAATAAATAAATTTACCACTGAACTAACTAATAGGTTCAAGAAAGATTTAGATGAGTTGGAGAAAAGAGATTGATTTTATTCGTATTGGTTAGGCATGTATATGCCTGATAAATAACTAATTACAGCATTTAGCGCAATAGGGCAGGTAGGCATACCTGAAGATAAGGCTGCGGCAAGGCAGGCTTAATATCAAGCCTTTGCGACTTAGCTTCAAATGTCTTTTTATTGGAATAGTTTAAACCCCATATTTTTTGTGTAAAGGAGCATTAATAGTTTTACGTAAACTAAGTAGTAATTTATCGGCATCGGCTTTGGTTAAGCCTTTTGTATTAATAGGTTTATGTATTATTACCTCAGATACTCCTGGACTTGCTTTTCCCTTTATTAATCCACGGCGCTGAAGCCTTTTCCAGTTAGTTGTTTGCGTTACAGGAATTATTGGTATTTGTTGTTGAATTGCTAATGTTGTTACTCCTGCTTTAAACTCACCTAATTTTGGAGCATTGTCAGGTATCGTTCCTTCGGGTAAAATAACTAATGGTAGTCCACCTTCAAGCACCTCAATCATTTTTTTAAAGCCTTTCATAGCACCAATTCTACTGTGGCGGTCAACTAAAATATTCATACCCGATGTGTAGAAAATATGAAACAATGGCCATTTTTCAATTTCCTTTTTGCCTGTAAAAACAAAGTGTTGCGGAAATATAGAGTATAAAGTAGCAGGGTCGATAAATGAGCTGTGGTTAGAACAGATAATAAAAGGTTTATCTAAGATTATATTTTCTCGGCCTTTAACTTTTATATATATGCCGCAACCCCATAACCATAGTCTCGAAAAACCTTTAATAAATCTGAAGGCAGTAGGAAATCGCTTTTTTTTAGCTAATAAAAAACTAAAAACAGGAAAATACAATATCATTATTAAAGAAAAATATAGAAGAATATATGATTTATATAATAATCTAAATGGCAATTTAACTATATCTTTTATGCTAATAACATCGGTACTCATAAAAACTTATTTACTATATAAAAACATCGCAAGTTAATTTATTAATTTTTGATTCCTTAATTTTTGAATGTGTAATTTTTTGACTCAAGCATTATTTTTATTTGGAATATTTAATATGTATTTTCTGCTTTTTTTTTATTGTACATTACTATTGTTACTGCGTTTATTTAGATTTAAGATAATATTAGGCATTTAAACTTTTTGATAAATGCAGTAATTCCTCGTAATATTTAACGCTACTATTAAGTGCTCGTAATCAGCATCTTACAATATATGCCTAAAAAATATTTTTCTTGTTATTTTTTACTCTAAAAACTTCAAATATACA
>JAUXEM010000118.1 GCA_030620515.1 Salinivirgaceae bacterium
GCTTACTGCCTACTGAGAACTTAAACAAAATATATACTAGTAAATATTTTAGATTAATCCACAAAGTTTGCTGTAGTACCAAAATATAGTGTAGAATCAATCTTCACTTTCTGTTGGTTTTTGTTGCTGAATAAATTCCTTTTTCAAAAAGGCATAAAGCGACTCATGTGAAACGTCTCTTTTTAAAGTTCCTGCTTTGGCATATGAAATATAGCCAGTTTCTTCCGATACAGTAATTACAACAGCATCTGTTTCATTCGACATAGATATTGCAGCTCTGTGTCTTAATCCTAGCGAAGCAGGTAGTATTAAATCGTCATCAATAGGCAATACACAGCGGGCAGCTTTTATTCTATCTCCCACAATTATTACAGCACCATCGTGCATCGGACTGTTTTTAAAGAAAAGCGATTCAAGTAAGCGATGTGAAACTATACCGTTAATACTGTCTCCAGATTGAATGTACTGCACAAGTTCCGACCTAGTTGTAAAAACAATTAATGCACCTGTTTTAGTTTTCGCCATATTTCTACAAGCCCTAGCAATTTCACGTAAAGTATTGTTAGATGTTACATTAAGAACATTTCCAAAGTATTTCTGAAAAGAGAATCTCTTATTAAAAATATCCTGCGTTCCTAACAATAGCAAGAACCTACGTATTTCCTGCTGAAAAACAATAATAACAGCCAGTACTCCTACCCCAATAAATGAACCCAGAATAGTACTCAACAAACTCATATTTATTGCTTTCACCAATAGCCAAAGCAAATAAACAAGGAATATTCCGGCAAAAATATTAATAGCCACAGTACCTCTAATCAAAAAATATAATTGATACATTAAAAACGCTACCAGTAAAATATCAAGTATGTCTAAGAATCGGAGTGCTATAAAAAGAGGCATATATAAAGAGTATTATTATTTAGAAACAAATGTAGAAATTAATTTACTCATAAAGCAACTTTCTCAACAAGCTTTACTGTCTCAACTGCTTCTTTCACATCGTGAACTCTAAGTATTTTAGCTCCCTTAAATAAAGCAATAGTATTTAAAACCGTGGTTCCGTTCAAAGCATCATTAGGTGTAATATTTAATGTTTTATGAATCATCGATTTTCGTGAGACTCCAACCAGCATAGGTAATTCCAATATTTTAAATTCATTGAGCTGCTTCATTAATTCAAAATTATGTTCTATATTTTTCCCAAAACCAAATCCAGGGTCAATAATTACATCTTTAACTCCTGCTGTATAAAGATTTTCTTTTTTTATTGCAAAATAGCTTAGTAGCTCCTGAACCAAATGCTTGTATTGAGGCTTATTTTGCATAGTTTGCGGGTTTCCCTGCATATGCATTAGTATGTAAGGTACTTTTAGTTCGCCAACAGTTGAAAACATATTTGCATCTTGCTCACCCCCTGAAATATCGTTTATAATATTAGCTTTGAATTCATTAACGCTTTTTTCAGCGATGCTACTTCTAAAGGTATCTACAGAAATTAATACCTCTGGAAATTTTTCTCTAATTATATCTAAAGCTGGCTTTAATCTCTCCCATTCTTCATATTCAGAAATATTTTCTGCTCCTGGTCTTGAAGAATAGGCACCAAAATCAACAATTTCACCGCCTTGCGAAATTATTTCCTGCACCCTTTTAATTATTTGATTTTTGCCCGTAAACCTACTACCCTCATAAAAACTATCGGGAGTTAAATTTACTATACCCATTACTAAAGGTTTAGATAAATCAATTAACTGCCCCTGGCAATTTATACTATTCTTAACTTGAAAAAACTCCATCTTAATACTGGTTTTTGACAAAAATAAGCTTTTTATTCAAGGCTTATAATCATTTTTGTAATACCACATGATATTTTTTTTATTTTTGTACATCTTAATTCAAATAAATTACCAATGAGCTTTATTGTTATAGAAGGATTAGACGGTTCGGGAAAATCAACTCAATTAAAATTATTGAAAGAATATCTTGACAAACAGAATGTGAAATTCAAGTATTTACATTTCCCAAGAGTTGAAACTGGTATATTTGGCGATTTAGTGGCACGTTTCCTTCGTGGCGACTTAGGTAAAATAGACCAAGTAGATCCTTACCTAGTTAGTTTAATATATGCAGGTGACAGAGATAATGCCAAACAAACTATAAACGAATGGATTAACAAAGACTATTTAGTTATTGTGGATCGCTATGTTTATTCAAATATGGCTTTTCAAGGAGCGAAAATTCCTGAGTTAGAAAAAAAAGTAGAACTACGAACATGGCTAAATCATTTGGAATATGAGTATTACAAAATACCAAAACCAGAATTAAGTCTTTTTCTTGATGTTCCGTTTAGTTTTACAACCAATAGTTTAACAAAACAACGCACAGGTGAAGATCGCGACTATCTTCAAGGGAAACAGGATATTCATGAAGCAGATTTAAGTTTTCAGGAAAAAGTTCGCCAAGAGTATTTAGCACTACTAAAAGAAGATGATACATTTAAACAGGTAATATGCTACGATACTAAAGAAAATGCTATGTTACCGCCAAATGAAATATTTAATACTATAATTACTACTCTAAAAATTAATAATATTATAAAATAATTAAGAAATGAACAATACAACACGATGGTTATTTTTTGCTAGCCGCATAGTTATCGGTATAGTTTTTATTTATTCTGGTTTCGTTAAAGTTATTGATCCTTTGGGTACTACCTATAAGCTTAACGACTATTTTGCTGTATTTGGAACCGATTGGGCTTCAAAAATGTCGTTTATTTTAGCAGTAGTACAAAATATTGCTGAATTTTTAATTGGGGTTGCAATTCTTCTTAATCTAAAAATGAAGTTAAGTACATTGGGAGCATTAATATTTATGATAATATTTATGCCACTTACATTTTACATAGCTATTGCAAATCCGGTACATGATTGTGGCTGTTTTGGTGATGCTTTAGTAATTACTAATTGGCAAACCTTTTGGAAAAACATTATCCTTTTAGTACCAACTATTTTTCTGTTTATTAATAGAAAAAAAAGCACATCGACACTTAGCTGTTGGGAACAATGGGGAGCTGTTGCAATTATTACAATTGCCATGGCATTTACTACCTACCATTCATATAACCACTTACCTTTAAATGACTTTCGTCCATACAAAGTTGGCACTTACATTCCCGATGGCATGATAATACCTGAAGGTGCACTAGACGATGAATGGAAAAGCACCTTTGTGTACTCGAAAGATGGTGCAGAAAAAGAATTTGAAATGAGTGCATTACCAGATAGTACATGGACTTTTGTTGATGCCAAACACGAACTAATAAAAAAAGGATATGAACCACCTATTCACGATTTCACAATTATATCGGAAGATGGTACTGAAATTACCGATATAGTATTATCAAGCGAGAATTACAATTTCCTATTCATTGCATACAATCTTAAAACCGCTAAAAGAAATAATATTGACAAAATAAACGAACTAGCCGATTATTGTTACCAAATGGGATATCCTTTTTATGGCTTAACTGCATCGGGAAACGAAGATGTTAGCAACTTTATTTCGGAAACCAATGCTATTTATGAGTTTTATAATACCGATGAGATAACCTTAAAAACAATTATACGATCGAATCCAGGCTTAGTATTACTTAAAAATGGAACTGTAATTGACAAATGGCATATTAATGATATTCCAAATATTAATGAGTTAAGTGAAAACCTTATTCATCAATCAATCACAAAATATAAAACCAAAGCCGATAAATATTTTATTTGGACACTTATTTTACTAAGCTGTTTTATTGTTAGTTTGTATCTATTAGTTCGAAAAAGGTTTTATAAATGCTAACATATTAATAGCAATTTCATGAAGCATACTTAACATTTTCTATTAATTTTATACTCACATAATTTAATAATATTTTGCACATTTTAACAATTTTAACATTATGAGAAAAAATATTGTTGCTGGAAACTGGAAATTAAATACAAGCTATCAAGAAGGTATTGATTTAGCTATTGAAATAAGTAAGTTGGTTGCAGAGTCGGGAGATAAGAATGTAGAAGTTATAGTATCGCCTCCATTTACACATATTGCAGAAATAAACAAAGTGGTTGATAATGATAGAATTTCAATAGCAGGACAAAACTGTGCTACAGAAACTTCAGGAGCATTCACTGGTGAAATATCTGCTGAAATATTATGGTCAGCTGGTGCCGATTATGTTATTTTAGGACACTCTGAAAGGCGTGAATATTATGGCGAAACCAATAAGTTACTAAATATAAAAGTTAAAAAAGCGTTGGAGTTTAACCTTACTCCTATTTACTGTGTTGGTGAAGTTTTAGAAGAGAGAGAAGCTGGAAAACATTTTGATGTGATTAAAGAACAACTTGAAACAGTATTATTTGATTTAGATGCTGACGACTTTTCAAAAATTGTAATAGCTTACGAACCTGTTTGGGCTATTGGAACAGGAAAAGTGGCATCGCCTGCACAAGCACAAGAAGTACATAAATTTATTCGCGATTTATTAGCTGATAAATTTGGAGGTGCTGCACAAAACACAAGTATTTTATACGGTGGAAGCTGCAAACCAGGTAATGCAAAAGAAATTTTTGCAAATACTGATGTTGATGGTGGTTTAATTGGTGGAGCTGCTCTTAAAGCTGAAGACTTTTTAGCTATTATAAATGCATTTTAATTTAATTAGAAAGGCACATATCTTTGAAAGTAGGTACCTTTTTTTTGTCAAGAAACTATGGATTACATTGAAACTAAATTTGAAATAATTCCTTTTAATTCTGAAAACTGCGATATACTTTCTGCGCTATTAGGAGAAATTGGATATGAAAGTTTTGTTGAAAACGAAACAGGACTATCTGCTTACATACAAAATAATTTATTCGATAAAAAAGCTATACAAAGTGTAGTAGAAAACATTCAAACTTTAATACCTAATATATCTTTTCAATCTGAAGTTATTAAAGATCGCAACTGGAATCATGAATGGGAAAAGAATTTTGAGCCTATTATTATTGACAATACTTGCCTAATTAAAGCTCCATTTCATAATATTGAAAAAACTTATCCATACGAAATAATAATTGAACCTAAAATGTCATTCGGAACAGGACATCATGCAACTACTGCCTGTATAATAAGGCTTATGGGCGAAATTGATTTTATGAATAAAACTGTTCTAGATATGGGTTGTGGAACAGGTGTGTTGGGTATTTACGCAGCTCAAAAAGGAGCAAAAAATATTTTAGGTATCGATATAGATTCATGGGCTTTTGAGAATACAAATGAGAATACTGAAAGAAATAATATAAACAATTTAAAAGTATTAGAAGGTGATGCAAGCCTACTTACGAACTATTCCTTTAATATTATTTTAGCAAACATTAACCGAAATATATTACTCAACGACATGTATTCTTATGAAAAGTGCATGAGTAAAGAAAGCTTATTGCTTTTAAGTGGCTTTTATACAGAAGATTTACCTATGATTCAAGAAAAAGCTAAAGAATTAGGATTAACTTACATTAAGCACCTTACTGAAAAAAATTGGGTGGCAGTATTATATAAAAAATAACCTACATCAAATGGTTCGAAATCTACTCTTTATACTTTTACTAGTTTCGCTTTTTACACAAGTAAATGCTCAGAAATTTAAATCGTTTACCCATGAACCAGAAACCTATCTTGAAGAAATGGATAAATTCTTTGAAAGAAGTGCTACAAATTACAAAAAAGGTAAAGAATTACTAAAAAGACTAGAAGAACCATGGCTTAGTGGTAAGATATCAAATCATAAAAAAGAAAGTATTTATGAAATATCAAACTTGCTTTTAAATAAAAGGGCTCGTAACTTTCCCCACTTTTACAACTATCTAAATACAATTCTAATATTTACAGAAAATAATACTGACTCTATTCAATATATTGAATGGGAGAAAGGATTAAAACATTTGGCAACTAATAAAAAGTCGAAATTGCGCCATATTCAAGTATACTTAAAAAGTACGCAATACTTAATAATGGAAAATGCAATTTATTATTCGGCATCTGTAAAATGGTATGCAAACAACAGTAATTATGATATTCTATTTGAAAATGATACTATAAAAGTTGTTTTTGAAAAACTTAATTTAACTGCAAAGCTCAGAAACGACAGTATTCAAATACATGAAACATCTGGAACGTATTACCCAATAACAAATATATGGAAAGGAAATAGTGCCAAAGTATATTGGGAAAAAACAGGTTTAAATCGCGATAGTGCTTATGTTGAATTAGGTGCATATTCATTTAAAATGAATAAAGCTCAATATTCCATTCCCAATGTTAAATTATTCAATAAATATTATTTTGACTATCCAATAATGGGAACCATAGTTGATAAAGTTGTGGAAACATCTGGTAAAAAAAGTATTAGCTACCCTAAATTTGTATCTAACGAAAAACACTTTGAGATAAAAGGTATTTTTGAGGATATGGATTACCGAGGTGGATTTAACATGAACGGTGCTAAAGTTGGTGGAGCAGGAAGTGAACATCAATATGCTACACTTTCACTATATCGTGATATTGAATTGGTTGTTAATGGCGATACCGTTATTGAGAAACGATTATTCATGCAAACATCATCACTCTACTATTCATTAACTCAACATACTATTGTAGCTCAAAATGCTAAAGTAGCAATGTATATTGATGCTGATTCTATATATCATCCTGGCTTAATGTTTAAATATGATGATACCTATCGAGAAGTTAACCTTATTAGAGACGATAACCCCGAAAACCTTTCACGTAGTTTATATTACGATACTTATCATATGATAGATATGGACTTTGAACTATTAAAATGGAGAATGGGTGAACAAAACGTTGATTTCACTATGCTGCGTGGTACTAGTATTAATATAGCTCAGTTTGAATCATCAAATTACTTTAGTTCTGAAAGATACTATGAAGTTCAGGGATTAGAGGATACGCATCCTTACATAATGCTCAGGCGCTTTGTTAGAAAAACTAATCGCGAATACTTTCATGCCGAAGATTTTTCAAAATATATACGAATGCCTATGACAATTACCCGACGCTTACTAATTGAGCTAACATATAAGGGGATTGTAGATTATGATTTTCAAACACAATATTGTAGAATAAAACCAAAACTATATAATTACTTAGATGCCATTGTTGGAAAAGTTGACTATGACTTAATTCAATTTGAATCGAGAATAAATGCACCAAATAGCAATGCAACACTAAACCTTCAAAACATGGATTTAGCCATTGAAGGTATACCAATGGTTAATGTTAGCGATAGTCAGAATGTTATTTTTTATCCGAAAAATAAACGGATATTATTGAAAAAAAATCTCAACTTTGATTTTGGAGGAACTGTTGTTGCAGGTTTATTTGAATACTATGGTGATAATTTTGAATTTAAATATGATAGCTTTAAAATAGCTCTAAATCAGGTAGACTCATTATCAATAAAGGTTAAGTCGGGTGTTGATAATTGGGGCAGAAGGAAACTTGAGAATGTAGAAAATGTACTTGAAAATATTACTGGCGATTTAGTTATTGACGACCCTGAAAATAAATCAGGAGTGAAAGATAATCCTGATTTTCCTATTTTTAGAAGTAAACAGAAATCATATGTATATTACGATGAACCGAAAATACAAAAAGGAAAATACACCCGCGATAAATTCTATTTTATTGTAGACGAATATACTATTGATAGTCTGAATGATTTTTCAACCGATGGTATGGGATATGATGGAACACTTGTATCATCAGATATTTTCCCTGACATAGAACAACGACTTGTATTACAACAAGATAATTCATTAGGTTTTAAGCACCAAGCACCTAATGGCTTGCCGCTTTATAAAGGAAAAGGCACCTATTATAACGAAATATACTTAAGTAACAACGGCTTACGCGGTAATGGTTACATGGAGTACCTTACATCTAAAGAAACATCGGACGATTTTATTTTTTATCCAGACTCTACCAATGCTTTTACTAGCGATTTTTATATAGGCAAACAAACAACTATTGTTCAATACCCCGAAGTTAAAGCTGGCGAAGTATTCATGCATTGGATGCCTTATTTAGATAAACTGTATTCTGAAACTACCCAGGAGCCATTCATTATGTATGAAGGTAAAGCTAAACATACTGGTTCATTAGTATATACGCCTACTGAGATAGAAGGTAAAGGAGTAATGAAATACAATAAGGCAAAGCTTTCATCTTCACTTTTCAAATACCGCTCTGAATCATTTAAATCGGATACAGCTAATCTTGAAATAGCATCTGTAAATGTTAATAAGCTTGCTATTAAAACAGATAGCGTAAAAGCACATGTTGATTTTACTGCTATGGAATCTAAATTTAAATCGAATACTGCCACAGGCAAAGTTGAATTACCTGAAAACCTTTACCAAGCTTATGTTGAAGAGTTTAACTGGAAAATGGATAAATACACCTTACAAATGCTTACACCTAATAAGGTACAAGTATTTGAACATGGTAAAAATCGTATAGTTGACCGTGATGAGGCTGGTTTGTCAGCCAAAGGGTCACTGTTTGTATCTGTGCATAAAGGACAAGATTCATTAAATTGGTCGAGTCCAATCTCTGATTTAGATTTAAAAACAAATACCATTTATGCTCATGAAGTAAAATATATTAGCGTTGCTGATGCTACTGTTTTCCCTAATGAAGGAGAAGTAACCATTGAGCCTGTGGCTAAAATACGTACTCTATTAAAAGCTGATATTAATGCGAATACCGATACTAAATACCACCAGTTTCACTCCTCTACTATTAATATAAGTTCTCGCAATAAATATCACGGCGAAGGTAAATATAACTATGAAGATGAAATTGGTCGTGAATTTGTGATAAACTTTGACATTATAGCTGTAGATACTGTAGGTAATACTTTTGCTAAAGGAAAAATTAATGGAACACAAGATTTTTCCTTATCTCCGGTTTATAAATACCAAGGAAAGGTAGAACTTAAGGCAACAAGGAAACTACTTGCTTTTGATGGTCACTTAAAAATAAATCACGAATGTGATGAAATTACAGAAAGTTGGGTGAAATTCTCAACTGAAATTGATCCACATTCTATTTATATTCCACTAGAAAAGGAACCAAAAGACATTAATGACAACTTTTTAGTATCAGGTCCTATGATGGCTACTGATTCAATTCATGCATATCCGGCATTCTTATCGCCACGCAAACTTTATAGTAATTTTCCAGTAATTACTGCCAAAGAGTTTTTATACTACGACAAAAAAGCTAAGCAGTATGAAATAGGTAGTAAAGCTAAAATTAATAACAGCGACACAGTAGGCAACTATTTAAGCTTACATAAAAACTTTTGTACCCTTTACGGCGATGGTAATATTAACTTAGGTGCAAATCTTGGTCAAATTAAAATAGAGACAAAGGGCAATTCAACTTACGATATTTCCAAAGATAAATTATCAGTAGATATAATAAGCACTCTAGATTTCTTTTTACCCACAGAATGCTTTAAAATAATTGCCGATACAATGAGTACATTATCTGGGTTAAAACCCGTTAGCTTAAAACGCAAAACCTACTTAAAGGGAATGACCGAGTTAATGGGCTATGCCGAAGCTGATAAAATGTTTAAAGAACAAAATATTTTTGGTATAGTAAAACAAGTACCTAAAATTCTGAGTACATCATTTGTTTTTGCGGAACTCAATTTAATATGGAATAAAAAAAATAATTCTTGGGTATCAAACAGCCCACTTGGAATTGCAAATATAAAGGGCACACAAATAAATAAAAAAGTTGGCGGATTTGTTGAAATTATCCGCAAGCGAAGCGGCGATGAATTCAATCTTTATATAAAAATAAGCGAAACGCATTGGTATTTCTTTAACTACAAACGTGGTCTTATGCAAGCATATTCAAGCGTAGCCGAATTTAACGAAGTTATTGCAAATACAAAGGGGTCAGACAGAAAACTAAAAATTAAGCGTGGCGAAACCTCCTATGTATTCTTTTTATCTAATTTAAAGAAACGTAACGATTTCTTAAAACGAATGCGTGGCGAAGAAGTTGAAAGTAACGATGAAGATGGTGAAGATTATGAGCAATATGAAGAATACGATTAAGTAAATATCCTCGGGGCAAGCCCACGAGGCATTAAAATTCAAAAAAATCAAATTTCAAATTTCAAAACAAAAAAATAAACGAGGCAAGCCTCGGGGAACCTGCCCGCCGTAAAACTTTGGTAGGCGGGTTATACCCAAAGAGATTAAAACCTAAGTTGAGCGATTTGAATGAAATGAAAAGCGCTTTACTTAGAGTTAATCCCGACCTAGGAATTGTTGTTTGTCACAAATCAAGTGAAACGAAGATTTGTTAGAACTTACAATTACTCAGTCGATTGAGCGAATTAGTAATAACTAATCGCTCAATTTGGGTAAAATTGACTTTACACACTTTTTAGGATAGTGTCTTATCGTTTATGCTCCCAAACCTCTAAATCTTTTATTACTGTATTATCTATACCAAAACGAACCATTGTACGTAGTTTGTGTATACCGTAAATTCCTGCAGCTCCTGGGTTAATATGTAAACAATTAAGCTTTTTATCAAACATTACCTTTAAAATGTGTGAATGTCCAGAAATAAAAAGTTTAGTATTACTTTTTATTAATTGGGCTTTTATACCTGGAAGGTATTTGTCAGGATAGCCTCCAATATGAGTCATAAATACAGGTACATACTCACAATCAAATAATTCTACTTGAGAAAACTCTTGCCGCATTTCATTATTATCAATATTGCCAAACACTGCTTTAACAGGAGCAATACTCTTCAACTTTTCAATTACCCTAAAGCAACCTATATCACCAGCATGCCATATCTCATCAACCGATTCTAAAAACTTAAGCATTTTATCATCAATGTGAGAATGCGTGTCTGAAAGTAATCCTATTTTCTTCACACTAAATTTTTTCTGCAATATTCAATAATACTACTAAAAATGCAAAAAAAAGACACAATTTTATGACACAACAAAATAACCCCAAACTAAAATTATAATCGAATAATACACCTTCAATCTCTTCCAATCTTCATCTATCAATCTCTTTCAATCTTTCATATATCTCTTTCAATCTTCTTCAATCTCTTTCAATCGTCATCCATCTCTTCCAATCTTCGTCAATCTACTTCAATCTATTTCTATCTATTTCTATCTTCGTCAATCTATTTCTATCTCTTTCTATCTAGTCTAAATAATAGTCAATCATTGCTTCGTTTA